>CAMJOE010000015.1:0-33058 GCA_946407485.1 uncultured Prevotellaceae bacterium | reverse complement strand
AACAATCCTATACTAAGTCGCTTCCTACGGCAAACGACGTTTGTCTCGGAGGAAGACTACGCGAAGAACTTGGAGTTCATCATCCCCAAGAACTTCAACTTCGCTTATGATGTCGTGGATGCTTGGGCGGACGTTGCGCCGGATAAGTTGGCTCTTCTTTGGACAAACGATGAAGGCGCAGAGCGAAAGCTGTCCTTTGCCGACCTCAAGCGCATGAGCGATCAAGCGGCATCTTATCTTCACAGCCTCGGCATCAACCGCGGAGACATGGTGATGCTCATCGAGAAGCGTCGCCTCGAATGGTGGATTACGATGCTTGCCCTGCACAAACTGGGCGCCATACCCATTCCCGCCACTCACATGCTTACAAGCCACGACATCGTTTACCGCAACAATGCGGCCTCGGTTAAAGCCATCATCTGCGTCGGCGAGCCTTACGTCCTCGGCGAAGTGCAAAAGGCATTGCCCGACAGTCCTACGGTGGACGTCCTCGTCTCCATTGGCCCCGACGTGCCCGAAGGCTTCCACGACTGGCATAAAGAGATAGAGAAAGCTCCTGCTTTCCGTCGCCCGCGCTTCGTCAACGCCAACGGCGACACAATGATTCTGTACTTCACCTCAGGCACTTCCGGTGAGCCCAAGATGGTGTCGCACGACTTCCTCTACGCCCTTGGTCACCTCACGACGGGCGTCTTCTGGCACAACCTCACGCCCGACAGCATCCATCTTACCGTGGCCGACACCGGCTGGGGCAAGGCTGTCTGGGGAAAGTTCTACGGGCAATGGTTCGCCGGGGCTTGCGTCTTCGTCTTCGACCACGAGAAGTTCACGGCGGAGAAGATACTGCGACAGATGGAGAAGTACCGCATCACAAGTTTCTGCGCGCCGCCCACCGTCTATCGTTTCCTTGTCCGTGAGGACTTCAGCCGCTACGACCTGTCAGCCCTTCGCTACTGCACCACGGCAGGCGAGGCCTTGAATGCCGCCGTCTATAACCGCTTCTTTGAACTGACGGGCATTCGTCTCATGGAGGGTTTCGGGCAGACAGAGACGACGTTGACGCTCGGCACGTTCCCCTGGATGCAACCCAAACCGGGCAGCATGGGCAAGCCTAACGCGCAGTACGAGATTGCTTTGCTTCGTCCTGACCTCACGCCCTGCGAGGACGGCGAGAAGGGCGAGATAGCAGTTCGCCTGAATGAGGGGCGTAAGGCAATCGGCCTCTTCAAGGAATATTATCGCGACAGTAACATCACCTACGAGGCTTGCCACGACGGCTATTACTTCACGGGCGACATGGCTTGGCGCGACAGGGACGGCTACTACTGGTTCGAGGGCCGAGCCGACGACGTCATCAAGAGCAGTGGCTACCGCATCGGGCCCTTTGAGGTGGAGAGTGCACTGATGACGCATCCCGCCGTAGTAGAGTGCGCCATTACCGGCGTGCCGGACGACACGCGGGGCATGGTGGTGAAGGCCACCGTCGTGCTTGGTAAGGAATGGAAGGACAAGGCGAATGATGCCCTCATAGAGGAGCTGCAGACCCACGTCAAGCGCGTCACGGCTCCCTACAAGTACCCGCGCATCATCGAGTTCGTCGATGAGTTGCCCAAGACCATCAGCGGCAAGATCCGCCGCGTCGAGATAAGAGAGAGAAGCCTCGCACAGAAAAAGAATAATAAATCGTAAATCGTCAAATCACAGATAATGAAGAGTTTTCTAAACGTACAGGACATAGGTGACCTCAGACAGGCATTGGCTGAGGCTCAGGAAATAAAGGCCGACCGCTTTAAGTACGACACCCTGGGCAAGAACAAGACATTGCTCATGGTGTTCTTCAACAACAGTCTCCGCACGCGACTCAGCACGCAGAAGGCTGCCATGAATCTCGGCATGAACGTCATCGTGCTCGACGTCAACGCGGGTGCTTGGAAACTTGAGACCGAGCGCGGTGTCATCATGGACGGCGACAAGAGCGAGCACCTGCTGGAGGCCATTCCCGTCATGGGCTGCTACTGCGACGTCATCGGCATCCGCTCCTTCGCAGGCCTCACGGATCGCGACTACGACTATGCCGAGACCGTTTACCATCAGTTCCTGAAGTACAGCGGCAAGCCCGTCTTTGCCATGGAGACCGCCACCGTGCACCCTTTGCAGGCCTTTGCCGACCTGATAACCATCTCTGAGCATGCTGATTACTCTGAGTATTCCGGCAATTCAGAGCCTTCCGGGAAGCGCAAGCCCAAGGTCGTCCTTACCTGGGCGCCGCATCCTCGCGCCCTGCCGCAAGCCGTCCCCAACAGCTTCGCGCAATGGATGCTGGCCGCCGACGTCGATTTCGTCATCACGCACCCCGAGGGCTACGAACTCGACCCGAAGTTCACACAGGGCGCTCGCATCGAGTACGACCAGCGCAAGGCATTCCAAGAGGCCGACTTCATCTATGCCAAGAACTGGAGTTGCCCGGGCGTGACGAACAAGGCGGACTACGGCAAGATACTCTCGAAGGACATGAGTTGGACCGTTGACGCAGAGCACATGAACTGGACGAACAATGCCCACTTCATGCATTGCCTGCCCGTCCGTCGCGGCATGATAGTTACGGACGACGTCATCGAGGCACCCACATCCCTCGTCATTCCCGAGGCTGCCAATCGCGAAATCTCAGCCACGGTCGTCTTGAAACGTATTTTGCAGAGCATATAGTAAATAAGGGTGAAAGCGAAAAGTAAAAAAAATGACATCTTAGATGATATTTTTCCTAATTTCGCTTTTCATCTTTCATATTTTTTGTAACTTTGTCCCAAAGTTTTATAAATAATGAGACTATGAAGAAAACTATCCTTTCCCTGCTGACACTCTTTGCAGCAACAGCAGTTTGGGCAGATACAGCCCTGTTCGTACACCCGAAGACTGGCGGCGTACTCGAGATTGCTTTCAGCGAAAAGCCCGTTGTCACCTACAGCGACGGCAACCTCATCATCACGGCAGCAGAGGCGTCTGTGACGTATCCCCTCTCCAATATGGACAAGTTCACCTTTGGCGAGGTTGACGATCAGGTGACCCGCATCACGGCTCCCGTCAACACAGCCCCGCAGCCAACTTATATCTACAGTCTCGATGGCAAGCTCATGCGTACGCTTCAGCCCAGCGAAGACGGCACGACGCCGGCATCGCTCGATGGCTTGACACCGGGCACCTATGTCATCAAGAACGGCAAGACGAGCTATAAAGTCCTGAAGCGCTAAACGTGGAGCAACTTATCGACATCGTTCAGAGCCGCTACAGTTGTCGCAGTTATCTCGACAAACCTGTAGAGGAGGAAAAAGTTGCGTACCTCAAAGAGTGTATGCGGCTCGCCCCATCTGCGGTGAATCGCCAGCCGTGGAAATTCCGCATCGTCCGCAGCCGGGAGGGTAGGGAAAAGCTTCAGTCGTGCTATGCGCGCCCTTGGTTTGGCGAAGCCCCGCTGTATGTTCTTGCCTCTCTTCTGCATGAACAGGAATGGGTTCGTGCTGACGGCAAGCCGCACGGCAATATCGACGTTGCCATCGCCGTGGAGCATCTCTGTCTGGCAGCCGCCGAACAAGGGCTTGGCTCATGTTGGGTCTGCAATTTCGACGCCGAGCGTTGCCATCAGCTTTTCGAGATGCCGGAGACGGAAGAGCCCGTCGTCATCATTCCGATAGGTTATCCTGCCGCTGCCCAGCCGCCGCGGCAGCGCAAAGCACCCGAGGAATTGTTCTTCGAAGCATAAAGCATAACAAAGTGGGAGATGGTTTTTATTGCCATCTCCTTTTTTCTTAGTGTTTCAGGTTCCCATTGTGGATGGCGAGCCTGACTGGTTTCTTTATGAGCGAAGAGGCTACATAGCTTTAGCATACGGCAACAAAAAACTGCGCATGTGCGCTTGTGCATCCTAATAATAAAGGATGCACATCGCACAGAACTTAATTGTGACACACATTACACGTAGCTTTCATACAACACGTTAACAGACTGCCAGCAACACGTTCCTAACAGCCTAGTGTAGTGACACGTTGATAAAAAGCTTTATATGTCCCATATTGTTATATGTTGCTATCTGGTAAAAACAGTCTGAACTAGAGTCCGTTATCCACATTCCAGCCCAAGGCAATACTCTTGAAATCTCTTTTGTTATCAAGGAAGCAGTGGGATGAGCTAATTTTCTCAATCACCAATAAAAAATGTGGCGAAAAGTAATGTTTCCTTGTCCTTTTTGCCCCTATAATGGCCTATATGATGACAAATGAGCGCCTATTCTGTAAAAAATGCAAATAAAAAGGGCGATATTGTGAAATAATGTTTATCTTTGTGCCTGATAATACTAATATTAACCAATAACAATTCAAATTACAAACAGTATGAAGAAACTATCATTAATTTTTAGGATGTCCCTTTTCGCCGCACTAATGGCGACATGGTCATCCTGCTCCAAGAGTAGCGATGTCGTAGACCCGAACGACAATCCCCCAACTGACCCCTACATGGAAGTTTGCCAACATGTGGCAGACGTGGCAAACGCAGTTAAGGTCTTTTATGACAAGTCAGAGAACCTTGCGGAGATGGCAGAATATATTGATGAAATAAAGAATCTTCCTTATGTTGAAGATGCTTATGCCTCAGGTTGTGAATTGTTTGTTAGAATCAAGGATTATGGAAAGATTTCATACTCTTTTTTTCCAAAACTATCAAAAAATGAGGAAAAGGAGTTATATCATGCTATAGTAAATAATAAGAAAAGACTTCGAGCTTCTCAACAGCATGTTTCTCACCCCAATATGATTGAACCTAAGATTGCATTTGTATCCCAAGTTCAATTTGATGAATCAGAAGGGATACCCTATCAACAAGAGCGCCTTTCAGATACTAGAGAAATGTTTGATATATTTGGATTTAATGTTCCTGATGTTGGATTAATAGCTCCAACTGTGGATTTTTTCCAGAATGGGTTATTTGAATATGACATAGTATATCTGATAACGCATGGAGGCTTCGATAAATATGATGGAACCCATGCTTGGCTCACTTCCGAAGGGCTTAATAATGCTGTGCATCATGAAAACTACAAAGGTGAAGATTTTTATACGTATAAAGAAGTTTCTCCAGATTTAGTCTATTATACAACACACAAAGAAGTAAGGGATGGGAAAATAGAAGATTGTGTCTATGCAGTGGTAACAGAAAAATGGATTAAAGAATCTGATAAGTTTTTTACTAATCAAGGAAGTGCAATTGTTTTTAATGGTTGTTGTCTTTCTATGTGTGGTCCTAATCCGGAAGGTGAAGAGAATCCGGATTGGAAAGATTCTATAAGTTCTTCTGTCGCCAAAATTTTTACCGAAAAAGGTGCTGGTGTTTATTTCGGATATGATGAGAGTAATTATGTAGGTGTTGCCGCAGGTGTTACTTTTTTGCATAAATTGTTTTCTGGTATGTCTGTAGAAAGAGCTTATGAAGATCTTCCATTCGAACTTAGGCATAATTGTATAGTAGATTCTTACTTTTGGGGACTCTATAAGAACAGAACCTGGGCAGATCTTATACCATATTATAATAAAAATTATCCTAATTTTGGTAATTATTGTATTTGGAGTCCATTCTTTAATATTAAACATGACTATCAAGTGTCTGACAAAGATTACGTAGTATTATCAGGCAATGCATATTACTCAAACACATATTATAATTATTCAGAGGAGAAAGACGATATAACAATTGAACTTTCAAATAGAATCCCTAACGATAGTCCAGTCCGTTATGGATTCTATATAAGTGAAACGCCTAGTCTAACAGATGCTATAAAAGTTTGCCAGTTAGGAGCGGCATGTTATGAAGGCTTTGAACAAGTGGAATATAATGATAAATATTATAATGTTTCTTTTAAATACCAGATTCCTGAAGAACAACTAAAGTCAAGTACTCGTTATTATTATTGGGCATATTTCTTTGATGGTAAAGAATACTATTACAGTGAAATGTTTTCTTTTACACCCCGTACGGTAATTCCCGATATTCCTGGAACAGATTTCTAATGTATAAAAGAATATAAAACTATGAAAAAGATAACAAACATAAAATCGATAGCCCTTTGGGTATTAATGCCTTTGATGTTCCTATTAATGGGCTGTACTAATACAGAAACCTTGGAAGAAGTAAGTATTTCTGGGCGTAAAATAGCACTTTCTGTCATTATGCCCAATGAAGGAACAACTCGCGTGGGACTTGAACAAGATGTCGACTCAAAGAACTTTATTACAAAATGGAACGAAGACGATGAGGTACAGTTGTTTATCACGCAAGGAAACCAACACTACGAACTCGGCAAGGTTGGTGTGACGAATATTTCTGAAGATAATAAGAAGGCTTGCATCGTTTTTGAATTACCTGATGCTTTAGACTTAAATAAGCCCTATTCAATACATGCCTTATCAGGTATTAGTGGTACGATGGTTGGAGAGGGTGCTGATTGGTATCCTTTTAGTACAGCTGAACTAAAAAGGAACGTACTATTGTTTTTCAATGCACCATTGTATAGTAGAACAGATGTCGGTAGTGATTTGAATCCAACTTTGCAATTTAAACATATCGGAACATACGAGGTATTACATGTGACCAATAACACAGATAAAATGATAGAATTCCTTCACAGGGGCTTTGACGTGGAAACACCTTGGTATTACAAAAAGGCTGTAGGCTACTTACTTCCTGAGGGAGGCATGACGTTAGATGCTGCTGCTAACATTTACGGTGAAAACGTAAGTGAGGATATTCTCATTGTTGGACCAGGAAACACTGAAACGATTGTCTCTTGGTACATCCCGACTCAAGAAAAGATGAATGGTGCAGAATTGAAGGCTACGATTGACGGCGTTGCAATGAAGTCTGCCAACAAGAAGTCTTCTGATGTTGATATCGAGACAGGGCGAGCTTATCACATGTATGCCACATGGGATGGGGAGAGCCTGACGTTCGATAATGGTGATGCTGGCATTCTCACCGTTGAACCTAATCCAATAGACTTCGGAAGTGTAGAGGCAGGTACGACTGCAACTGAAACATTCACAATCAGCAACACTGGCATTGCCGACCTCACATTCGAGATACAAAGTCTGCACGGCATCTTCGATGTTCCTGAAAGCGGGCAGAACTTCACGCTTCAGGTTGGCGAGTCACGGCCATTCACCATCACCTTCACACCTGAAGCCGAAGAAAAAGACAAACCCTATTCCGACGTCATGACTATTACCTCGAATGGTTCGAACGGTACTGTGGAAATTCCCGTAACCGGCAAGTCCAAGAGCAGGGAAGAGGAACGTCTTACTCAGGTTATCCCCGATGATTTGCGCGACCAGCTGGATGACTACATTCCCATCTATGATGGTTCAAATCCGCCTAACATTGAGGGTGAGTTCCTTATGTCGCCTAACGTTCTGGTTTTCGACTCTACCAATGGCTTCAATGTTGGAGATGGCTTTGCTGACTTATATCTTAAGTTCTATAATCAGGATATGATAAACAATACGCTCGACTATCAAGAGAAGCAAGCGTATTCCGAATCTTCGGGTACGGGATGTTTCATCTCGGGCGAGGGCGATAATTTCAGTGTCTTTTTCAATGTGATAGGCGTAACCCATCGAGAGGAATACGACATAACATACAAGACTGCACTTGTCATTTCGGGTACGAAAACGGATGAGGGAATAAAAGACCTTTACTATGCATTCGTTTTCGTAGAGAAGAGCGACGACCCCAAGCCCTATCTCATCGATGCCGGTGACTTCCGCTCATTCAAGGATAGTGACGGCATGAGCGAATACAACTGGTGGACAAGTGGCTCAAGTGGTGCAAAGCGTCATGTTCCTGCAAAAGACAAGAACCTGCCATGTTTGCTTGATGCTGCAAGAATCAAATAACAAATATAGATCAAATATTTATTATGAAAAAAATATTAGTTTATTCAACTGCTTTCCTGATGACATTAATTGCACAGGCTGGCAAAGTGACTCCAAAGATTGCTTTGCAAAAGGCACAGGCTTTTATGCCTCATCAGGCTCAGAACTTACGACTTGTGGCCCACGGAGAGGGTAAAAATCCCGCATGGTATGCTTTTTCCTCAGATAACTGTCAGCATGGCGGCTTCATCATCATGGCGGGCGATGACCGTGTCAGCCAAGTGCTGGGTTATTCTGACGAAGGGACTTTCGATACGGCAAATATGCCAGAAAACATGAGGTGGTGGCTGAAGGGCTGCGAGGAGCAGATTGTGTTGCTGCGTCAGGGCAAGGCTCAGGCCAGTCACACAAAGGAGGGGAGGCAGGCTGTGGCTCCCATGGTGACGAGCAAATGGAGTCAGGGGGCTCCGTACAATCTGCTGACCCCGAAGATTGATGGTGTTCATGCTCCTACGGGATGTATGCCGACAGCGATGGCTCAGATATTGTACTATTGGAAGAGCAAGGCCGGTGCCTCGGCAATGGAGGCCTATACTACGGACACCAAGGGAATAAGGATGGAGGCCTTGCCCGCCACTACCTTCGACTACGACATCATGCAGGACGAGTATGAGAAAAACGACAGCAGTGATGCTGCCTACGCGGTTGCCAAGCTGATGCTCTACTGTGGCCAGGCTTTCGAGGCGGACTATGATCTGGACGGTTCTGGGGCGAGTGGTGGCACACCCAACTTCATCGACAACTTCCATTTTGACATCCACGGCTTCGACTTGGAGAGCATTATGGAGACTCGCGAGCAGTGGGATGAGGCACTCTACAATGAGATGGCCGCTGGGCGACCCATCTTCATGTCTGGAGTTGACTACGTCGTGGGTCACGGATTCGTGGTGGATGGTTACGACCCCCGTGGCTTTTACCACATTAATTGGGGCTGGTATGGCAACTATGACGGCTTCTATCTGATGGATGTAGCTTGCCCGGGCGACACAGAGGATGAGACCATCTACGGCGAGGGTTATTCCATCGGACAGATTGCTGGCATCGGACTGCGTCCAGAATCTGATGATATCACCTACGATGACATGGCTCTCAGTGTGTCGAGCATTGAGACAGATGCGGAAAGCTACTCGCGTGGGTCGGTGGATGATGACTTCTCTGTCTTCGTCACTTCGCAGGTGAACAACTACTATGGTGCTACGCTTCCCTTCGAACACTCCGTGGCCGTCTTTTCCCCTGAGGGCACGCTCCTGAAGGTGGGGAATGTATTAGACTATACTCTGCGCCCTATGTACGGTGGCAAATGGGGGCGCAGTATAGAGTTCGGCAGCGGCATGGAAAGCGGTAACTACATACTGAAGATGGTGAGCCGAATGACTGGGCAGGAGACATGGAACGAGGATTTTGGAAGCTACCGACACTATGTGGAGCTGACTGTTGACGGGAATACAATGACGGCTGTCGCTGTGACAAATCCTTTCACGAAGTCCTTTACCATCAACTCGATGGAAGTGGTTGGCGTACCTAAGGTGGGGAGGGAAGCCACGTTGCGGTTCAACGCTACAAACACGGGTACCTATTATATCAATGCACTCTACATTGCCATCGACGGCAAGCTGGAGTCTGCCATCGGCGTGCCGTTCGCTCCCGGCGAGACAGGCGACTTTTTCATCCGCTACACGCCCTCCACGCCTGGCGACAAGACGATTCAGATTCGCACCTCACGCTACAATACGGCAACCACCTTCTGGAACGGCAACTTCGACGTTGCTATGCCTTCGGAACCTAACCTGACTGTGGAGACGGTAACCGTGAAGGGTGCTGACGAGGAAAACGGCGAACTTAGCGACGACATGTGGTGCTTGCAGTTCGACGTGAAGAACGAAGCCGCCGAGACCTATGATGGCGTGTTCCGTACTCTGCTGTACAGGTATAATACAGAGACGGGGTACTACAATATGCAGGAAGCTGTCCTGAGCGACACCGTGATACCTGCGGGCGAGACTGCCCGTGTGGAAGTTTCCTTCCCCGACACCGAGTTGGAGATAGGGGCAACCTATTTCTCGCAAATCAGAGTGTACGAGCCTTCATCCTCTGGCTATGTCAATTTGGCTAGGTCGCCCTATTACAAGATTGTGGAGAAGAGTACGGGCATTGCCTCTCCTTCTGCCGAATTGAAGCGGTCGCCGGGCGATGTCTTCAACATCAGCGGGCAGCGGGTGACCGATGCGGACCATGCTGGGGACCTGCCTGCCGGCTTCTATATCATAGGTGGGAAGAAATTCTTGCAACGTTAATTTGATATTAAAAGCGGCAGGCCTATTATGATGTGAGCCTGCCGCTTTTTTCTTGTTTTATGAAAGGGAGATTTGCTACTGGGAATGACGAGCTGTTTCTCTCCTATGTGTTTTTGTGACGATTGCTTATTGTTGGTACTCTCCAGATTGAAGCAGCGCCCCTGCCTTCGTGTGCCGTCGCTCAACGTCTCACGTGGGAGAGTTTGATTTATCATGTACTTGCAATTGAAAGTTCATGTACTTGCAATTGAATGTACATGTACTTGCAAGCAACGCGTTATGTCAAGTCGGGCTGTGCTTCGTGTCGGGGCGAGCGTTCCGACTGCTCGAGGAGGGTAATCTCTTGCTTCGGTTTCTGGGGGAGATGCTGTGGAGGTCAGTCGTCGCCGAGCTTGGCCAAGCCGCCTTCTGACGTCTCCTTGTAGAGCGATGGCAGGTCCTTGCCCGTCTGCTTCATGACGCGCACGACGCGGTCGAAGCTGACGCGGTGCTGGCCGTCGGAGAGCGAGGCGTAGAAGTTGGCGTCCAGTGCGCGGGCGGCTGCAAAGGCGTTGCGCTCGATGCAAGGTATCTGGACGAGGCCGCAGACGGGGTCGCACGTCATGCCAAGGTGGTGCTCAAGTCCCATCTCCGCAGCGTATTCTATCTGCGACACGCTGCCGCCAAAGAGCTGACAGGCAGCAGCCGAGGCCATCGCGCTTGCCACGCCCACTTCCCCCTGGCAGCCGACGTCGGCACCCGATATGCTGGCGTTCTGCTTGACGAGGTTCCCGATGAGTCCCGCGGTGGCGAGGGCATGGAGGATACGCTCTTCGGAAAAGGCGTGGTTGTGTCCCAAATGGTAGAGGACGGCGGGGAGCACGCCGCACGAACCGCAGGTGGGAGCGGTGACGATGAGTCCGCCGGAGGCATTCTCCTCGCTGACGGCAAGGGCGTATGCATAGACCAGTCCGGAGCTCTGCAGGTTCGCCTTGTAGCCCTTTGCCTTGGTGTAGTAGACGGGTGCCTTTCGCTGCAGTCCGAGCGGCCCGGGGAGGATGCCTTCGTGATTGATGCCGCGCTCGACGGCTTCCTGCATGACGCGCCATATCTCCCGCAGGTAGTCCCAGATTTCTTGTCCTTCGCATTGCTCCACATACTCCCAGAAGGCGTGTCCCGTCTTTTGGCACCAAGCCATGATTTCCTTCATGGTGTTCAGGGGATAGAGCGACGGTCTGTCGGCGTTCGTTTCTTCCTGCTCCTCTCCTTCCGAGAGCGCTCCGCCGCCGATGCTATAGACGGTCCATTCGTCGAGGAGAGTGCCGTCGGGCTGACGCACGGCGAACTTCATCCCGTTGGGGTGGAAGGGCAGGAATATGGTGGGTTCCCAGTGGATGTCTACGCTGCCCTGGGACTCGAGGACGCGGAGGATGGCGACGTCCGTCATGTGCCCTTTGCCTGTGGCTGCAAGGGAGCCGTAGAGCGTGACGTCGAAGGCCTTGGCTTCCGGGTGGCGGTCAAGGTATTGGATAGCAGCGGCTTGCGGTCCCATCGTATGACTGCTCGACGGACCTATGCCTACGCGGAAAAGTTCTTTTAGGGATTCCATAGCGTGATTGATGTTTGCTTTTATGTGACGGATTATAAGTCTTGACAATTGTTTACGGTAGCGCGAACCAGTTCCGAGCTGGTGTGGGTGCCCTGCCGAAGCGAGCCATGTATCTCGCGAGCACCGGTCTCGGACAGAATTAAGCGGGCATTCCCGGGATTGACACCTGAGCCGGGCATGATGCTGAGCCTTCCCGCCGCCTGTCCGACGAGTCGCTTTATCAAAGGGATGCCTTGCTCGGCCGTCGGTGCTTGGCCGGAAGTGAGCAGGCGATGACATCCCAAGGCGATGATTTGCTCCAGGGCTTCCATGGGGCGGGCGCAGACGTCGAAGGCGCGATGGAATGTGATGCTCAAGCCCTTCGCCTCAGCTGCAAGACGGCGAACCGTCTCTTCGTCGATGCTGCCATCAGGCTTCAGGGCACCTATCACCACGCCGTTGGCGCCCAGACGCTTGGCCTGGCGGATGCCCTCCAGCATCGATTGTACCTCTGCCTCGTCGTAAACGAAGTTGCCTTGGCGGGGCCGGATGAGCACTTGGACGGGGATGCCCAAGCCTATCGCTTCGGCCATCATCTCCGCCGACGGCGTCAGGCCGTCCACTTCAAGAGCCTCGCAAAGCTCCACCCGGTGGGCGCCTCCCTCCATTGCTGCTCGAACACTCTGCAAGTCAGCACAGCAAACCTCTAATGTCAGTTTATCATTCATTGTCTTTTACCTCATTTTATTCACTGTAACAATAAGAAAAAAGGAGAGTGGCTTCACAGCTTCTCTCCTCCATTGGTATTAGCTTTGTTTAAGGTAAAAAGATTGTTTTCAGGATAACGAGTGCAAAGATAGGGAATTTTTATGCACGTTGCAACTTTTCACGCTATGTTCTATAACATGTTTCGAGAAAATGCGCAATATTGTACACGATTCATAACCTTTTGCTATGATATTCAGCGATTGAT
The DNA here is from genome assembly GCA_946407485.1 of uncultured Prevotellaceae bacterium. Taxonomy (GTDB): domain Bacteria; phylum Bacteroidota; class Bacteroidia; order Bacteroidales; family Bacteroidaceae; genus Physcousia. The sequence continues at coordinate 20,248 of CAMJOE010000015.1, read as the reverse complement.
TCGATGGGTCGTCGCATGATTTGCCCTATTTGCATGTCCTTTTTGTTTGCAGCTTCCCTGAGCTCTTTCTCGAACTGGAAAGCGATGCCTCCAACGCAGTGAATGGGCAGCTCCTTGTGTCCGTAAACTGCGATGTTGCGGTCGAGGAAGAGGCAGAATGCGTTGACGAGGAGGTCGTGGATGGCAGGATGATGGCGCCAGTCGACGATGAATGGGACGAGCGAAGCCATGAAGGCGTTGGCTGCAGGCTGACGATAGATGCGGCCGATGACGTCGGACAGCGTCATGCCGTACTTGGCGCAGAACGCTTCTTTGAGTGGCTCGGGCAGCAGTCCCTTGAAGAGACCGTTCAGCAACGTCTTGCCGAGATAGGAGCCACTGCCTTCGTCGCCCAGGATATAGCCAAGCGGAGGCGTGTGCATCACGATGTCCTTGCCGTCGTAAAGGCAGCTGTTGGAGCCTGTGCCCAGTATGCAGGCGATGCCGGACTCGTCGCCGCAAAGGGCTCTTGCTGCGCCGAGCAGGTCGCTTTCCACCTCGATGTGGCAATCCGTGAAGAGTTCGGCGAGGACCTCTCTCATGGTCTGGCTGAACGGCTCGATGCATCCTGCCCCATAGAAATAGACGGATTGCAGCCCCCGAGCTTGTGGAAGCTGGGTCAGCAGGTCATGGTATAATACATTATATATAATATCGCGCGCGTCGCGCGCGGGATTGATGCCGTCGGTGTGCAGTTCGGTTTGCGTTCCGTCGGGCATGAGGCAGAGCCAGTCTGTCTTTGTCGAGCCGCTGTCAGCTATAAGCATAGGTTGAGCTATAAGCAATAAAAAGCCCCTTCCAAGTTTCTCCCACTTTGGGGAGACTGGGAGGGGGCCTTTTCCCCTTGCGGGGAGTGAGTTGATTGGTTAGGTCGGTTTACTCTGCGGGAGTCTCGGCAGGAGCATCTGTAGCTGCAGGCTGTTCCATGGCCGGCACGTTGCCGGGGTTGGTAGCTGCCTGCTCGATGGCTTGCTGCTGCATTACGGACTCGTTGTGGCTTGCGCCGGGCAGGAATGCCACACTGATGACGCTGAGGAAGATCATTGCACCGGCGAGGCACCATGTTGCCTTTTCGATGAAGTTGGTTGTCTTGGGAGCGCCAAGGATCTGGTTGTTGTTGGAGTAATCTGCAGCTAAACCGCCGCCTTTTGATTCCTGAATGAGTACGATGAGGCACATGAGAATGGAGGCCAATACAATCAGGATAACGATAGATGTGTACATGTTATTTGTGTTTATTATTTATTATTAGTTTCTCGAGGAATCGAATTTGGTCTGCAAAGTAACGATTTTTTTTTGGATATTTCAAGGAAAGTTGCCGGATAATTTTCACTGCGTTCTCATATTTGCCTTGTTTTATATAAATTCCGGCCATTATTTCAGTCAAAATCTCGTTATTTGTGTCATTTTGCGTTGTTTCGCTTTCGTCGGATTGATTCTTTTCTTGTTCGTTTTCTTGTGTTTCGCTGAGGACGATTTTCCCGTGCTCATTTTCGAGGAAGTCTTCGACGACACCTCCGCCGTTCATGGGCAATGCTTCCGGCCTCTTTCCGCCTTTCAGGGTTTCCTGCTGGAGGAGGTAGCCGATGTAGTCTTGTGCTGCATCGATGGGATGGCTGGCTGGGGTGGCGGCTGTCTGCGTCTCGAGGAAGTTGTCGATAAGGCTGACGGTCCGGGACTCGGAGGCATCTGCTGTGTCGTCATAGCGCTTGTGCTCCTCGGCCTGTGTGTAGTGCGGCTCTTCCGTGAGGTGGAAGATGGCTTCCCGGCTCGGCACGAGGATGGCGGTGCGTCGCAATGTCTCGTCGTACGCCGGGTCGTGCCTTCTGTAGAGGGCTTGCAGGAGGAGGATGCGTGCTACGTGGAAGTAGGGATGCTCGCGGGTGAGGGCCTGCAGCTGGGCAATGGCGTCGTCGTCGATGGTGTCGGGTCGTCGGATATAGTCAATGATGTGTCGTGGCATAAGTAGTGCGTTTGGGTTTACCAGTTGGCGACGGTGGCGTTGAAGATTTGGTCGGCGATGTCCTTCACCATCTGCGTTACGAGTTCTTCCTGCACGGCGGTGAGCTGCTGCGAGGCATCGTATTCGGAGGTTGCCGTGAACTGTCGCTCGAAGTCGTCGGTGTGCTTCTTGTTGTTGACGAAACGCACGTTGACGGTCATTCGGAGCTGTACCTGGCTGCTGTATCCGTCGCTGGAGATGCCTTTGTTGAACTGGTCGAAGGCGACTATCTCGCCTGCGAGCTGCAGGTCGCCGTTCTTCTTCACCTGTCTCAGTTTCGTCTGGTTGGCGTAGATTTCCGTTATCCTGTTCTGGAAGATGCTTTGCATCGGTGCCCAGACATAGGCGCTGCGGATGGGGAAGTTGTCTATCTGGATGGTCTTGGTGGTCTCGTAGTCGATGCTGGCTCCGTTGAAGCGATAGCTGATGGTACAAGCCGAGACGAGCATCGCGAGCAGGAGCGTGAGGAGGGTTCGCCTTCTATTCGTCGATTCCATAGGCTTTAATCTTTCTGTAAAGCGTTCGCTCGCTGATGCCGAGCTCTTCGGCGGCCAGTTTTCGCTTGTAGTGGTTGCGCTGCAGAGCAAGCAGGATGTTGCGTTTCTCCATATCGCCGATGTTGAGTGTGTCGTCGTCGATTATCTCCTCTGCGGTGGGGATGTCCAACGCTACAGCAGGCGTGGGCTTTTCCTTCGTGAAGGAATGGAAGTTGCTTGCTGTGGCGTTGGCGTTTCCTTGCTGTGGGATCGGCATGGGCAATGTGGTGGTTGCCGTCGCCTCGTGCCAGTGACTGCCTCCGTGCAGCTTTTCCTTGAGCTCCTGCACCTCCGAGCGGAGCTCGAAGACAGCGTGGGCCAGTATCTTTATCTCCTGTTCGTAGTCGTGCTGCGAGGCCGAGCCGCTGCCGCCTCCGATGGTGGCGATGCCGGTGTCGTCGTCTGAGTTGGGCGTTATGCCGTGTTTGGCGAGCACTTCCGGCGTGATGCTCCGGCTCTCGGAAAGTATGCTGAGCTGCTCCGTGATGTTGCGCAGCTGTCGTATGTTGCCAGGCCATTTGTAGGAGCTGACTACGGCTTCCGCCTCGGGCGTGAGCCGGATGGGCTCGGGGATGTTGTAGCGGCTGGCGGTGTCGAGTGCGAACTTCTTGAAGAGGAGCACGGCGTCGCCATCGCGCTTGCGCAGGGGCGGTATCTTGATATTGATGGTGCAGAGGCGGTAATAGAGATCCTCGCGGAAGCGTCCCTGCTTGATGGCGTTGGGGATATCGACATTGGTGGCGGCCACGATGCGGACGTCTGTCCTCCTCGGTGTGCTGCTGCCCACCCTCAGATACTCTCCCGTCTCCAGCACTCTCAGCAGCCGGGCCTGCGTGCTCATGGGCAGTTCGCCCACCTCGTCGAGGAAGAGCGTCCCTCCGTCGGCGGCGCCGAAGTAGCCCTCATGCTCGCCGATGGCACTGGTGAAGGCACCCTTCTCGTGTCCGAAGAGCTCGCTGTCGATGGTGCCTTCGGGAATGGAGCCGCAGTTGATGGCGATGTAGGTCTTGCCGCGACGTTTGCTGTGGTCGTGGATGATGCGTGGGATGACCTCCTTTCCCACGCCGCTCTCGCCCTGGATAAGCACGGAGAGGTCGGTCGGAGCGACAAGGACGGCGGTGGCGAGGGCTTCGCGCAGGGCTTCGTTTCGCCCCACGATGCCGTAGCGGTTCATCAGGGATTGCATGTCTGAACTGGTGCTCATGATGCCTGCTCTGTGTTGTCGTTGTTAGGGTTTGCTTGCGGAGCCTCGCTCCTCTTGCGTTCCTCGCGCTTGTCGTGGAAGAGCTTCGGCAAGGGGGCTTGTCGGGCCTCGTCGTAGAAGACACGGTTGCGGATGACGTCCGTGGCAACGAAGAAGGGGTGCGTCAGCCAAGAGACGTCGGCCACGCCCTCTTCCGTCACCTCCTCCTTGGCAGGCTCATAGACCGCGGTAACAATCCGGTCTCTTCCTGCAAAGTAAAGTACGGGAGCCACGTCCGCCATTTCTGCTACGATGCGTTGCGCCAAGGACCTATCGGCCGTGACGATGCCGTCGAAGTGCGAAGCCGTGTCGTCGGCCATGATCTGCTCTACGGTATAGGGGCCGTAGGTGTTGATGCCGTGTTCCTCCGTGATTTGCGATGCGAGGTCAGGGTTCTGGAGAGCCGTCTCCAGTACGATGGCGATGCGTGGCAATTGCAGGCCGAAGTCGCGCTCCAGTATATCGCGGAACTTTACGATGTCTTCGGCCGTGGGCTCCTTCGTGAGCACCATGATGTTTGCCTTGTCAGTCACGATAATCTCGATGGCGTTCTTTTCCTGCTCTGCAGCCGAGGTGAGCACCAGGGCATCGACTTTGCCTCGCTCGAGCTCGCGATAGGCAGCCTCTTTCTCCAATTTGACAGGCGTGCACAGCTCGAGCATCGCGGGGTCGTTGCAGACTTGGCGGATGAGGTCGCCTGCGGCAGAGTCGGCGCCAGTCTGACTAATTGCTATCTTGTGTTTTTCCATATATCTATTTCTTATTCTCTTCTTTTGGGGTTTCCTCTAATCCGGTGTCGATGAGCGAGTACTGTTCCTGCGGGAGCTGCAGGGTGTAGAGCGAGCCTTCGAGACGGCGGATGAGGCCGCGCTTCATCTTCTCCGGAGCATAGACGAAGCCTTCGACCACGACGACGCGATTCGTCTCAATGTCCACGCGAGAGTGGCTGACGAACGGCCCTCCCATAGCGTCTTTCTCCATATACCAGAGGCCGCGCATCTCCATTGCAAAGCTGTTGTGGACGTTGATGGGTTTGATGATGGTGCAGAGCGAGTCGGTCTTCATGTACATACCAGGCTTCTCGCCGGGCAGATTCAGTTTCATCACCGAGTCCCTCTTCGCCACCATGTATTCCTTATTGAACGTCTCTGGGCCTTCGTACGGATAGCTGTACATCACGATGTTCTCAAGTCCGCTGGCCGTATTGTTGCTGGTCCAGAAGAACTGCTCACCCTTCTTGTAGCTCGTCAGCTCCTTCGGGGCGTGGAAACGGCAAGTAAAGATTTGCCAAGCCAGATCGTACGTCACTTTCGAGTATTTCTGCTCCAGCTCCTTGATGAGGCGGTTCATCTCGCTTCGGGTCAGGAAATCGATGACCTCCTGCTTGTGCTCGACGCAGAACTGCTGGAATTCCTCCAGGCTTGGGCTGTTGATGGAGAGCACAATCTGATCCATCGCATACTTGTTGCGCGTGAACCGCATGCCGGTACGTGAGAATTGCGTCTTGTCAATGTTGACCTGGATGATGTTGCGAAAGATGCTGAAGTTCGCGCTCAAGTCTTTCGGCTCAATCTGTGTGATGTGGAAGGAGCGCTCGCTCTGCGGCAGACAGGGCACGTCGGTGTCGAGGATGTCGAACAGCGCGCGGCCGGCCGGCGCGTTCCATGTCTTGTTGTCGAGCACGACAAGCACTTCGTAGGGCCGTCCGCTGGCTTGCGGAAAGAATTGCTCCTTCTGGCAACTCGCCAAGAGAAGCATACTAATCAGTATTAAGAATAATGCCGGTTTGCGTTTCATAATGTAGGTCGTTGTGTTGGTAATTGTTATTCTTCTCTTTTCATTCATTACTCTTCACTTTGCTGTGCAGCAGCCCGCAGGCCGCAAAGATGTCCTGTCCGCGGCTGGCACGTATGGTGGTTGTCACGCCGTGACGGGTCAGGTAGTCGCGCAGCCAGACCATCTTCTCCTCCGGAGCGCCCCGGTAGGGCGTGTCGGGTATTTGGTGGAAGCGAATCAAGTTGACGCGGCACTCGATGGGTGCAAGCAGACGCACCAGCTCTCGGGCATGCCTCTCCGAGTCGTTGAGGTCGCAAAAGACGATGTACTCGAAGCTGAGCCTGCGCTGATGGCTCCAGTCCTGCCCTCTGAGCAGAGCCAGCAGGTCGCGGATGCTGTAAGCCTTCTCTGCGGGCATCATGGCGAGCCGCTCTTCGGGGAAAGGGTTGTGCAGACTGATGGCGAGGTGGCAGTCGCTCTCTCTGAGGAAGCGCTCCACGCCTTTCCGTGTGCCGACCGTCGATACCGTGATGCGCTTGGGGCTCCATGCCCAGCCGTCCGCAGAGGTGAGCAGTTCGGTTGCCTTCAGCACGGCGTCGAGGTTGTCCATCGGTTCGCCTTGTCCCATGAAGACAATATTGGTGAGCTGCTCGCTGCCCGGCACGGAATAGACTTGGTTCAGGATATCCGTGACCGAGAGATTGCCGTCGAAGCCTTGCCTGCCTGTCATGCAGAAGCGGCATCCCATGCGGCATCCCGCCTGACTGCTGACGCAGAGCGTGGCTCGGTCGCTGTCCGGGATGAAGACGCACTCCACTTGCTGCCCGCGCTCTGTCGGGAAGAGGTACTTGGCGGTTCCGTCGACGCTCTTTTGGACGTCGCTTGGCGGCACGCAACCTATCTCGTAGCGCTCTGCCAGGGCCGACCTTCCCTTGAGCGACAGATTAGTCATCTCGTCGATGTCCCTGACGTGCCTGCCGTAAATCCATTGCATGATTTGCTTCGCTGCAAAGGCTGGCAGCCCTACCTCCGTAGCGACGCCTTTCATCTCTTCAAGAGTCATGCCGAGCAGCTTTTTCTTTTCCATTTCGTGCCTTTTGAACTACAAAGGTACATTATTAAATATAAAAAGAGGGCATTAAAAGGGAAAAAGTTGTCTTTTTTCACTTCTTTTGTGTGAAAAGCGCACGTGTTTAGTAAACTTTTACTATCTTTGCGCAGCAAATTTACTAAAACTAAGTTATATCATGAACATCAAACATCTCTTGCTTGCCCTTGTTTCGGCAGCATTTATCAGTGCCAGCACAATGGCACAAAGTCTCAGTCCCAGCACAAAATACCATTGGGACAAAGGAACGCTCGTAGTCGATACACCTACTCGTCCTGCAGGTCAGCAGCACGTGCTCGGCCTGACAGCTCCGAAGATGGCTACCGTTCGCGTCGGCTTCGTCGGCTTAGGCATGCGCGGCCCCGGCGCCGTGGCGCGTTTCACTCATATCCCTGGCACGCAGATTGTTGCCCTCTGCGACTATGTGGAGGCACGTGCTGAAGCTTGCCAGAAGTACCTTCGCGAGGCAGGTCTCCCGCCAGCAGACATCTACAGCGGTGAGAAAGGCTACGAGGAGCTTTGCAAGCGCCCCGACATCGACCTCGTGTATGTGGCTACCGACTGGGACCATCACTTCCCCGTTGCCAAGTGTGCCCTGCAGAACGGCAAGCACACGGCCATCGAGGTGCCCAGTGCCATGAATCTTGAGCAATGCTGGGAGCTCATCGAACTCAGCGAGAAGACGCGCCTCCACTGTATGATTCTCGAGAACTGCTGCTACGACTGGTACGAGCTCAACACGCTCAACATGGCGCAGCAGGGCGTGTTTGGCGAAGTGCTTCGCGGCGAGGGAGCCTACATCCACAATCTCGACGACTTCTGGGACTACTACTGGAAGAACCCCGACGGCAGCGACCCCGACAAGCTCGGCTGGCGCATGAAGTACAACATGGAGAACCGTGGCGACGTCTATGCCACGCACGGACTCGGCCCCGTCGCTCTCGCTATGAACATCCATCGCGGTGACCGCTTCAAGACCCTCGTCGCTATGGACACCAAGAGTGCTCACGGCAAGGAATATGTCGAGAAGAAAACCGGCAAGCCCTGCAACAGCTACCGCAACGGCGACCAGACGACAACCCTCATGCGCACCGAGGAGGGCAAGGTTGTCGAGATACAGCACAACGTCATGAACCCGCAGCCATACAACCGCCTCTACAAGCTGACAGGCACGAAGGGCTATGCCACGAAGTACCCCGAGCAGCACTATGCCCTCGACAAGAGTCAGCTTACGGCCAGCGGCGTGGCACCTAAGGTGGACGACCTCAGCGCGCACGGTTTCCTGCCGAAGGCTGAGCAAGACGCACTCGTGGCTAAATACCAGCACCCAATCATCAAGAAGTATGGCGAAATGGCCCAGAAGGTAGGCGGCCACGGAGGTATGGACTTCTTCATGGACGCACGTCTCGTTTACTGCCTCCAGAACGGACTTCCCCTCGACATGGACGTTTACGACCTCGCTGAGTGGTGTTGCCTCGCCGAACTCGGCGCGTTGTCTATGGACAACAACTGCTGCTCCGTAGCCTTCCCCGACTTTACGCGCGGCTACTGGAACACTCAGAAGGGCTTCCAGTTCGCTTGGGCAAATCCTGCTGACGAGGCTGCAGCCGAAGCCGCCGCCATTGCCAGCACGCAGGCTCAAAAGGACCTTTGCGCCAAGAAAAAACTTTGGGAGAAGTACGATAAAGCAAAGGAGAAGGCCGCCAAGAAGGCCAAGAAATGAAGTCCCTCTCTAACTCTTCCTTAAGGGAGGAGCTGGAATCCTCTCCTCTAAGGGGACATATGGAAGGGTCTAAGCAGTCACTGCGCCGCTTCATCAGGGCGCAGAAAGCTCGGCATTCCGCCGCGGAGTTGGCGGCGATGTCGGAAGAGATAACGAACAGAGTGCTTGCCTCAGCCAGTTGGCAGGAGGCGGGCACTCTGTTGCTTTATTACCCGTTGCCCGACGAGGTGGATGTGAGGCCCCTTCTCCACGCTTCTTATGAGGGCGGCAAACGTGTTTTGTTGCCCGTCTGTGTCGGCAACGAGCTGGAACTGCGTCTCTACGAAGGGGAGTCGTCTCTGAGAGAGGGTGCCTTCGGCATCATGGAGCCGACGGGACCTTTGTTCGCTCCCGAGAACTACGACGAGATAGAGCTTGCCATCATCCCCGGCATGGCGTTCGACAGGGCAGGGCATCGGCTGGGCCGCGGCAAGGGCTACTACGACCGCCTGCTGCCCCGGCTGAAAGCCGCAAAGCTGACAGGCATCTGCTTTCCCTTCCAGCTTCTGGACGAAGTCCCAAGCGAGCCCCACGACATTCCGATGCATAATATAATATAACGCTGCGCGAGAGATTAGGGGGTCTTACGTGTAGCGTTTTTCTTTCCTTGCTGTGGCGTTGGCCTTTCCTTGCTGTAGCGTTGGCTTCTCCTTGCTGTAGCGTTGGCTTCTCCTTGCTGTGGCGTCAGCCTTTCCTTGCTGTAGCGTTTTTCTTTCTTTTGGACAGCGTTTTAGCAGACAACGTGTTGTCGGCCTCCCAGCAACGTGTTGTCGGCCTCCCAGCAACGTGATGATTCCCTTTTCTCAATTAATACTGTCCGGTAAATAAGCACCGGAGGTGCGACAGACCATAGACGGGGGTGCTAACCCCCGGGGCTATGTCGTTCACTATATCAAAGCCCTGGAAGGGCGACAGAATATGTAATTCGTTTTATTCCAACTCGTTTTAGGGTTCTGTCGTCCCTTTAGGACTTCCTTTTCCATCGCGCCATTACCGGGGGTTTGCACCCCCGTCTGTGGTCTGTCGTCTCTTCGAGACTTTAGCAAGCCCTGTATGCTGCTTTTTCGTCCGAAACACCGATGAATAAGTTCGTAGAAGGGAAAGGAATTAACTATTACCAGACACCAATATTTCTCAATTGCGCTACAAAGTCATGCAAGGCTTTTGCCTTTTATAAATAATGTAAGACGAAAAAACTTAGTTCGTTTGGCGATTCGCTTTCTTTTTCGTAACTTTGCAACCAGTATTCAGAAGAAGAACGACTATGAAGGCGAGAATCTGCGTTGCTGCATTGTTCATGATGGTGCTGGGCTTGACTGCTCAGGCGCAACTTAAGGTGGTGTATAAGACTAAGGTATGGGTCGATAAAGTCGATGAGTACGGTTATCGCATCATAGAGACAGACCTGACGCCCGTCCTTACACCCAAAGGCTCCATTAAGCCGATAAGTATCAGCCTGAACTACTATCAAGGCTTCAAGAATCCGTATTTCATCCTCCTCTATGGCGGTCACGAACTGACGCAGGACGACAAGCTCGCCATCACGCTTTCGGGCGGCAAGGAACTTCATCTGTATCCCTGCAGTAGCGACTTGCAGTACAGTCGCCTCGGGCTCATCAAGAAGGTGCCTATCTATCAATCTCTCTATCCTCTGGACGCCGGGCAGGTGGGCGACCTGCTCGCTTCCTCTGTCGTCGGTATCAGCATGAAGATAAAGACAGGCTCCGGGTACGAATGGCACACGAAGGACCTGAAGGACGGCTACGTGGACAAATGGCTGAAGCTGAACTATAAGGCAATACAGAAGAGGCTTGCTAAGACGAAAACACACTAATTATATATAAATGGTCAACAGACAACAGACAACGAACCTCCCGCGACTGCAATCGCGCCTCGGCGCAAGAGCATCCGAGAACGGTCAATTTACATTGTTCAATATTCAATATCCAATATTAAAAATACTTGTCCTGCTTGCCCTGAGCCTGGGAACAGCAAGCATCGAGGCGCAGACTGACTACGCGGCGGTGCCTGATACGGCAAGGCTGCGCAGTCCCTTCTCGAAGGACGACCAGACGGCTTTCCTCCGCCCTGGCCGCATCTTCTATCCCGAAACGTGGTTCCACTTCCTCAACGGCAGCATCCGTCGCGAAGGCATCAGCCGCGACCTTGAAGCCATCGCCGCATCGGGCATCCAGGGCGTGCAGTTCTTCCACGGACAGGTGGGCGACCCCGCCGACTGGCCAGGCACGGAGGAACACGTCGAGTGCCTGAGTCCGAAATGGGAGTCGCTGGTTCGCCACACGGCCGAGGAGGCGCATCGTCTCGGGCTCCGCTTCAGCCTGCAGACATGCCCGGGGTGGGCCATGAGCGGCGGGCCGTGGATTGAACCCGAGCAGGCCATGCGCCACCTGAGTTACTCGCGGACGGACGTCGTGGGAGGCAAGGAGGTGGATGTCGAACTGCCTGTCCCTCAGAAAGAAGAGTGGCGCGACTGGCAGGACATCGCCGTGCTGGCCTTTCCCGCTCCGAAGGGCGATGCCGGCGCGTACTGCCAGGTGGAGCAGGTCGAGGCCGAGGAGCATCAGGAGGAGTGGCAGAAGCTGCTCCGCGGTGAGCCGAACGCTGCCTTTACCCTGCAGCCGACAGACATACAGAAGCCCCATCGCATCCGCATCAAGATGAAGGACGGAGCCAAGGCGCGCTCCGTGGAGTTCAATCCCATTGACCAATTCAATCACGAGTTCTGCGTGCAGCCCGACATCCACCTGCGCATCATGACTCCCAGCCAGGCCGTCCTGCTCGACACCGATTTCCCGCAAGCCAACTGGCAGGACATCGACAAGACCATGACCTTTGCTCTGCCCGACCTCAAGGAGCAGGGCGAGTATCTCCTCGAAATCACAAACCAGCACTCCATGCGTATCTCGCGTCTGCGCTTCTCGACAGCCACCCGCGGCCATAACTGGGAAATGGAAGCCGCTTGGACATCGCGCCAGCTGTTGCCGCTTCCGAAGGGCATGAACGAAGACGGTAGCGGGTTCGTCAAGAGCGCAGACATCGTCAACCTCACGGAGCGGCTGACGCCCGACGGACGGCTTCGCTGGACGGCTCCTGCAGGGCAGTGGATTGTCCTCCGCATCGGTCACGTCAACACGGGGCGTCGCAACGGACCTGCGCCTGCCGAGGCAACGGGCTGGGAGGTCAATAAGCTCGACACGGCCTACGTCGGCTATCAGTTCCGCAGCTACATCGGACGGCTCACGGACGGCCCGCTGAAGGGGCTCGTGAACAACATGCTGATGGACAGCTGGGAGTGTTCCTCGCAGACCTGGACGCGACACATGAGGCAGGAGTTCGAGGGGCGGCGCCACTACGACCTGCTCCAATGGCTGCCCGCTGTCTTCGGATGGGTCATCGACAGCCGCGAGCAGACCGGCAAGTTCCTCTCCGACTGGCGTCGCACAATCAACGAACTCTTCACCGACAACTTCTACGGCTACATGTCCCACCTCGCCCACGAGAAAGGCATGACCGTCAGCTACGAGACGGCAGCGGGCGACATCTTCCCCGCCGACCCGATGGAGTACTATAAATACGCCGACGTGCCGATGTGCGAGTACTGGCAACCCATCGGAGGCTGGCTCGCAAACCACAACTACAAACCCATCCGCCCCACGGCCTCGGCGGCACACCTCTATGGCAAGCCACGCGTTTCGGCTGAGTCCTTCACCTCGTTTAACCTGACTTGGGACGAGCGGCTCAGGGACTTGCGCGAGGTGGCCAATCAGAACATGGTGGAGGGCGTCACCCATACCGTCTTCCATACTTACACCCACAATCCCGATGCCGACCGCTACTTCCCGGGCACCTCGTTCGGCGGCGGCATAGGCACTCCGTTCCTGCGGAAGCAGACGTGGTGGCCCTTCATGCGTCACTTCAACACCTACCTGGCCCGATGTGCCTTCATGCTGGAGAGGGGATTTCCCGTCAGCAGCGTTCTCTGGTACATTGGCGACGAGATAGAGCAGAAGCCTGATCAGCTTGTGCCCTTCCCGAACGGCTTTGCCTACGACTACTGCAACACCGACGCCCTCCTGCGTCGTATCGAGATAAGAGGCGGACGCTGGACGACGCCCGAGGGCATTCGCTATGATGTCCTCTGGGTTCCCGACACCAGACGCCTCCTGCCCGAAACCGTCAGGAGGCTGCAAGTGATGGAAACGCAGGGAGGACGCATCATCTGGGACGTGCCTGTAGCTCTGTTGGCACAAGCCTTCGAAAAGCTTGGCCTGCAGCCCGACGTGAAGCCGACGGACTTGCGCTGGCTGCATCGCCGTGCCGACAAAGCCGATTGGTACATGCTCTGTCCGCAGAAGGAGCAGGCCTTCAGCGGCGAGGTCTCCTTCCGTCAGAGAGGACGTGCCGAGCTGTGGAACCCGATGAACGGCAGCGTGCAACTGGCTGACGCAGAGCCCGACGGCGAATATACGCGCGTCCGTCTGGACTTACAGCGAGGCGAGATGCTCTTCCTCGTCTTCCGTCACGACGCACGTCCCCAGCGCAGGAAAGTCGTGAAGGCGACGGAGGTGATGCCTTTGGACAGGTGGACGCTCACGTTCCCCGAGGGCTGGGGTGCAGCGGGGCCTCTTCAGCTGACAGGACTGAAGGCGTGGAAAGACCTGCCGCTCAGCGACGAAGGACGTGCCTTCTCGGGTACTGCCACCTACGAGACTTCCCTCCAAATCGATACAAAGAAGCGAGGCCAGCAGTACGTGCTCCGTCTTGGCGAAGTGGAGGAGATAGCCGTCGTCAAGGTGAACGGAGAGGTTGCCGATACCCTGTGGGCGGCTCCATATCAGACAGACATCACGCCTCATCTTCGTCGCGGCAGCAACACGATAGCTATCGAGGTGACAAGCACGTGGTTCAATCGCTTGGTCTATGATGCCGCGCAGCCAAAGGAGCAACGCCGGACGTGGGTCATCAACGGCCCTTCTGAAAAGGAATCCTTGCGTCCGTCGGGCCTCTTAGGGCCTGTGGAGCTGGTTAAGCAGCAGTAGCGCCTTAATTCATTGGCAGCTTCTCCAGCAACTTCTCCAAGAGGCGCGGGAGGGCATAGCGGTCGAGGTCAGACTCCTCGACCCATTGACCTTGCATCTTTTCGTCGGTAAAGGGTAGAGTGAGGCAGTAGAAGTCGGCATGCAGGCGCTGATGGGTGAGCTGGTGGCAAATGCCTTGGGCGAGGAGTTCAACCTTAACGTTAATGCTAACCTTAACCAATGATGCGTGAATAAACTCGTCAACTTGTTTACTCGTCAACTTGCAGTCCGACTCTATCATTGGGAACTCGAAGAGACCTTGCCAGATGTCGCCGCCGCCTCGACGATGGAGGAGCGTCTTGCCGTCTTGCGTGCGCATATATATATAGGTAAAGAAGCGGTCGCGGATGGCTGTGCGCTTCGACTTGACGGGCAACTTATCGACTTGGTGCGTGCTGAGGGCCTGGCAAGTTTCTGCGAGCGGACACGTCTCGCAAAGCGGCGATGTGGGCTTGCAAAGGCAGGCTCCGAAGTCCATGATAGCTTGGTTGTAGAGGGCAGGACGCTTTATGTCGAGCATCTCATCGGCAAGTGCGCGAAGCAGCTTCTTCCCCTGAGAGGAATCGACAGGCTCCGTGATGCCGAAGTGGCGGGCAAGAACGCGCTGCACGTTGCCGTCAATCACGGCGTAGGGTTCGCCGAAGGCAAAGCTCATGATAGCGGCAGCGGTATAGTCGCCCACGCCCGGCAAAGCCCTCACAAAGCTGTAGTCCTTCGGGAAATGCCCTGCCTCGGCAATCTGCTTAGCGGCGGCATGAAGGTGGCGGGCACGGCTGTAGTAGCCCAGGCCTTGCCACATCCGCATCACCTCCTCCTCGCTTGCCTCTGCCAGACTCTGAGCCGTGGGGAATCGCTCCGCAAAACGAAGGTAATAGCTCATCCCCTGCACAATCTGCGTTTGCTGAAGGATGAACTCCGAGAGCATGATAAGGTACGGGTCGCTCGTCTTGCGCCAAGGAAGGTCGCGCCCATAAGTCTCATACCAACGCTCTAAACGGGTTGAAAAGTTCGATATCATGATGCAAAAGTAGTGCTTTTTTGCCTTGAAACGAGTCAAGTGACAACTTTTTTTCAATAAAATTGGGTAAAATGTTTCATCTTTAGGAAAATAATCGTACCTTTGCAGTCCGAAATTGTATAAATATATAAATTAGTACTAACCATAAATACACAAAATTATGCCAAACGGAAAGAAGCATAAGAGGCACAAGATGTCGACGCACAAGCGTAAGAAGAGACTGAGAAAGAACAGACATAAGAGCAAGTAAAGTACTTCTCAGACCGAAAAGGTGGCAGGACAAAGCTCTGTCACTTTTTTTGTAAACAATGAAATGGACGTAACAAGCGAACTTTACATCGACGTACAGCCGAAGAAAATCGCCATCGCGCTGACTGAGGACAAGCGGCTGGCAGAGTATCAGGAGGAAGAGCAAAGTGTCTCTTACTCCGTGGGCAACGTGTATCTGGCTAAGGTCAGGAAGCTCATGCCCGGGCTCAATGCCTGCTTCGTCAGCGTCGGCCACGAGCGCGATGCTTTCCTGCATTACCTCGACCTAGGCCTGCAGTTTGCTTCCTACGCCAAGTACCTCAAGCAGGTGCAGAGCGACCGCAAGAACCTCTACTCCTTCGAGAAGGCTTCCGTGCTTCCCGACTTGCCAAAGGACGGCAGCGTGCAGACATTCCTTCAGCAGGGACAAGAGGTGCTCGTGCAAATCATCAAGGAACCCATCAGCACGAAAGGGCCGCGCTTGAGCTGCGACCTCTCGTTCCCTGGGCGTTTCCTTGTCTTCACACCTTTCGGCGACAAGGTTTCCGTCTCCACCAAAATCAAGAGCAGCGCCGAGAGGGCTCGCCTCAAGCAGGTCATCGAAAGCATCAAGCCCAAGAATTGCGGCATCATCGTCCGCACCGTGGCTGAAGGCAAGCGCACAAGCGAATTGGATGCCGAGATGAAGGTGCTCGTTGCCCGTTGGGAGGGCATACTTCGCAAGGTGCAGCAGGCCAAGGAACTGCCGACGCTTGTCTATGAGGAGACGAGCCGCACGGTAGGCATGCTTCGCGACCTCTTCAACCCAAGTTACGAGAATATCTACGTCAACCGCGAGGATGTCTTTAAGGAAGTGTACGACTACGTCAGCCTTATCGCTCCAGAGCGGGCCGGCGTGGTGAAGCTCTACAAAGGCAGTCTGCCCATCTTCGACAACTTCGACATCACGCGTCAGATTAAGTCGGGCTTCGGTCGCACCGTGTCGTACAAGCACGGAGCCTACCTCATCATCGAGCATACGGAAGCTCTCCACGTCGTGGACGTCAATAGTGGCAACCGCACTCGCAATGCCGAGAACCAGGAAGCCAATGCCCTTGAGGTCAATCTTGGCGCGGCAGAGGAACTGGCCCGCCAGCTGAGGTTGCGAGACATGGGCGGCATCATCGTCGTGGACTTCATCGACATGAAGCTTGCCGAGGACCGTCAGCAGCTCTATGAACACATGTGCGAGCTGATGAAGCGCGACCGTGCCCGCCACAATATCTTGCCCTTGAGCAAGTTTTGCCTGATGCAAATCACGCGTCAGAGGGTGCGTCCCGTGATGGATGTGGCAGTCGAAGAGGCTTGTCCCACCTGTCAGGGCACCGGTCAGATTAAGAGCAGTTTCCTCTTCCATAAGGTCTTGGAGGGCAAGATAAAGTTCCTCTACTACCGGCTTGGCATGAAGCGATTCACCCTCCATGTGCATCCCTACGTTGCCGCTTACTTGAATCAGGGCATCATCAGCCTTTGCCGCAAGTGGCAATTCAAGTATGGCTTGGGCGTGCGGGTCATTCCAAGTCAGAAGCTTGCTTTCCTTCAGTACGAGTTCTACGACAAGGACGGGCAGGAAATTGACGTGAAGGAAGAAATCGAAATCCGATGAAAAAGCTTGTCTTATTCGTTCTGCTTGCTCAGATGGCAGCTGTTCTTGCTTTGCCTCTGCAAGCCAAGAGGGTCAGGACTCTCCGTCTTACATCTTATAATATACAGCATGGAGCCGGTCTCGACGGCAAGATTGACCACGCTCGACAGGCAAAGATACTGCGCAAGGCCCATGCCGATGTAGCTGCCATTCAGGAGGTGGACAGCGTGACAAAGCGCAATGGAGGCCTCTATTCCCTTGAGGAGATTGGCCGCAAGGCGAAGATGTTCAGCACCTTTGCCCCTGCCATCAAGTTCCAGGGAGGCAAGTACGGCATCGGCATCCTCAGCAAAAAGAAGCCGATAAGCGTGCATCGCATCCCGCTCCCTGGCCGCGAAGAGCCCCGAATGCTCTTAGTGGCTGAGTTCAAACACTATGTCGTGGCTTGCACGCACCTCAGCCTCACGGACGAGGACCGCATGGCAAGCATCCCAATTATCTTGGGGGAAGCACAAAGATGGACGAAGCCTTTCATTCTGATGGGCGACCTGAACGACGAGCCAGGCATGCCTTTCTACAAGGAGATGCAGAAGCATTTCCTCTTCCTCAACCCGTCATACGACAAGACATTCCCTGCCGATGCCCCCAACATCTGCATCGACCACGTGGCTCTCTTCAAGCCAACGCCCGAAGCGACACTTTCCTTCTATCGCACTTGGGTAGGGGAGGAGACGTTCTCAGACCATCGCCCTTTGCACGCAAAGCTTGGTCTTTGGAAATGAACACTAATTGCACACTCCGTTTCTTGCAGAGTGTCGCGGAATCTTCATACCTTTGTGGCGTCGAACCATTAAATGTATCGTTATGAATAATCTCATTGTTAATGCTTGGCCCGTTTGGGGAATGGTGATTGCCATTATGTCTGTTGTGTATCTTCTTTGGCCGTCGAAACTTATGAAAAAGAGTGAATACGCGACGTTCTTCCTCTGTTCCTTCAGTATTTATTGGCTGCTGATGTTGCTCCTGCATATTTATTTAGGAGGCTTCCATCACAAGACTTCTTTGACGGGCACAATGTTTCTGGCCGCATTTATTCCTTGGATGACCGTCACACACCTGTTCTGGCCTTTCAAAGAAACCAAGCGGAATCCGCAGTTCACCTTCTTCTCTGTGGCATTCACAAGCATCTCGATACTTCTTCTTGCTGTTGCATGGATACTTGTGCAGTTCAGCAATATGTGAAGAGACTGCTTCTTGCAGTCTTTCTTTGTAGTTGTGCTGGCTGCTACGCTGGCGACTCATTTGCAGCAGACTGCAGTTCGGAAACCTCTGCGTCGACTTCCGTCTCTCAACTCTTGCAGAAGCAAGAAGATGGCTTTAGAGCCTCCCAGCGCCGCGCTAACCGTTTTGTGGCGACAATCGTTGCCGTCCTTATCGCCCTTTTGCTTGTGTCGTCGGCATTCATCCTCCGTCTTGTTTTGCGTCAGAAGGATAGTGAGCTCGACCGACAAAAGCAGGCGCTTTTCCACAAAAAGAGTGTTCATGGTATTGCCGTCTCGCCCGAAACGATGGCCTTACGCAAGCGATGCGCTGCTGCGGAACTGCCTACGGAAGGCGAGTGGCAAAGCTTCCAGACGATGATTGACAGCCAATGCGATGGCTTTGCCCGGCATCTCTCGTCCGTCTATAAACTCAGCCAGCAGGAGCTCCGCGTTTGTCTCTTGATTAAAGCGCAGTTCAAACCGTCCGAAATCGCTATTCTGACGGCTCATAGCAAAGAGGCAATCACCTCCACCCGGCGCCGATTGTACAAGAAGATGACAGGCGCCGACGGCACGCCTGAAATGCTCGACGAATTGATTCGGCAGGCATCGTTGTAAAACGATACGTGTATAAAGTTTTTGGAGCACACAGGTGTTTTTCTTGTTTCAGGCTTGAATCCGGTCCCGTTTCGGTTGAATACCTATTATATCGTGAGGCATGAGCAATTCCTACACGTAGGAAAGTCAATTCCCACGTGTAGGAAAGCCAATTCCCACGTGTAGGAAAACCGATTCCCACGTGTAGGAAAACTACACGTGTATAAATGCCGATTTACTCGTGTTTCGTTTGCAATTTATTAGTGTATTGTTTTCCAGCGACATGTGGTTGATTTTCCTGCGACACGGCCTTCTTTATGAACTGCTCGTACCCACGTGTGTTTGCGGTCAGCTCGGTGTGAAAGGCGTTGACGAGATAAGGAAAATGGGGCCTTTCCTTCTGTCGTATTGATTATTTTTTATATCTTTGTACCGGATTTTACATGAAAGATTTCGATTTGAAAGTTCGTAAACCATTTGATGATAAGAAATAAACGATTATGCTGATTGTAAAGAAGAAAGGCAATAACGATTTGTTGAACAGAGAAAAGACACTTTTCCTTTGCTCAAAGATGACGCCTATTGATAAGTATGCTGATGTGTTCAGATGGACCGACAGCCTTACTGAAAAAGATTGCATCTGCTGCTTTAATTCTACGGAAATGGAGTCAGAGGTGCTGAAGGCTTTACTTGTTGCCAAGATTCCGACTATTCTATTTGTTATGAATTGTTTTACGGATGTCAATAATATACAGATAGTTCAAGCTTTGCAGGAACACCGAATGCTCATCGTCGTTTTGAAGCGTAATGAATCGAAGGGTGAGGGATTCACGCCAAGGTTGAGGAATGAGTATGTGATGTCCCTTTGTCAGCATATCGTTTGTGGCTACATCAATAAGAACGGCAGCATTTACCCTCTGTTGGCAGGGAGAAAGAATGTCGAATACCTTATTGATAACAATGCATATCCATTGGTAGCAGAAACAAATGAATGCCGTGAGCAGTGGAAGGTCGCAGACGACAAGGTGCTTCTGCGAATGTATTACGCGGATATGGGCATTCATGCAATCCACCAGAAACTGCGTCGGACATATAAATCTATTTATACCCGTATTCGATCTATTACTCAGCCGGAAGAACTTCTGAAAGGGCGCGAGTTTGAAGACTATGTGTTAGGGTTGTTTAATGTGCAAGAAGACGAGTCGTTCGTTTTGGAAGAGTGGCAGGGCGATAAGACGTTGGGATCGATTAAACCAGAGAATAATAGTAACCCAGACTTCGTATTTCGATATAATGATAAGAAGTTTGCTGTGGAGTGCAAATGGCGAAGGAAATTAGACGAAGACTTGAGTAAAGAACTGTTCTCACTAAAGAGAATAGAGAATTATAAGGCATTTTCCAGAATCCGCAAGATGCCTGTAACAATTCTCCTTGGCGTAGGTGGTGAATCATGTAACCCCGACCAACTTTATGTCATTCCTTTGGAAAGCATTGATTCCATTGTAACACAAACAAGACGCATATCGGACTTTTTTTGTACCATACAAGAATTTGATGCTTCCTTGTTCCTCCGAAGAGAAGAAAGACTCTTCTCAATAGCAGAGGCAAGAAAGCGGCACTCTAATGCGTACAGACCTTGGAGCAAGACCGATGATGAGGAGTTGCTTGCCCTTTATCACAGAGGCAAAGGCATTGAGGAACTAATGTCTATTTTTAACCGCAACAAGGGAGGAATCCTTTCTCGAATCAGGAAATTGACATCCGCAAAGTGAGTTATGGCTGTTCCTTCGAGACTGTCGTGGCCATCTTCAGGAAAAGTTCATGAATGCGTGTGTCTGCGGTCAGCTCGGGGTGGAAGGCGGTGACGAGCATGTTCCTTTGGCGGGCTGCAACGGCTTTGCCATCGACGCGGGCAAGAATCTCGACCTCCGGA
>CAMJOE010000014.1:0-34735 GCA_946407485.1 uncultured Prevotellaceae bacterium | reverse complement strand
TGCGATGGGAGATGCGCACCCGCCTCTTCCTGCGCACCAGCGAGTTCCTCTGGCAAGAGGGTCACACGGCTCATGCCACTCGCGAAGAGGCCGAGGCACGTGCCCAGCAGATGCTCAAGGTCTATGCAAAGTTTGCAGAAGAGTATATGGCAGTGCCTGTGGTTCAGGGCGTCAAGAGTGAGACGGAACGCTTTGCCGGCGCTCTCGACACTTATACCATCGAGGCCATGATGCAGGACGGAAAGGCCCTGCAGAGCGGCACCAGCCACTTCCTCGGCCAGAACTTCGGCAAGGCCTTCGAGGTGCAGTTCCTCAACAAGGAGAACAAGCCTGAATACGCTTGGGCAACCTCTTGGGGTGTCAGCACACGACTCATGGGCGCGCTCATCATGACTCACAGCGACGACAACGGCCTCGTGCTGCCTCCTGCCCTCGCTCCCATTCAGGTGGTCATCATCCCCATTGGCGGCAAGCCCGAACAGATGGCTGCTGTGGATGCTGCTGTCGCTCCCATCATCGAGGAGCTTAAGAAGAAGGGCATCAGCGTCAAGTACGATAATGCCGACAACAAGCGCCCGGGCTTCAAGTTCGCTGACTATGAGCTGAAGGGCGTGCCAGTCCGTCTTGTCCTTGGTGCAAGAGACTTGGAGAACGGCACGGTCGAGGTGATGCGGCGAGATACCTTGGAGAAAGAAACGCGTCCGCTGGAAGGCATCACAGCCTATGTGGAGCAGTTGCTTGGCGACATTCAGAAGAACATCTTCACGAAGGCCAAGACCTTCCGCGATGCCCACATCTACGAGTGCGACAACTATGAGGAGTTCAAGGAGCGCGTCAAGGACGGCGGCTTCTTCCTCTGCCACTGGGACGGCACAGCCGAGACCGAGGCTCGCATCAAGGAAGAGACGCAGGCCACCATCCGCTGTGTGCCCTTCGGCTTCGAGCAGACACCCGGCACAGATATGGTAACAGGCAAACCAAGCAAGGCGCGTGTCCTCATCGCAAGAAGCTACTAAAAGAGCCCCCTCCCTCAATCCCTCCCCCGAGGAGGAGGGAAGAAGGTGGCGAGAAAGCCTCCCTCCTCGGGGGGAGGTTTGGAGGGGGGCTTGGTTCATTACCCTCTTTGCTGCAGAAGAGATTCCCGCGGCCATCGTCACCTATGTGGCCCTGCTGATGTTGCTCCAGCTGGGGCTGACGCCAGCTCTGGCCACACTTTGCTCAGCCCTCCTCTTCCTGCCTTGGGTGCTGAAGTCCTTCATGCGCTCGTGGGTAAGAAGGGTGGGGAACTTCAAGCAGACGCTGCATTTCATCGAGGGCTTGCTCTTTGTCAGCCTTGTGGTGCTGGCCGTGTCCTTCAAGAAGGGACCAGTCGCTGTATTCTTCGCCCTGTTCCTCGTCAGCCTGCTCTGTGCCTGGCACGAACTGGCGGCACGAATGTACTATGAGCGGATGCTGCGGCCCGCCTTCCAACGCTTGCTGACGGCTCCCAAACTGGCATTCTCGCAGATAGCCGTCATCTTCACCTATGGCGCCCTCATCTTCCTCGTCGGCACCCTGCAGGTCTATTTCCGTCAGATGATTCGCTACTCGTGGGCGATGGGGTGCTATGTGGCAGCCGGGCTCTTCCTCTTCTTCACCTTCTATCATCTCATTTGTCTGAGGAGTCCTCGCGTGGGTGACGGCGGAGCAAGGCATAGTGTGGGTGCTTCCGTCAAAGCAGAGTTGCGCCTCATCGACCGCATCCGTCATCAGGACCGCTGGTGGCAGCCAGTCCTCATCCTCCTGCTGCTCCTGCTGCCGCAAGGACTTATGTTCAACGCGCGCGTACTATATTTATATGATACCCGCGCAAACGGTGGCTTGGGCTGCTCCATTCAGGAGATAGGCTTCGCTCAGGGCACTGTCGGCGTGATAGCCTTTAGCCTCGGACTCTTCCTCGGCCGACACCTCATCAGGCGCTATTCCCTGGAGCGGCTCTTCTGGCCGATGGCTCTCAGCATCGTCCTCTCACCACTGGTCTATCTCGGCATGACCATCCGCCAGCCCGAAAACCTCTGGCAACTGTGCCTCTGCACCACGACCGCACAACTCCTCTTCGGCTTCGGACTGAGCGTTTGCCGACTCCCAGTCAGCAAAATATCAGGCGCCCGCTACCGCAATACCATCAACATGCTGCAGATACCGCTTGTCTCGGCCGCTCTCTTCATCCCCTTGGCAATTAGCGGTTTGCTGGCACAGCTGCTCGGCTACAACACCTATTTCCTCGTCAATTCCCTCTGTGCCCCACTTTGCTTGCTGGGAATTTACCTTTTAATGTTGAGACGTTAACCTTGTCTTGATGTACTCGTTAGGCGTGCAACCATATTCCCTGCGAAAACACTTGATGAAGTACTGCAAGGTCGCAAAGCCCACTTGGTCAGCGACTTGAGAGACATTCATATCTGTTTCATCGAACAACTGGCGGGCATGTTCCAAGCGAATACTTCTGATAAAGTCCACCGCGGACATTCCTGTGTGCTGCTTGACCTTGCGATAAAGCGCGACTCGACTCATTGCCATTTCGTCTGCAAGCTGATTAACGTTGAAGTCCGTCTCTGCAAGATGCTCGATACAAACTGCGAGCAAACTCCTGACAAAAGGCGTTTGCATACGGTTGATGCGCTCAATCTCAGCCTTCTGCGACTGCACCTCCTCGCTCAGGGCAGTCTTTGTCTTGCGTACCCACAAGTAGAAAGCCGTGAATGCCACAAGCAAAATTATCAAGATGATAAGAAGCAGGACGATGGTTCGCTGCAAGTGATACTGATTCAGATACTTGCTTGCGAGTTTGTGAATTGCCTTGAGGTTGACCGTCTGACGCTCTATCTCTTCCGCTTGCATCAGGAGGACAGAGGCATTCTCCTTAGTCACAAGGGCCGATTGCAAGTAGTTGTCGCGCTCGAAAGAACGTCCCTCAAGTATCTTCATCGCGAGTTCGAAGACCTTATCTCCGCCAGTAGGGTAGATGTAGGTGCAAACCAAATCGCCTCGCTTCACTTGTTCCAAGCCGCCGTCCTTTACTGCGAGGCCATCGATACCGCAATAACGGACATTTGGCAACACTCTTCGAGCCCCTGCAGCCATGCGGTCATTCTGGGCAAAGACGAAAAGACCCTCTAAATCTCCCTTATAGAGAGACTTTTTATCCTCACCCTTTAAGGAGGAGTTAGAGCGTGTCCAAGCCTCCATCGCTTGTCGTCCGCTCTTCTCCGTCCAGTCGCCTTGCAAGGTATCTACAAGGTGAATGCCTGGGTATTCATTTATGGCATCAACGAAGCCTTTGTGACGCTCTATCGCAGGAGATGAGCCTTTAAGCCCCATGATTTCCAGAACGTTACCCCTCTCCTGCATTTGCTGGGCCACGAACTTGCCTATCTGATAGCCCATCTCATAATTGTCGGCTCCGATGAAAGCGGTATAGTTGTCCGTATCACTCTTTCGGTCGAAGAGAATGACAGGAATACCGTTCTTCTCTGCCTTATCGATGGCGTAGGAGATGGACGAGAGCTGATTGGGCGAAACGATGATGAGGTCGGCCTTCTGCTCGATGAAGTCGTTGATTTGTTGCATTTGCCGCTCCGAGTCATCGTTGGCGGAAACAATCCTCAACTCGATGTTCTCGTAGGCATACGACGCCATTGTGAGCTCGTCATTCAGCTTGTCGCGCCATACATCCTCAGAACATTGCGACACCCCGATGACAAGGTGCTTCCTGCTATCCTTGCAAGCGACCAAAGGGCACAGAGAGAAGAGCAGCAGGAGCGTGTAAATCGTTTGTTTTTTTCTCATCTCGTCTGCAAAGTTAGCAATTCTTACGTTTATTGCAAACATAAAGTAAGAAAAAAGTTGATTTGTCGAATCAGTCAGGCTAACGAGAGGGGCAAGTCAACTTAACGTGTCAAGTTGCTTGAATATTCATGTACTTGCAATTGAATGTACATGAACTTGCAATTGAATGTACATGAACTTGCAAACTACCCCACGTGTCACGTTTGGTCTTGCAACACGTGGGGTAGGGTATTTCAACGTGTTAAGTTGAGTGGTTTCTGCTATTCGCCGAAGTCATCACCAAAGGTGTAACCCTTCACGGCAAACTCGCCGTTATAATCATCGTCTTTAGTCGTGATGCTCTGGTCGCCGAGGTTTATGTCTAGCTGACTTGCGGCAAGCATCGACTCCGCGTGAGCGAACTCTATCTTTGTCTGCGGTTGGATATATATTCTTTTCATGTTACTTGAGGATTTTATTGCCGTTAGTAATGTTTACACCCTTTTGAATCTTGCTCAGACGCTGGCCGAGGAGGTTGAAGATGGCAGCCCCATCTTCCGTTTCCATGAAGGGAGAAGCGATACCTGTTGCTTTGTCGTCGAAGTCAAGAGCTTTGACCTCAGTTCCAGCGGGCACGTCGAAATAAGCGCGGAAACCTTTGATGGTGGCTTCTGAACCTGCCTTGTGAATCCTGCCGTCAGTAGTCACACCATAGACGAAGTCAGTGCTCGACTCCTTCGTCCATTCGCCATGAGCCACGGGAGTGTAGGTGCCGCGGAAGCAAGCACCATTTTCAAGGACGAACGAGCTTTCTGTGTTGGCCTCTTCAATGCTGATGTCTTCCAGCACGAAGTCTTCCGTAATGGCTGCGGGAACATAGACTACGTAAGGTTTTCCTGCGTTGAGAGAAGCCACAGGAGCAAAGCCAAGCTCTCCGTTCTCGAACTTATTGAAGCCGTAAGCCTTTGCACCTTCTCCGAGGAAGCCTTCAATGTTGCTCACTTCAAAGGGCAGACAAACTGTATTCCAACCTTCGGCAAAGGTGCGTTTCAGTGTAACCTCGCTGTACGAACCAGCTGCAATGGGGCTTGCTACGCTTTCGTCAAGCTCAAGATTACTGATGAAACCGTCTTTTATGACGAAGGTCTTGGTGGCGAACTTCGAGCCGTCTCGACGGCCGTTAACTGCCTGCACGCCAACTGTGTACTTTCCGTCGGCGAGGGTGTAAGTGATGGTCTTCACGGTACCGAGGTTGCCGAACTCTTCCGTCTTGCGCAGTCCTTCGTTCTCACCCTCGATGTAAGCGCGGCAGTTGCCAAGCAAAGTGCCGTCTTCCTTCTTGATGTAGAGCTCGTAGGTCGTGTTGTTCAGAGCACCTTCTGCAGGCGTCCAAGTTAAAGCAACCTTATTCGCTTCGACGCTTTCTGCTGTGATTGACTGAGGCGCTGCAACCGATTGGCTCTCGCCTTCGCCTTTGACGACGATGAAGTTGCGGCCGTTGTTGTAGGTATGGCTGACGTAGTTCCAGTCGTCACAGTAGCCGATGGTAATCAGGTCCTTTATGCCGTCGCCGTCCCAATCGGTGAAAGTGGTTGAGGACTCAGAGCCGCCCGGGTACTGAACGTTTTTGTCGAAAGTACCATCAGCCTTTGCCGTCCATACGAAACCTGTCTGAACACCAAGGTCGGGACACCATCCTTGATGCGTTACGTCGATGAGGCCGTCGCCGTTCCAGTCGTAGCCGTGAGCAACATTAGCCACAGAGTTGAGGCCACGAATGTGCAGGGGCTCGAAGTCGGCAGGCGACATCGGGTTGAAATGGCCTGTGCCGTCGTTCAGACACATGATGGCGCGCTCCCAGTAGCCGTCCGACGTGTTGCCCGTAAGTGCGATTGCCTGAGGCGAACCGGGGAAGAAACCACCGTCGCCAGACACATACATGTCGAGGAAGCCGTCATTGTTGAAGTCTGCAATTGCGATGCCGCCGTTGAAGACGCTTGGGTTGTTCTGTCCGAAATAAGTACGTTGGAACTTCATACCGGTGCCGTCGTTGAGATAGACCTCTGTGAAGCGCTCCATATCACCAAGCGCGAGGATGTTCTGGCGGTAGTCCCAGTTGTTGGCACACACAACAAAATCTGCAAAGCCATCGTTGTTGAAGTCGGCAGACATAACGAAGCCAACGTCGAACGAACGTCCGCGTTGTTCATCACTATAGCCTTCGTTGATGCCGTCGTCGAAATAAATTGGCAGCATCTGCACGACGCCGTCGTTTACGCCTTGATTGAGGAGGACGACATTGTTCTGGTCGCGACCGATGCCCACGATGTCAAGCAGGCCGTCATTATTAAAGTCTGCAACTGCGCCAGAACGCAGCATGTAGATGTTCGTGAAGTCCTCGCTGAAATTATCGGGCAAGTAGTCGTAGCCGTTCACTACCTCGATGTTGAGCTTCTGGAAGGTGCCGTCTCCATTACCAAGGAAGATGCCTTTGTCGTTGAAGTAAGCGTTGTTGGCAACCTCCTCGCCGCTTGGCAGATTATCTTCAAAGAGCACGAAGTCCATGTTGCCGTCGCCGTTGAAGTCGCAAATGTTATAAGCTGCCTTATCAGCACAGTTGAAGGGGTTCGTGATTTCTGTCCACACGCCATCAATATTGCGAAGGAGCCACATGTGACGATTGCCAAAGTTGTCGTCACGACCTGCGAGGAACACTTCCTTCTTGCCATCATTGAAGAGGTCAACGCTAACGATGTTGTTCAGCTGTGAAGCCCACTGGTGCGTGATGAGGATAGGCAGGGGAGTGTTTGCGCGGTAAAGTCCTGCATCAGCATTTGAGCCGCCCCAATCGTTGTGGACGTGCATGGCAAGCACATTCTCTGAGCCGTCGGTCTTGATAGCCGCCTTTTGCTCATCCGTAAGTATCCACATGGCACTCTCACTCCAGTCGGGGTTTGCATCCTCAATGGCAGCAATGAGTACGCCATTAATATAAATTTCTGCTGGACCGTCATCGATGGCACAAGCCAATACGATAGGCTCCTCAATAGGTGCGCTGACAGTAAATGAGCGACGGAAATAAAAGTCTGCTAGGATGTCGCCGTTAGCCCAAGTGCCTGTACCGAAGGGCGCATTCTTGTCTTCCCAAGCGGCTGAGCCGTCATCGGTGAGTTCATAGTCGAGAGCAAACCAAGCGTTACCGTTGGCATCGTTGGCAGGCGTGGCAATAACGACACCAGAACCTCCACCATTGGAGCTCCAGTCACCCCAACTTACACCATCGTTATAGACAATTGCCTTGACAGCATAGTTGTCTCCATTATGCCTGAAGGTGCTAAGGATTGGGTTCCCCTTGTCTTTAATGAGTTGTGCATTTGCTGCAAGAGAGAACATTGCAGCTGCAATCAATAATAGTTTTTGTTGTCTCATGATTTGTTTGTTTATGAGTTTATAAATAAATGATTTAGTTTGTTTATTCTTCGCGCCAGACGCTGTGGAAGCGGCGTGCTTTAGTCTCTGCTTGCTGACCGATTACTTGCAGCTGGTCGT
The DNA here is from genome assembly GCA_946407485.1 of uncultured Prevotellaceae bacterium. Classification (GTDB taxonomy): domain Bacteria; phylum Bacteroidota; class Bacteroidia; order Bacteroidales; family Bacteroidaceae; genus Physcousia. The sequence goes on along the minus strand of CAMJOE010000014.1, from coordinate 27,379 downwards.
AGATGGCATCAGGGAAGACGAGGGTTGACATAATGACGGAACCATCGTCGGTAGTCAGTTCTACGTTCGATTGGTCAACATAAAGGCAGAGCGTTATCTGTTCTTTGTCGGAATAGACAGACGAGCGCATGTCAGGAATAGCGAAGTTGGGATGGAAGTCCGTCTTGCCTGTCTTGGCTCCTCGATTGACTATGACTTCCCGCGAACTTGCTTGATAGCGGACTGAATACTCCTCGCCCTGCCTGTTTGAAAGGGCAATCTTGCAGTCTTGACTTGCATCGAGAGTGACGTTGACCTGATATGCGTCAAGAGTTGCCCTTTCACCAAATGTGCTGGATAGTGAAGCCATTGAGCCGTCGATTGCCTTCCACTCTTCTGCTATGCCGTCAATCTCGCTGACAATAGTCGTTTTGAGCAAGGGCTGTCCGTTATACTCTTCAAGCACCATCTCGCGAGGCAAAGTCATGCAGCAGCGCCAAGGTGAAACAGGATAACCTCCGTAAGCCTGATTGTTCATCCAACCGATGCAGACGGCTCTGTCTCCAGTATTGCTCCAAGTTACGCTTGCATAGTCGTCCATGCCGTGGTCTTCCCAAAGAGGATAGCTGTATTTGTCGGCAATGAAACGACGTCCGTTGAAGTTGCCCACGAAGTACATTGTGCCGGAACCGAAGATGGGGCCGCCGCCACTAACGTTGACCGTGAGCACCCATTTGCGTTCGCCCTTGTATTGCATTGGGAAGAGGTCGGTACATTCCCATACGCCTTTGTTGCAACCAGGATAGTTGCTTGCCGTGAAGGTGCTGCACTGTGTCCATTTCTTGAGGTCAGAGGACTTCCATATCTGTGCAGAACATTCGCCACCAAGGGCAAAGACGCAGTACCACATCTCTGTCTCATCGTCCCAAACAACCTTTGGATCGCGATAGTCGCCATGTGTCGTGTTCTTGATAACTGGATTCCCTTCGTATTTGGTAAAGGTCATACCGCCATCGGTACTATAAGCAATACATTGTTGTTCGTGAGCACCATGAGCGGTGTACATGGCGACGATGGCATTCTCGCCGAATCCTGCGGTATTGTTTTTGTCGAGTACTGCCGAACCTGAATAGATGTAGCCGAGGTCGTCGGGTTCTATGGCGACAGGCTGCTCCTGCCAATGGAAGAGGTCAGTCGATGTGGCGTGTCCCCATGACATGTTGCCCCAGTCGTGTCCGTAAGGGTTGTACTGATAATAGAGATGCCAGATGCCATCAACGAACACCATACCGTTTGGGTCGTTTATCCAGTTCTTGGCTGGCGAGAAGTGTATCTGAGGACGGTTCTTCTCGCGATAATCGGAAGAAGAGATGGTGGGACCGGATACGTTATAAAGCTCTCCCTTTGCCAAATACTCGATAGCGTTCTTTGCCATCTGCAAGACGTTCGACTGGTAGTAGCTGTTGTGCGGGTAGGCACTCTTGTCGGGTGTGCCATCTGCATTCTTGTAAGAGAACTCGCAGCCGCCGTTGCCGACACAAAGGATTGTGCCTTGATAGTCAGTATTGCCCTGTCTCGCTTCCCATACATTCAATTGGCTGACCCAATCTACTTGCGAATCCCAAACACCCAAAGGATAAATGCCGTAGGTTTCGGTCAGGACATCATAGCAGCGTGGGTCTTTATCACTGAAACCTGTCAGCTGGCTGGGCAGTCCGTGAAAAACGATGTTGTGGTCTTCTGTCCATGATGGACCTTTGACAGTAACGAATTTCGAACGTCCGTCCACGCGCACATCTACATCTTTATATAATGGGTGACCTGAGAAGTCCTCGACAAAGTAGCTGCCCGGATTGATTTGTACTGCCATGTGCCAAATGTCGTTGTTCCAAGAGCCTTTGCCGATGGTGACGCGATGGTCGAGGTTCCTTAGAACAGTTCTATCCATGCGCCCAAGGTCAGTAATGAAGGCGACGGCATGTTGCCAAAGCACGAGGTTGCCGCCTGCACGATACCACTCCTGAATGAAAGGCGTTGCCGATTGGATGCTTGCAGGTTGTGTCCAGGCATCGTCCTCATTGCCGCTGTCGAGGTCACGAATATAGAAGAGCACTTTGAAGGGTGCGAGGTCTTCTGTTGACGTGATGCTGCCTGCATAGAGGAAAGGACTCTCGGGATATTCCTGATGAAACCAAAGCCAAGCACTCGCCTCATCGTCATCGCCGCTATTCACCTGTTCTTCGGGTGTCGCGTATTGACTCAAGAATGCCACGATGCCATTATCCGCCTTCTCTTCTTTCGTGTGGAAGAAGGAGGTAGCTCCGTAGTAATATACATTATTTATTATAGCGTATGGGCGGTAATTATAAGCCGTGTTTGGTGTGAGGTCAGTGAGAGTAACGCTAAAAGTGCCGTCTTCCTCAATCCCATCTGCCTGCACTTGAAGCCTCTGGGCGGAAGAGGTCTCGTAGAAGAAGCCGAAGGTGATGTCGTCCCCGACTGTCTCATCACTTGACAGCTTTGCCGAAACGACAGCACCGGTGGCTGTGATGCCCTCAGCATTACCGACCTGTAGCGAGATAGCCCCCTTGTTGTCGAAAACCACTTGCTCCACATCTGGTATGTTGAAGCTTTCTATGGTCTTGTCGTTAAGGACTACGTTCATTCTCTCCTGTCCATTTGTTGGCAGGATAGTCATGGCTGCCAGCAATGAAATTGTCAATACGTTCTTCATAATATATCGTTTTGTTTTTGTTGCAAAGATAAAACCTTTGATGTAATAAATGTGCAAACAAATCGTTCATTAATAGTAACATATCATTCATTTGCACGATATGTTACGTTATTTATATCATTTGTTACATAGTAAAGGCTGTCCTTTATCCCCCTAAGGCGTAGGGAAATTCCTCCCACACTTTAGGGAAAAACATCCTTCTCCCCCCAATATTTCGCCGTACCTTTGCATCAGAAACAAGAAACCAGATTGTTTAACACTCTTAAAAGCAAAGGTTATGAAAAAGATGATTTACTTCGCTGTATTCGCCATCATGATGGCAATCGGCAATATGAATGTGAATGCCAAGGTTAATGCAAAGCATAATGGGTATCACATGAACGACAGAGGAATTGTTGAAGTAGGCTACGATGCTCATCATCACGACGTTTATGCCGGACACCGCAATCACCGGTTGTCGAAGCACGAGCGCAGAATGCTTGAAGAGCGTCGCCGCATGGAAGAACTCAGAAGGATGGAGGAGCGCAGAAGGATGGAGGAAGCCCGCCGCATCGAAGAAATGCGCCGCATTGAGGCTCACCGCCGCCACATGGCTCATCATCACGAAGTGGTAGTAGTTGACAATAATGTTGCTGCCGGCGTGGCAGGCGTAGCAGCTGGTGTTGCTGTCGCAGCTTTCGTCAGCGCACTTATGAAGTAGAACAGAAAGAAAGGAAATGTAAAAATGAAGACAATAAAATGAGAGGCAGACGAAACTGATTCGCCTGCCTCCTTTTTTTGTTTTTGTGAATGTCTTATTGCATTCAAGTTTTTGGAGTTAAAGAAGTAAAAGGAGTTAAAGAAGTTAAAGGACGATACCTTTGGATGCAGTGTTTAATCAGCCTTGATATTAGCGGCAAAAGCTATTGTCCTTTAACTTCCCAAGCGAGCGTAGCTCGCTACTTCTTTAACTTCCACAAAATCGCAACATTAGAAACTTGTCTTATTTCAGTCTTGCCAAGGTCTCTTTGATGCGCCGCATGGCCTCCGTGATGTTCTCATCGCTGGTGGCGTAGCTCATGCGGAAGCACTCGGGTGAGCCAAAGGCATCTCCGCCGACGGTTGCCACGTGCCCCACTTCGAGCAGGTACATGGCGAGGTCGGTGCTGTTGTTTATCACGCGGTCGCCGTCCTTCTTTCCAAAGAAGCTGCTGCACTTGGGGAAGAGATAGAAGGCTCCCTGAGGATTGTTGACCTCGAGGCCGGGTATCTCTTTTGCCAATTTGACGATGAGATTCTTGCGGCGCTCAAAGGCCTGGCGCATGTCCTCGACACATTGCTGAGGACCGGCAAAGGCGGCTTCTGCAGCCTTCTGGCTGACCGAGCAAGGGCCGCTGGTGTATTGTCCCTGCAGCTTGTTGCAGCCCTTCACTATCCACTCGGGAGCTGCGATGAAGCCGATGCGCCATCCTGTCATGGCATAGGCTTTGCTGACGCCGTTGATGACGACCACTCTCTCCTTGATTTCGGGGAACTGAGCCATGCTGGCGTGCTCGCCGACGTAGTTGATGTGCTCGTAAATCTCGTCGGCAATGATAATCACTTGCTCGTGGCGAAGCAGCACATCCTTCAGCGCCTCGAGTTCCTTCTTGCTGTAAACGGAGCCCGTCGGGTTGCTGGGCGAGCAGAGGATGAGAGCCTTCGTCTTGGGTGTGATGGCAGCCTCGAGTTGCTCCGGCGTTATCTTGAAGTCCTGCTCGATGGTGGCTTCTACGAAGACAGGTGTGCCCTCGGCCAGCAATACCATTTGCGGGTAGCTCACCCAATAGGGAGCGGGGATGATGACCTCGTCGCCCGCGTTCACGATAGCCATGATGGTGTTGCAGACGCTCTGCTTGGCGCCGTTGCTGCAGAGGATTTGCGAGGGCGCATAGTCCAAGCCGTTCTCGTTCTTCAGCTTAGCCACGATGGCCTTCTTCAACTCAGGATAGCCAGGCACGGGAGAGTAGCGGCTGTAGTTGTCCTCGACTGCCTTGATGGCAGCAGCCTTGATGTGGTCGGGCGTGTTGAAGTCGGGTTCGCCCACACTCATGTTAATCACGTCGACGCCTTGTGCCTTGAGTTCGCTGCTGCGCTGACTCATGGCAAGCGTTGCGCTGGGTGAGAGGCGTTGCAGTCTCTCGGAAAGATTTGTGTTCATTGCGATATAATTTAATTTACGATTTGACGATTTACTATTTACTATTTATTTACGATTTAGTAATTTAGCTATTTTTAAAGTTAACGAGTTGACAAGTTGTTACATAGTTAACAAGTTGTTTGTTCTCCCCTCCTTTGGAGGGGTCGGGGGAGGCTGTTGTTTGAGGTTGTTCCTTATAGTTTGTGCCCCATTCGTGTCCGCTTTGTCTCGAGGTAGCGGCGGTTGTATTCATTCGGCTCGACCACGATGGGAACGTTCTCGACGATGGTGAGTCCGTAGCTCTCGAGGCCGACGCGCTTGACGGGGTTGTTCGTGATGAGCCGCAGTTTGCCGACACCCATCTCGCGGAGTATCTGGGCACCGACGCCGTACTCTCGTTCGTCGGGACGGAAGCCGAGGTGTATGTTGGCATCCACCGTATCGTCGCCTTGCTCCTGCAGCTTGTAGGCCGCAATCTTGTTCATCAGTCCTATGCCACGACCTTCCTGGCTGAGATAGACGATGAGGCCTTTGCCTTCTTTTTCAATCATGCGCATCGATTTGTGGAGCTGCTCGCCGCAGTCGCATCGCTGGCTGCCGAAGATGTCGCCCGTCATGCAGCTCGAGTGCATGCGGACCAGCACGGGCTCGTCCTCCGTCCATGTTCCTTTGTAGAGGACAACATGCTCCAGTCCGTTGCTCTTCTGGCGGAAAGGAATGATGTGGAAGTGTCCGTCGGCTGTCGGCATGTCAGCTTCCACGCCTCTCTCTACGAGCGATTCCTGCTTGAGACGATAGGCGATGAGGTCGCGGATGCTGATAATCTTGAGATTGTGCTCGCGGGCCACCTCCTTGAGCTGCGGCATGCGGGCCATCGTGCCGTCTTCGTTGAGGATTTCGATGAGAGCGGCGGCGGGCTTGAGGCCGGAGAGGCGTGCGAGGTCCACGGCAGCTTCCGTATGTCCTGCCCTGCGGAGAACGCCCTTGTCCTGCGCATAGAGGGGATTGATGTGACCGGGTCGGCCGAAGTCGGATGGCTTGCGGCTGGGGTCGGCAAGAGCGCGGATGGTAGCGGCGCGGTCGTGCGTGCTGACTCCCGTCGTGCAGCCCTCCAGCAGGTCCACCGTCACGGTGAATGGCGTGCCGAGCATGCTGGTGTTTTCCACCACCTGATGGTCCAGCTCGAGTTCTGCCGCGCGGCTCATCGTGATGGGAGCGCAGAGCACTCCTCTGCCGTTGCGCAGCATGAAATTAACCTTTTCGGGCGTTATCATTTCGGCAGCCGTGATGAAGTCGCCCTCGTTCTCGCGGTCTTCGTCATCCACCACGATGACAAACTTCCCTTGCCGGAAGTCTTCGAGAGCCGCCTCGATGGAGCTCAGTTCTAATTCATAATCCATAATTTATAATTCATAATTTATAATTGATCCCTATCATATCTTCCCGAGGGGAGGCTTCCTATTCCTCCCCATCGGGGAGTTAGAGAGGGGTCTTTTTTAATATTCTTGCAGTGATGAGATGGTTGAGTCGTTCTATGTTTCTCAGGTCGAGTCTGAGCCTCAGTCTGAAGCGCCAGATGCGCAGATAGACAAGCAGTCCGAGCGGGAAGACGATGCCGAATAACATGTTGAGGCGTTTACTCGTGAAGGGCCTCGTGTGGGCGCTCGGGTTGATGATGGGGTACTCGTTGATGTACATGAGCAGCACGTTGTCGCGACTGTTGTGGAGTTCCTCGATGATGGCTTCGAGGCGGTCGGAGAGCTCCATAGCGTGCTTGTCCTGTCCGGGGTTGAAGAAGATGTCGAAATAGTTGGGGATGCGGCGCAGGTGCATAGTCTTGCGGCATTCGATGCAGTACTCCGAGAGGTCGCTGAGTCGCTGGGGCAGGGTAGCGTAGTCGGGGTCGTTGATGATGACCTCCTTTCGGTCCAGCTTTCTGCTTGCGCGCAGTCCGAACAGCTTCATGAAGAAGTTCTTGTAGCCCTCGATGTTGAAGACCACGCTGTCGCTGTTGGCCTTGTGCGTCAGGAAGATGCCCGTGCCGAGCAACACGACGGAGCTGAGCCACGCCCCGCTTTCTATCGTCCATGCTGCCACCTTCGCATTGTTCTCGCCTGCCTGGTTGACGATGTAGTAGAAGATGAAGATGATGACGCTCACCACGACAGGCACGCCCAGTCCTCCCTTTCGGATGATGGCTCCCAGCGGTGCTCCGATGAAGAAGAACAGCAGGCACGCCAGGCTCATCGTGAACTTCTTGTACCACTCGATGCGGTGCTTTCGGACGTTCAGGTTTCTGTCGCCCGTCTCGAGGGCTCGGAACTCGCATTCCGCATGCATCGTCTCGGCCTTGCTGACGGCGTTGCGCCATGCCTTGACGCGCTGGTCGTCGTGCAGGGCTATGTAGAGCGAGTCGAAGGGCGGCATGTCCTGCGCCTCTGCCACGATGGCGAGCGAGTCCTTCGTCCCGACGGGCAGGCTTTTCCTCATGTACCATTGCAGCATGTTCTGGTAAATCATGTGGCGGGCGCTGTCGGCTTTATGGCTGAGCGAATCGACGGCGTGCTGTATTTCGCTCAGATTCTTGGTCTGCGCGTTGTGCGAGAAGAGCTCGGCGTCCATCAGGTTGAAGTTGCCGTCGAAGACGATGATGTCCTCCTCCTTGATAAACGACTCGCGCATGTATGGCACGTTGGCCCTGAGCATCTGACTGCTCTGCGCGTCCATGTTGCGGAAGCGTTCGCCTCCCCAGAGCGTCAGCTTGAGGTGCATCTTGTCGGCGGTGCTCTGCAGCCGGCCGCTGTCGGCCAGCACGATTTGCGTATCGTTGTAGCCGCCCGCGTTCGTGTAAATCATCACGCCATAGAGCATGCCCGTCTCGCGGTCCTTATGCTCGACGTAGAGGTTGTAGCCGGGAATCTCGCTGTAGAAGATGCCCTCGGGTATCTCCAGCTCGGGGCTTTTCTGCTTCATGCTCCAGGCCAGGCGCGAGAGCTCGCGCATGGCATAGGGGCTGACCATGTTCTGGAAGATGAAGCTGGCTCCGGCGATGAATGTCGCTACGAAGATGAGGGGCGCCAGGATGCGGACGAGCGGTATGCCGGCCGACTTCATGCTGAGCAGCTCGAAGTGTTCGCCCAGGTTGCCGAACGAGATGAGGCTGGCCAGCAGGACGGCCAGAGGCACCGAGCGGGGGATGAGCGTCAGGCTGCTGTACCAGAAGAACTTCGCCAGCAGGTCGATGGTCAGGCCTTTGCCGATGAGGTTGTTCATCCACATCCACAGGAACTGCATGACGAAGATGAAGAGACAAATGAAGAACGTTCCCGCGAAAAGCAGCAGGAACCCCTTGATGATGTAGATGTCGAGTTTCTTAATAATCTTCATCGCCTCATGCGCACTTTGGTGCGCAAAGGTACGAAATTATTTTGTAACGGCAATAGAAACCCACGTTAATAAACCTTATAAAGTCGGGTTTTGCAGCAGGGTAAAAAAAATGCCACGTGTGGCGTTGGCATTTCCCACACGTGGCGTTGGCTTTTCCCACGTGTAGCGTTGGACGTTCCCACACGTGGCGTTTTTTATTAATATAATTTGAGCGTTACTGCACTCGATAAGCAAATCTTGACTTCGTCGAGATTCTAGCGTTGCTACGCTTGGTTAAAATCTTGACTTCGTCGAGCTTGTCGTTACTTCGCTCGATAAGAAATCTTGACTTTGTCGAGCTTGTCGTTGCTACGCTCGATAAGAAATCTTGACTTCGTCGAGCTTTAGAGCTTGTTGTTACTACCGAGCACCTCTACAATCTTGTGGATATACATCTTCTTCATGTTCTCGCGAGCGGGCTTCAGATACTGGCGGGGGTCGAAGTCGCCGGGCTTCTCGTCGAAGTGCTTGCGGATGGCGGCTGTCATGGCCAGACGGCTGTCGCTGTCGATGTTAATCTTGCAGACTGCGCTCTTGCTGGCTTCGCGGAGCTGCTCTTCGGGGATACCGACTGCATCGGGCAGCTTGCCGCCGTGGGCGTTGATGGTATCCACCTCCTCCTGAGGAACGGAGCTTGAGCCGTGCAGTACGATGGGGAATCCGGGCAGACGCTTCTCAATCTCGTGCAGGATGTCGAATGCCAATGGAGGAGGCACGAGCTTGCCGGTCTTCGGGTCACGTGTGCACTGCTCGGGAGTGAACTTGTATGCGCCGTGGCTTGTGCCGATGGAGATGGCCAGGCTGTCGCAGCCGCTGCGGGTGCTGAAGTCAACAACCTCTTCGGGCTTCGTATAGTGGGAAACCTCGCTGGCTACCTCATCCTCTACGCCTGCCAATACGCCCAGCTCTGCCTCGACGGTCACGTCGTACTTGTGAGCATACTCCACGACCTTCTTCGTCAGGGCGATGTTCTCCTCATAGGGGAGAGAAGAGCCGTCAATCATGACGCTGGAGAAACCGTTGTCGATGCAGTCCTTGCAGAGTTCGAAGGTGTCGCCGTGGTCGAGGTGAAGCACAATCTGAGGATTCTCGCAGCCGAGTTCCTTGGCATATTCCACTGCGCCCTGGGCCATGTAGCGGAGGATGGTGCCGTTAGCATAGTTGCGTGCGCCCTTGCTGACCTGCATGATGACGGGAGACTTTGTCTCGACTGCAGCCTGGATGATGGCCTGCATCTGTTCGAGTGTGTTGAAGTTGAAAGCTGGGATGGCATAGCCGCCAGCAATTGCCTTGGCAAACATCTCACGGGTGTTCACCAGGCCGAGTTCTTTGTAACTGGTCATAAATATTAAGTTTAAAAGTTTAAAAATTTAAAAGTATACAATTTACAATCTTACAATTTACTATTTGTTTCTTTTTGCGGCTGCAAAGGTAGTACAATTAATTCATAATTCATAATTCGTAATTCATATTTTTCCTCTTTGCTGCCACTTTGCAAACTCCACTTAGCAGAGGCTTTTGATTAATACACAATTCACAATTCTAATTCTTAATACTTATTTCTTAATTCTTAATTTTTAATTTTGTGCTTTGATGAGGTACGTGACGGTCGGCAGGTGGTCGCTGAAGCCGTTCAGCCATACGCCGCCGGCAGAGGTGCGCTTGGGCGAGCCCTTGTACTTGCCGTCTTGCTGTATCAGATAATTGCGCTTGAAGATGTGGTAGTCGTAGAGCGTGAGCTCCTTGTATTCCTTTTTGCCGTCGAGGTCGAGCATGTTCTTGGAGCAGACGATTTGGTCGAAGAGGTTCCATCCGCCCTGGAAGGTTAGTGTGCCCTGCCCCTTGCTCCTGAGCAGGTCCCACCAGGGGTTGTAGAAGTCGCCTTCGCCCACGTCCTTCATCTTGCGCCTGGCGCCCAGGAACTTCGCCATCGAGGTGTTGTCCGGGTCGTCGTTCATGTCGCCCATCACTATGATGTGCTGCGAGGGGTCGGCCTGGCGGATGCTGTCGGTCAGTGCGCGCACCTGCTTGCCGGCATATTCGCGATAGACGTTCTCATGGCCGCGGCTCGGCCAGTGGCACACCACGACGGTGAGGTTGTCGCCCGCCAGCGTGCCCTGCACGCACAGGTAGGGACGCGTCTGCCGGCTGGTGTCGCCGTCCTCATAGACGTAGGGCTTGTGGAAGGCATTCTTTACGTGGAAGGCCTTGGGGTTGTAGATGAGGGCGCAGTCCACGCCTCGCTTGTCGGGCCCCTCGAAATGAATGTACTTATACCCGCGCTGCTGCATGTTCGGCTGAGCCATGAGGTCGTCGAGCACCTTGTCGTTCTCCACCTCCGCCGTGCCGATGATGCTGGCGCCGTAGGGCAACTTGTCGGTGCCGAGGTCGCACAGCACTTTCGCCATGTTTGCAAGCTTGTTCTGATACTTGTTGTCGTCCCAGTGATAGGAGCCGCTGGGCAGGAAGTCGTAGTCAATTTTGCCGGGGTCGTGGGTCGTGTCGAACAGGTTCTCCAGATTGTAGAAGGCGACGGCATGCACCATAAGCTTGCGGTCTTGCGATTTTGTGGGTGCGGCGATGAGAAGCAGCGCTGCCACCAAGGTGATGAATGAGTTTCTCATTTCGGTATAGTAGATAATAAGTCCATTTTATAACTTCAGAGGACAAAGTTAATGTTTTTTTACGTAGAAAATGCAATTAAAGAAAAAAATATGCCCTAACTTGTCGAAGATTGCATAAATTTTTATAAGTTTGTGCCATAATAAACAAATTATAACACAAAACGTACATGAAAATGAAACATCTGCTCTTGGTGTTTGCCTTCGTGGCAGCGCCAAAGATTCATGCCCAGTCCTATGGGACGGCGGGTGTGGATTCGCTGAGCACAGTAGAAGAGGAGCTGCAGGCCGACGACAGCAACTTCACCTTCACTGAATCGCAACTCGGCGAGAACGATGACATCACGGCCGACGTCATCCGTATCAATTCCGCCACCAACGTCTATACAAGCCAGTTCGGATGGACGTGGAGCGGCATCTGGTTCAAATACCGTGCCCTGGACAATGCCTACAATGATATCTACATGAACGGCGTGCAGGTCAACAATCCCGAAAACGGACGCTTCCAGTATTCCACCGTTGGCGGCATGAACGATGCCCTGAGAAACAAGGACGACATCAGCCCGTTCGAGGCAAACAACTTCTCATTCAGCGGAATGGGCGGCAGCAGCAATTACAACCTCAGAGCAGGCAGGATGCCCGTCGGACATAAAGTGACGCTCTCCGGAGCGAACCGCAACTATACCCTGCGTGCCATGTACAGCTTCGGTACGGGATTAAACAAGGACGGCTGGGCCTTCTTCGGCACCGTCGGCTATCGTTGGTCAAACATGCGGACGGCTGCCGTCAAGGGTACATTCTATAACAGTCTGGCGTACTTCCTTGCTGCTCAGAAGGTCATAAACGACAAGCATTCGCTGAGCATCTCCACATGGGGAAGCCCCACAGAACGCGCTACGGCCGGCGCCAGCACCGACGAGGCAAACTGGCTCGCCAACGATTATCAGTACAACCCATATTGGGGCTATCAGAACGGCAAAAAGAGAGCAAGCCGAGTCGTCACTACCTTCGAGCCAAGCGTCCTCGCTACTTGGGACTTTAATATAAATGACGACATGAAGCTTACGACAAGTGCCTTCGTCAAAGTCGCCAAGTACAAAAGCACCAAGCTGAACTATAGCGGCACGAATCCCCATCCTGACTACTGGAAACGCTTCCCCTCGTACAATTATGATGTATGGGGAAGGGACGGCGATTACACATACGACAATGTCGCCTACTGGACGGCATACGACAATTGGCAGGACGAAAGCTATCGTCAGATTAACTTTGACGAGCTCTATTTCGCCAACACCCAGCTCAACAAGATTGGCGCAGATGCCATCTATTGGATAGAAGCCCGCCACAACAACCACCTGATGAGCAACCTCTCGAGTACTTACGAATGGAACATCAAACGGAGTACGAAGTTGAGCGCCGGCATACAGCTCCTCAGCAATCGCGGCTCGCACTACAGGACGCTTGAAGACCTCCTGGGCGGCCAATACTTTCACAACACCAACACCTATCTGGTGGGAGACTATCAGGAGACATCGACCGAAGCAATGTACGACGTGAACCATGGCTATCAGAAACTCATAGAAGGCGACCGCTATGGCTACGACTACGACCTTTGGAATCAGGACATCAGGCTTTGGACGTGCTTCAGCATGGACCGGGGCATCGTGCACAGTTTCGTCACAGGTAAGCTGGGCGGACGTCGCATGTGGCGTGAAGGCTTCATGCGCAACGGCCTCTTCCAGGACAACAGTTATGGCAAGAGCAGCAAGGCCCATTTCCTCGACGGCGGTCTGAAGGCGGGCTCTACGGTTAATCTTGGCAAGGGACATGCCATCACGGCAGGTCTGGGCTATGAATTCAGAGCGCCAGGAGCATCCGTCGCATTCATGTGCCCCGAGATGAACAATGATTACGCGCTGAATCTCAAGAACGAGCGCGTGCTGAGTACTGAGCTCGGATATGCCATCAACAATAAATGGTTCCGCCTTAACTTGACCGGATATTACTATCGCACAATGGACGGAAACGAATGGCAGCAATATTACAACGACGACATCAACAGCTTCTCCTACAACAGCCTTACTGGCGTAAGGAAAGAACACTATGGAGTGGAACTGGGATTGAAAGTCAAGCTGACCAGCAGCCTTGACCTTCTCGCCTTGGGTACTTACAGTGAAGCCAAGTATACCGACGACACGCAAGTCAATTGGATGAGCAGCACGACGGGCAAGATAAATCAGGAGATTTGCCACAACAAAGGCATGCGCCAAAGCGGCACGCCCTTGGCAGCGGCGAGTCTCGGCTTGAACTATCGCATCGAGCGCTGGTACCTCAACCTGACCGGCAACTACTACGACCGCATCTATCTCTCTTACAGCACGAACATGCGCTATGAGAACAACCTCAAGAATGCGGGGCGTTACCATGCCGGAGAGTACGATGTCCCCGACCAGGCTAAAGGCAACGGCGGCTTCATGCTCGACGCCAGCATCGGCCGTCAGTTCTACATCCTGCATAATCCCCTTAGCGTCAACCTGCAGCTCTGCAACCTCACGAACCGCCGTAACATTACGACGGGCGGTTACGAGCAGAGCCGAAGCAACTACAGCGTGACGGAAACGGAGAATACAGGCACTGAGGTCACCACGAAGCCCCGCACCTATAACTTCGAGAAAAACGCCAAGCGCTTCTATGCTCAAGGTCTCAACTTCATGCTCAACGTGAACTACAAATTCTAAAGCGACATCGGAACTACATTATTTATTATATATAGGAAGCAATGAAAAAGCAATCATACATCATAGCCCTGTTGGCAGGAGTCTTTGCCTTTGCCTCTTGTCAGGAAGGGGACTGGGACGTACCCGAGGGCATTCCATATGGCAACAACAGCCTGCAAGCAGGCGCCACCGTCACCATTGCAGAATTGCAGAGCACTTATGCCAGTGTCATCAGCAGCGACAACTACAAGCAAATCACCGAGGACCTGTGGCTGCGGTGTGTCGTCAACGGTAACGACTTCGGCGACAACCTCTACAAGCAGCTCTCCGTCCAGGACGAGACGGGCGGCATCATCATTGGCATCAACGGTTCCGACCAAGGCGCTTTCATGCCTGTCGGCCAGAAACTGCTCATCAGTCTCAAGGACCTCTACATCGGCGGCTATGGCACTCAGGCTCAGATAGGCGGACTCTATAATGGCGGTCTCGGACGAATGGAAATCTCCGACTGGAAGAAGCACGTCCGTCTCATCATGGACGGCACACCCGATGCCGTGGCCTACGGCACGATGAAGGTTGACACCATAGACTTTGACCCCAGCAAGTCGATGGCCCAGCAGGCAGGCAGAGTGGTTCGCCTCTCGGGCGTCACTATCAGCCGAGACGGCACGCCCGTTGTCGCTCCCGATGACGGTTCGGTTAGCCTCATCAGCAATTGTGTCAACAGAACGCTGTCCGGAGGTAATGCGGGCAACAAGTGCGTGCTTCGCACCAGCACCTATGCCGCCTTCAAGGGCGTTGCCATTCCCACCACACCTGTTGTACTCTACGGCATCGCCACTATCTATCGCGGCACCTGGCAGATATTGGCGCGTACGGAAAGCGATTTAACTTGGACTAAATAAATAAGGAAACAAACAATAAGACATATAGATTATGAAAAAGACTTTCAAAGCATTTGCACTCATGTTACTGACGGCTTTGGCTTTCAGTAGCTGTGTTGACGTTCCGGCTCCTTACAACGTGCCCGACAAGAGCAGTAATACCGGTGGGGGCGGAGGTACTGGAACAAACGAAGGCACGCCTGTCACTTGTGCCGAAGCCGTCGAGCTGGCAAAGGCGCTTGCAGATGGCGCAACATCCTCCGAGACTTATACCATCACGGGTTACATCACGGAGGTCGTAGGCGATGTCAGCCGCAACCAACAGACATTCTGGATGGCCGACACGAAAGGCGGCGGCCGTGTCTTCGAGGCTTATTGGGCAAACCTTCCCGAAGGCGTAACGGCCTTTAAGGCTGGCACAAAGGTGAAGATTACCGGTAAGCTGATGAAGTTCGTGAACAATAGCGGCAATGTCATCCCCGAGATGAAGAATGCCACCGTAACCATTCTCGAGGATGAAGGCGGCGGTGGTGGCGGCACCGTGGAGGGGACGGCAGTCACGTGCGCCGAGGCCGCTGAGCTGGCGAATGCACTTGCAGATGGCGCAACATCCTCCGAGACCTATACCATCACGGGTTACATCACGGAGGTTGTAGGCGATGTCAGCCGCAACCAGCAGACCTTCTGGATGGCCGACACGAAAGGCGGTGGCCGAGTCTTCGAGGCTTATTGGGCAAACCTTCCCGAAGGCGTGACTGCTTTCACGGTAGGCACAAAGGTGAAGATTACCGGTCAGCTGATGAAGTTCGTGAACAATAGCGGCAATGTCATTCCCGAGATGAAGAATGCTACGGTTGTCATCTTGTCCGACGATGGTGGCGATACCCCGGTTGACGGCACGCCGGTAACTTGCGCCCAGGCTGCCGAGCTGGCAAATGCCTTGGCCGATGGCGGCACCTCATCCGAGACGTATGCTGTGACGGGTTATATCACAGAAGTCATCGGTACCGTGAGTCGCAACCAGCAGACCTTCTGGATGGCCGACACGAAGGGTGGCGGTAGAGTCTTCGAGGCTTACTGGGCCAATCTGCCCGAGGGAGTAAGCGAGTTTGCTGTCGGCATGAAAGTGACGATTACGGGCCAGCTGATGAAGTTCGTGAACAACACAGGAGTGGTTACTCCGGAGATAAAGAACGCAGATGTCGTCATCATCGAGAATGGTGATGGCGGCGGTGGCGGCGGCGACGACCAAGGCGATGTCCAGCACATTACTATTGCAGAGTTCCTGCAGAAGGCTGATGTGAACACCACCTACGAACTGACGGGTACGGTCCGCAATATCGTCAACACCACTTATGGAAACTTCGACCTCGTGGAGGGCGATGCCACAATCTACATTTACGGACTGCTTGACCTGAGCGGTGAAGCCAGAAAGTTTGAGAGCCTCGGCATCGAGGATGGCGACATCGTTACCTTGACAGGCAAATATTTCCTCTATAACGACAAGCCCGAAATCAAGAATGCTCAGTTCGTCAGTGTCGTTAAGGGCGATGGCGGTGGCGGCGGAGGCGACGACCCGACTCCTGGTCCGGGCGGCGACCCCGTGACTGACCTCGTCAACGGCGACTTCGAGAGCTGGTTAAGTGATTCAGAGCCCGAAGGCTGGAACCCGGTAAGCTCGGCTGGTAACGCCACGTTGAGCAAGAGCACGGATGCCCGTAACGGCAATTTCGCTTGCGCAATCGTCGCTCCCGGCTCTCAGAACAAGCGCCTTGCCACACAGGAGATGACACTCGAAGCCGGCTCGTACACCTTCTCATTCTACGCGAAGGCAACTACGGGAAGCCCCAGTCAGACGCGTGCCGGCTACGTGCCCATCAAGGCCGACGGATCTGTTGACACGTACAAGTATGGCGATTTCGTGGACCTCAACAACAGCAGCTGGACGCTCGTGACATACAGCTTCGAGCTGACCGCGACGACTAAGCTCTGCCTGCTCGTCATGAATCCCAAGAACAGCAGTTACTCGAACTCGCAGGACGTCTTGATTGATGACGCCACATTGGTAAAGAATCAATAATTGAGATTTAATTTAGAAAGAGATATGAAAACGCGAGCCTTCCTGTCATTCCTTATCTTGAGTCTGTGCTCCTCAGTCTGGGCGCAGCAGTATGCCACTATTCTCTATCGCCAGAGCGAGCAGCCGCGTGCCGTTCCCGTGGCCGAGATAGATTCCGTCGTGGTGCGTGACGTGGCCGAAGTGGACGCCACCTATTTCGATACGCCTAAGGACACGGTCTATGTGGCGCAAGTTCGCGAGTCACACTGGAAGGGCAAGAAGGTTGCTTTCCTTGGAGACAGCATCACCCAGAATGGTGAATACGTCACTTCCTATGCCAGTCTGACGGGCTGCGAGGCCTTGAACTACGGCATCTCCGCTACGCATATGGCGGCGCGGAACAGCAGCGACACTAATGCCTTCGACAAGCGATACTCGAAGATGCCTGCGCAGAGCCGGGTCGATATGATAGTAGTCTTTGGCGGCACGAACGACTTCGGACACACCTCGACTGCTGATTTCGGCGAGTTTTCCGACGGACCGAAGGTGGGTAAGTACACGTTCTATGCCGGTCTGCATCGCCTCTTCAAGGGCCTGCAGAGCCGCTACCCGAACATCCCCGTCGTCGTCATGCTCCCCCTCCATCACGGCACGGAGATTGACGTGCCCGAATACGTCATCGGCAGCAACAGCTCGATTACCGAGGGCACTAACCCCACGACGGGCAAGACCTTCCGCGAGTACGTCAACGCCATCCGCGAGGTGGCTGCCTACTATTCCTTCATCGTGCTCGATGCTTACAGCTACTCCAACCTCAGCCCCATGACGGAGATTGGAAGCGGTACGGCTGGCTTCTTCAAGGACGGCTTGCACCTGAACGCTGCCGGCGGCAAGCGACTGGCCCGATGGATGTATCCGCAGCTCGAGGCTGTGTATGAAATGTTCTACGACTTCTGATGTCGTGTGTCATCATAATGAAAGAAAGAAGAAATGAAGTAATGAAAAAATGAAGTATGAAACTGCATAACCTGTCGATAATGAATCATAGAACAGTCCGCCAGCACGGAATGAGACTCATCCTTTCATCCTTTTATTTCTTCATTCTTTCGTCTCTCTACGCCTACGATGTCGAGGTGGATGGCATTTACTATAACGTCATCGGGACGAAATATGCGTATGTGACGCATCGGGGCCCGTTCGACGGAATGGACCCTGACAGCTATTCGGGCGACGTGGTGGTGCCTGAGCAGTTCAGCCTGGGCGGTAACACCTACGTCGTCTTTACCGTGGGCAACAGTGCCTTTGCGGGCTGCGAGGAGCTGACGTCCGTTCAGCTGCCCCCCAGCGTGCGCGGCGTCGGAGCCTGCGCTTTCCTCGGATGCACCAACCTCCGCCAAGTCTCCTTCACGTCCGACGTGGTGGCCTACGGCAGCTGTGCTTTCACGGGATGCACCTCCCTGCAGGAGATAGCGTTGCCGCGACGTGCAGAGCGTGTCGATACCCTGACACTCTACTGCTGCGCCAGGCTGACGTCGATGGTGGTGCCTCATCGTGTCCGTACCGTCTGCCAGGGTGCGCTCGAGCACCTGCCTGCCATGCGCCATCTCTATTGCTTTGCATCCGAGCCGCCCGTCGCCGAGAAGGGCGCCTTTGCCCTGCGCGACCAGCGGCGCTGCACCCTGCATGTGCCGCGTGAAGCCCTGCAGAAGTATCGCGAATCGCCCGGCTGGAAGGACTTCTATCGTATTGTCGTCATGAACGACGACGACTATGCCGCGCAGAACTATCAGCGGGGCGACATCAACGACGATGGTCGTGTCGATGCCGACGACCTTGCTTTGCTGCGCCGCATCATCGTCAGCCTGCCCGACGACTCGGCAGTCCGCTGGGCAGCCGACATCAATGGCGACGGCGGAGTCAATTCCGTGGATTACGTCATCCTGGCAAAGCAACTTGGCAATTAGACCCCAAGCTCCCGCCAAAACGTCACGAAGGAATTAGCAACGTGACGCGAGGATTCCAACAACGTGACGCGAGGATTCCAACAACGTGACGCGAGGATTCCAGCAACGTGACGCGAGGATTCCAACAACGTGACGCGAGGATTTTTATTACGCTTCGTGTGGGAACTTTTGACGCTTCGTGTGGGAACTTTCAACGCTTGCTGTGGGAACGGCCGTTCCTTGCTGTAGGAACGGCTTTTCCTTGCTGTAGGATCTGGCGACGCCACGTGAAGCACAACCCCAAACCACGAATTGCACTAATTACGCGAATTGTGAGCGGGATTTAAAACAACGGATTGAACGGATTAAACGGATTAGGAGCAATTTGTTGCGAATTATTGCTGTCCGGGGAAAAGCACCGAAGGTGCGAAAGACCACAGACGGGGGTGTTAACCCCCGGGACAGGATAACCTAACAATAGTAAGCCCTGGAAGGGCGACAGAATATGTAACTTGTTTAATAATAACTTGCTTATGGCTCTGTCGTCCTTTCAGGACTTTCTCTGTCGTCGCAACATTACCGGGGGTTAACACCCCCGTCTGTGGTCTTTCGTCTCTTCGAGACTTTTGGCAAGCCTCCATGAGCTGCTATTCGTCAGAAAGACCGATGAGAGAGGACCTAAAAGGAAGAGAGAGAAATTTTCCCCGGACACCAATAATTGTGAATAAGGAAAGAATTGGTCTAATCCGATGAGACACGAGAACACAATTCCGTTCAATCCGTGTAATCCGTAGTAAAATCTACTGCTCCCAATCCGTGTAATCCGTTTAATCCGTTGTAAAATCTACTGCTCCCAATTCTTGTAATTCTTGTAACTCGTAGTTTACAATTATTTGTCTGCTAAGGTGCGGAGGACATCTATCCACGGTAGCACAGCCATCGAGTACCCGAGGTTATTGAGGTGCAGACCGTCGGCGGTGACGGCGGGCAGGTTTTCGTCCGTGATGCCCGACAGCCGGTGCTGGTCCACGAAATACCAGTTCGTGTTCGCTGCCGCGCAAGTGAGCATGGCCAGTTCGTAGTCGGCAAGCGTGCAGCCGGCGGTGTTCCGGCTCGTGCTTGTGTAGTCCGCGTTGTTGCGCTTTGTGGCGTTGGCGAAGACGATAATGACGTCGTTGCCCGACAGTTCCTTTATCTTGTCGTAGAGCTGGCGCACGGCTCCGTAGAAGGTGGCGGGGCCGGTCGCGTTCTTATAGTCGGAGAAAGAGCCAAGCGGCACGTTACGCTTGAAGTCGTTCGTGATGAAGTCGATGGTCCAGATGGCGTTCTGCACGCTCGGCCAGCCGTTGTCGGCTTGCTGGGCAACGACGGCGATGCTCTTCTCGTCCGTATCGCTCAGTCCGCCCAACGAGTAGCCGCTGTAGCCGCCGCTGTGGCCGAGCGACGTCGCAGAGGGGAAGTCGAACACCTCTCCAAGAAGCGTCTGATAGCCCCGCGCCTTGAATGTGCCCGTGAAAGGCGTCACGAACGAGCCCGAGTTCTGATACTTCACGAAGTGGTTGTCGTTGCGCCAGATGCTGTGTCCCAGGAAGACGATGTTCCGCTTCATTCGTATTTTCGCGGACGGCCGTACGGGTTCCGTCTCGTCGTAGCTGAAGGTGATGGACTCCACCTGGCTGGTGGGGTAGGCTGTGGCGTTGCCCTCTACGGTGTTTACCACCATGCTCTGCGAATAGACAGGAAGGCAGAGGAACAGGATGAGTAGTTGTTTCATGGCTTAAGCGTTTTCTTGCCGTTTTGGATGATGATGCCGCTCTGCGCTGACGTGACGCGCTGGCCGGAAAGATTGTAGGCGGGTGATTGGGGGGCATGAAGGTCCTTGAGGTCCTTGTCGGCGTGAATGTCCTTGATGCCCGTGGCATCCGTGACGATGACCGTGCGGGAGAGGCTTGTGTTGCGGTTATCGACATACGAGCCAGATGCCGTGCCGACGTGGAAGAGCCGTGAGTCCTTGGCCGCGCTGTAGCTGCTGTACTTGTCGATGCCAGCATCGTCCTCCTCGTCGCCCCCCATGAAGTCGATGTGGTAGCGGCCGGGCTTGGCGTCTTCAGGCACGGTGACGAGGAACGTGACGCGAATGCTGTCGCAGCCGTTCCGCCAGCAGGCCGAGATGTTTTTCGGTATCTTCGTCACGCTCTTGAATCCCGCCCATTGATACCCCGTCTTGGGGCAGGCGGAGTTATAGAATTGCGAGAGCTTTTCGCAGGGTTCCATGTCGTGCGCGCTATTCACCCGGGAGCCGTCGCGATAGTAAACCCAGTCCTCGGCAAACTGCTGGTGAGCGCCAGCCGGTACGGTCACGGTCCAGCCTCTCGGCACTCTGACGCCCGCATAGCTCCAGTCCGTCACGAAGTTCTGCGTGTCGGAGCCATCGTCCACGACGGTAAAGCTGACCTCAAACGTCTGCCCGGGTGCCACCTCGCTTGGCGCGAAGGTCGAGATGAGCTTGTAGCAGGAGGCAAAAAGGAGGCAAAGGAACAAGACTGCCCAACCCCTTTTAGGGGGAGTGATGACGGATTCCGTATTTATCAGTTGCTTCATTTTCTGTGATTCTGTTTTCATTATAATTTAAGTTTCGGAAGTTCTGATTGTATTTGTTGTAGTTAAGTAGTTAAGTAGTTGTCGCTTCGCTAGTAGTTGAGCCGAATGTTTTGGCTGCTTATTACAGGCGGGAAAAGGTGTTGGCTTAACTACTTAACTACTGTCTACTTAACTACTTCAGAAACTTCAGATTCTAACTAAACGGGTTCCCCCTGAAGTGGGGGGTAGGGAGGTCTATTCAAAGATTGCTTTCCAGTTGTAGATGCGGAAGAAGAAGGGACGGTAGAAGTCGGCCGAGCCTTTGCTGTTGAAGTTGTCCGCCCAGTTCTCGCAATCCGTATTGGTGGAGAAGACGAGTTCCCCCTCGCGCGAAAGGGACTGGTGGAGGTGTGGCATGTAGAACTTGCCGTAAGTGCGGGTGCCGAGCTTGTCGAGCACCCAGGGCATCGTCCACAATTGGTGGCACTCCTCGAAAGGTCCCCACGGATAGCGGCTCCGCATGATGTACATCTGCTTGGAGAAGACGTAGCCCTGTGCCGTCATATAGTACCAGTCGCCATCCTTGAAGACCCATGCCGTCGAGACGCTACGCGAGCTGATGGCCGAGCGATTCACTTCCTCGGTCGTGGGGTACGTGTCTTGCCATCGGAACGTGCCGCTGGCGTCCTTGACGTAATACTGCCACGGAGAGCGAAGGTCGTGCGTCTGCGAGCGTGCCACTACGGGCGAAGAGGTGTTGAGCTGGTCGTCGGGGTTCTTCTTGAACTGGTTGCAGGCGTAGAGGTATGTGTGTCCGTCCTCGTCCTCCCAAAGTGTCTGTCCGTAGCCGATGGGGTCTTGTTCGAAGAAGTTATGGTCCACGCTCAGCAGTTTGAGGTAAGAGCTGCTGCCGGGTGTCCCTTCGAGGGAATAGATGGCAAGCGCGCGGTTGTCGCTCTGCATCAGATTCTCCGTACCGTTATAGACGCCCGCCCACAGAACTTGAAGCTGTCCGTCGACCACCGTTCCGTCGCCCGCCCAATAGAGGTACGTCTGGTCTATCTCGCCCTTTCTGATTTGAGCGTCCGTCTTCTCGCCTTTCGGATGCCGCAGGTGCGTGCGGGCATGGTAGTAGCCACTTCCGGAGGAGTTGGTGCGCTGCACCCAGTCGGCCAGCCATTTCAGGTTGGTGCTTTTCGTGCCGGGAAGGCCGTCGTCGCCTGCTGTCTGCACCATGATGCTGTTGCGTGGGAAGTTGCACGACTGCCTTATGCGCGTCGAGGCACCCGTCGCCTTGCCGTAGAAGCTGTCGTTGAAGCTCCAGAAGACGTTGCCGTCGGGCAGGGCGGTCGTCTGCACGCCGTCGCCCCCGTTCCAGCCAAGCGTACGGGTGAAGAGTCCGTCGTAAAGCTTGTCCTTATAGACGTAGACGTTGTGGTTGGCGTTATTGTGGGGCAAGTATTCCAGCTGCCAGCTCGCATCGGGATGCGGCACGGGCCAACGCGTCGTGTCGGCCTCCACCTCCCTCGTCATGTCTTGCGACAGGGCAACATTCGTCGGCAGGAGGCAGAGGAGCGCAAATAATAAAAGTTGTCTCATCCTGTTAATTACTTCTCGATTTCTCGTTTTTCGTCTTTTCACCTTTTCAGTTTTTCCTCGTTTTCCGATGCAAAGATAGCGATTTCTTCTCGTTTTTTGATGTTATGTTGCACGGAATTTGCGTTTTCTTACATTATTATATTAAAAAAGAGCCGTAATGTTTGCATATTTACGCAAATACAATTACCTTTGCGGGTTGGAATGAAATATAATTCAAGTTTCGGGAGTTAATGAAGTTAAAGAAGTTAAAGAAGTTAAAGGACGATACCTTGGGATGCGGTTTGCATTCAGCCCCGTATTCGGCTGCAAAAGCTATTGTCCTTTAACTTCCCCAAGCGAGCAAAGCTCGCTAACTTCTTTAACTTCTTTAACTCCCATAAAACATAACATCCGAAACTTAAATAAGATATACTATGAAACGTATTCTGACAATAATCCTTCTGCTATCAGCAGCGCTTTATGGCTTCGGACAGGAATCGTCGAAGCTAATCGGCACGCCAATCGGTTCGCCCAATGTTGACTACAGTACCGGCAACTCGAGCTCGACGGTCAACACGCCAGCTCATGCTTTCGATGGCGATTACAACACGTTCTACGCCTCGATGGACCGCTCTCGCACTTGGGTGGGCCTCGATTTGGGCACGCCTCATGTCATTACGCGCGTGGGATGGAGTCCGCGCACCAGCCAGCTCGCACGCGTCCAGCTTGCCGTCTTCGAGGGCAGCAACAGCCCCGACTTCCTCGATGCCGTCCCCCTCTATCTCATTCCCGAACCGGGCAAGGCGAACAGCATGTCGTATGCCGACGTCCCCGTCTCGCGCGGATTCCGTTATGTACGTTACGTGGGGCCCGCCGATGCGCGCTGTAACATCGCCGAAATCGAGTTCTACGGCTACGAGGGCGAAGGCGACAACAGCCAGTTCTATCAGATAACAGGCCTGCCGACCGTCAGCATACACACTTATGCTGGCTACGACCCGAGGGACAAGGTGACCGAAATGCCGTCGAACATCACGATAACCTACGACGGCGGCACTCGCATCCAGGAGTACCCCATCACGACTCGCGGCCGCGGCAACGCCTCGTGGGGCTTCCCGAAGAAACCGTGGCGCATCAAGTTTGCCGACGGCAAGAGCCACCACATGCTTCGCGGCTCGTCGATGGAGAGCCCTGCAAAGGCCAAGAAGTGGACGCTCATCAACAACTATGGCGACAAGACACTCATGCGCAACTGCCTCGCCTTCGAGGTCAGCAAGCGACTCGGAGCGCCCTATACCCCTTGGGCTCAGCCCGTCGATGTCATCATGAACGGCGAGTACAAGGGTTGCTATCAGCTTTGCGACCAAATATCCGTCGATGCCCATCGCGTCCCCGTGACGGAGATGACGCCCGACGATAACGAGGAGCCTTACGTGACGGGCGGCTACCTCATCGAGGTAGATGCTTACGCCAGCCAAGAGTCAAGCTGGTTCAGCAGCAGCCGCGGAAACCCCGTCACCATCAAGCATCCGGGCGACGACGAAATCACGACCCAGCAGCACAACTACATCCGGAACTACTTCAATCTGATGGAGTCCTCCGTCTTCGCCTCCAACTACACCGACCCCGAGAACGGCTTCCGCAAGTACCTCGATGTCACATCATTCCTCAAGCACTTCCTCATCGGAGAGTTCTCGGGAAACATGGACACCTATTGGAGCACCTATATGTACAAGGAGCGCGAGGAGACTCAATTCTACGTCTCGCCCGCATGGGACTTCGACCTTGCCTTCGACAACGACACGCGCATCTATCCCGTCAACGGACGCAGCGACTGGGCCTATCGCGGCGGCAGCGCGGCAGGCAACATGAAGTCGTTCGTCAGCCGCATCCTCAGCGACAATGCTGCCGACCAGGAACTGCGGGAGCTCTGGAAGAACAACCGCAAAGAGGGGTTCCTCGACGAGAAGACCCTCGTGGAATACGTGGACAGCATGGCCGAGTCGATGGAGGAATCCGCGCGGCTCAACTTCATCCGATGGCCCATTCTCAATGAGAGAGTCCATCAGAACGTGTCGGCCCTCGGCTCCTTCGATGCCGAGGTCGATGTGCTGCGCAACTATATCCCGACCCGACTGGCTTGGATAGACAACTACCTCGGCTACGAGCCCGGTTCCATCTATACCGACACCACGTTCTACATCTCTACCCCCGAAGAGCTCATCGAGTTCAGTCAGGCCGTTCGCGACGGCGCGCAGTACAGCAACGCCTATCTTGAGAACGACCTCGACATGACGGGCTACGACAACCAGTTCCTGCCGATAGGCACCAGCACGAAAGCCTTCCGCGGCGTCTTCGACGGACAGGGCCACCGCATCAGTAACCTGCACATCGAGGGCGGCGAATTCACGGGGCTCTTCGGCGCCGTGGGCGGAGGAGCCAGCATCTCGGAAGTCGTGCTCGACAGCACCTGCACCATCCGAGGCACCAATTACGTCGGACTCATCGGCGGCTCTGCCGTGGCCGGTAACGTCAGCATATCCTATGTGGGCAACGAGGCGGACGTCACCGCTACGGGCGTCAATGCCGCAGGCATCATCGGTTCCAACAAGGGCTCCAACGCCATATTCACCATCACCAACTGCTACAATACGGGCGACATCAAGGGCACCAGCGAAAGCGCTGCCATCAGCGGATGGGTCGGCGCAGGAGCCTCCATACAGAACTGCTACAACATAGGTACCGTCACCGGCTACAACTACCGCAACGACTTCTATCGGGGCAGCGCCTCGGCCGTCAACTGCTACAGCACCTCCACCACGCAAGTGACGCCCGTCTCCACCGAGGACGTCGAGGGCGGCAAGCTCTGCTACAGACTCAATGGCGGCGTCACCATGGAGCCCGTCTGGTATCAGACGCTCGGCGAGGACGCCTATCCCGTCTTCGACAACACCCACCACGTAGTGCTCAAGTCCGACGACGACACCTACTACAACATCAGCAACCTCGCGGGCGACGTCAACAGCAACGGCGTGCTCGACGAGACCGATGCGCTCTGGATAGCGGCCTATCTCTCGGGCGACGAGCCGGAAGGCTTCGAGGTGATTAATGCCGACGCCAACCTCGACAGCCACATCGACGTGGCCGATGCCGTGACCGTGCGGCGCATCCTCGACGGCAAACCGCAGGGCACAGCAGAGCTCACCGCAGAGCTCTACTCCAGCAACGCGTCCGTCAAGGCGGGTGGCACGCGCAAAGTGACCGTTTGGCTCAATGCCAGCCGTGCCGCTACAGCCTACGAGGCCGACATAGCCCTCTCCAGCGGCCTCTCCATACAGGAGGGCTCACTCGCTTGGGGCTCGAAGATTAACACCGCGGCCCACAGCACCCACGTGCAGAAGACCATGGACAGCCAGCAGGGAACCACCTACCATATCCTTGTCTATGCAGCCGACAACGCCAATCTCGGAGCCAACACCGGCACGGCCTTCACCTTCACCCTCGCCGCGTCCGACTCCTTTGCTGGCGGCACGTATCAGATTAAGCATCAGACCATCGTGGCAGCCGACGGCGTCTTCCACCGGCCCGCCGACACTAACTACGAGGTGACGCTCGCCAAGACCTACATCACCGACATTGCACTCTGGCCCGCAACGGTCGAGATGGTAGTGGGATGCGACACCACGCTGCTCGCCACCATACAGCCCGCCACGGCAACGGTCAAGGAACTCGACTGGCTCAGCTCGGACGAGGAGGTGCTGACCGTCAGCGAGGGCACTGTCACGGCGCTCAGGGCAGGAACGGCCACCGTCACAGCGCGCGCCACCGACGGCTCGAACCGCGAGGGCTCTGCCCGCATCATCGTCTATAGCGACGCCACCGGCATCGCCGAGATAAGGGAAGAGGGAAGAAGGATGAAGGATGATGGAAGAGGGATGAAGGATGAGGACAAAGTCTATACCCTCAGCGGCATCCGCCTCGACCGCATCACGAAGCCCGGCATCTATATCGTAGGAGGCAAGAGGGTATTCATCAAGTAAGCCCTTTCTATTAATTCATAATTCATAATTCATAATTCATAATTAATCGCGGCAGCAAACCCTTTCTATTAATTCATAATTCATAGTTGTTAATTCATAAATCTCAATTTACTGAAGTCTCTGAAGTAGTTAAGTAGACAGTAGTTAAGTAGTTCTTCCCTTTGGTCAGGCGCAGGCGGAGAAGCCGAAAGCTTTGGAAGCAGAAAGCAGGCGAATGAGGTATTGGCTTCTCCGCCTGCGCCTGAGCACCTACGGAGCGCAAGAACTACTGTCCGAAGGACGAGCGAAGCGAGACTCCGGCTTTGCCGCCTGAGCACCAACGGAGCGCAAGAACTACTGTCCGAAGGACGACTACTTAACTACTTAACTACAAAACATTGAGAACATCCGGAACTTAAACTATATTATATATTATTGGTGTCCGGTAAAAGTTAATTCCTCTCCCTTCCACGAACTTATTCATCGGAGTTTCGGACAAAGAGCAATAGACAGGGCTTGCCATAGTCTCGAACCAAAGGTCGACGACAGTCAAGGACGACATACCACAGGCGGAGAACACCCCCGTCTATAATCTTTCGCACCTTGACTGTCGTCGACCTTTGGTTCGGTGCTTTTTACCGGACACCAATTATTGAATTATTGACATTACCTTCTTCATCG
>CAMJOE010000013.1:0-35076 GCA_946407485.1 uncultured Prevotellaceae bacterium | reverse complement strand
TCTTGCATTCTCTCGGTGTAGAGGACGACATGATTCGCTTCGACAATTTCGGCGGATAACTCACCGCCACACACAAATAAGGGGGGAGTGTCAACGAAATGGCACTCCCCCTTTTGTATGTAAAAAACCCCATATTATGTAGCGATGCGGCTGTAGGCGGGGGCGGACATGGGGCAGAAGTCCTTGTCGAGGTACTTGAAGTAGCCTGCGATGGCTATCATGGCGGCGTTGTCGGTGGTGTAGCTGAAGCGCGGGATGAAAATCTTCCAGCCATAGCGACGGGCATAGTCGTGGAAAGCATTGCGGAGGCCCGTATTGGCTGAGACACCTCCTGCCACGGCCACTTGCCGTATCTTCAAGTCGCGGGCAGCCAGTCGAAGCTTCTTCATCAAGATATCGACGATGGTCTTTTCGAGCGAGGCGGCAAGGTCCTCTTTATGATGTTCGATGAAGTCGGGGTCGTCCTTTATCCAGTCACGAAGGTTGTAGAGGAAGCTCGTCTTCAAGCCGCTGAAGCTGTAGTCGTAGCCCGGGATGTTGGGCTTGGAGAAGGTGAACGCATCGGGATTGCCTTGACGAGCGAGTTTGTCGATAATCGGACCTCCGGGATAGCCCAGCCCCATCACCTTCGAGCACTTGTCGATGGCCTCGCCAGCAGCATCGTCGATGGTCTGACCGATGATTTCCATGTCCTTGTAGCTCTTGACGAGGACAATCTGGCTGTTGCCGCCGCTCACCAAAAGGCAGAGGAAGGGGAAGGAGGGAGCAGACCCCTCTAAATCTCCCCTTAAAGGGGAGACTTTCTGCCCTGTGTCCTCCCCCTTTAAGGGGGAGTCAGAGGGGGTCTCCTCTCTTATAAAATGCGCCAAGACGTGGCCGTGAAGGTGGTTGACGTCAATCATCGGGATGCCGAGCGAGGCGGCCAGTCCTTTGGCGAACGACACGCCGACAAGCAGGGAGCCCAGCAGTCCGGGGCCTCGCGTGAAGGCGATTGCGCTCAACTGCTCGCGTTCGATGCCTGCCTGCTTCAAGGCGGCATCCACGACGGGCACGATGTTCTGCTGATGGGCACGGCTCGCCAACTCGGGCACCACGCCGCCATAAGCTTCATGCACAGCCTGGCTGGCCGTCACGTTGCTCAAGAGAAAGCCGTCGCGAAGGACAGCCGCTGACGTATCGTCGCAACTGGATTCGATGCCGAGGATAAAGGTAGGGCCAGCCCCCTCCCCGCTCCCCCTTTGGGGGAGTGCCTCAGAACCATCATGTATTAATTTTTCTTTCATTTTACTTATTGCCTTTAACAGCACTCCCCCAAAGGGGGAGCGGGGAGGGGGCTTCTAGTGCGTCAGCACCTCCACTCCGTTCTCCGTCATCAAGTATGTGTGTTCCCACTGAGCGCTGTCCTCGCCGTCTTCGGTCAGGACAATCCACCCCGTCGGGTCTTCCTCGTCGCCGCAGACGTACCAGTCGCCGCCGTTTATCATGGGTTCGATGGTGAACGTCATGCCGGGGACGAGCAGCATTCCCGTGCCCTTCTTGCCGTAGTGCTCCACATCGGGGTCTTCGTGGAACTGAAGTCCTACGCCGTGGCCGCAGAGGTCGCGCACCACGCTGTAGCCGTTCTTGTGAGCGTGCTTGGCGATGGCGTTGCCGAGGTCGCCCACGAAGACGTAAGGCTCATGGCAGACCTGCTCGCCTATCTTGAGACACTCCCACGCCACATCGACGAGTCGCTGGCGCTCGGGACTGGTCCTTCCGATGATGAACATGCGGCTGGCATCGGCGTAGTAGCCGTCGAGGATGGTCGTGCAGTCCACGTTCACGATGTCGCCCTCCTCCAGTATGTCGTCCTCGCTGGGTATGCCGTGACAGACCACGTCGTTGATGCTCGTGCAGCAACTGTTGGGGAAGCCTTCGAAGTTGAGCGGAGCTGGAATGCCGCCGTGCTGAGTGGTGTAGTCATAGACGATGCGGTCAATCTCCGCCGTCGTCATGCCCTCGCGAATCTGGGCAGCCACAGCATCGAGTACGGCCGTATTGAGGACGCCAGCCCTGCGGATACCCTCTATCTGTTCCTTCGTCTTTATGAGGTTCGGCGTAGGCACAAGCTTGCCCTTTGCCTCCCATTCCATGATTTTGAGGTCCATTTCCGTCGGCTCCAGTCCGGCAGGGACGAACCACCTTGGTTTCTTCTTATTCTTGCTGTTCATCGAGCGCTTTGTTGCAATTCGACTGCAAAATTACGAATTACCGAGCGAAATACCAAATTTATTTGAGTATTTCCGAGCGGAAGTACTTTCTTGCGCTCCGTAGGTGCTCAAGAAGGTACAAAAATGAAGAATTATGAATTATTGGCTTTAGAATTCGCAGAGGTTTTTATGCTATGCAACTCAAAAAGACAGGGAAACATTTGGATGCTATACTTCTTATCACTAACTTTGCAAACGGAAACCTCTATTTTATGAAACGCATATTTCTTCTTCTCTGCTTCTTGCCTTGGCTGCTTTCCGCTTCCAGCCAAGAACTTCCAGACTCTGTAAAGCCGGTGGCAGAGATGGAGGATTCTGTCAGCGGGATGACCATCGTCCCTATCAAGAAGCCTAAGGCGCTGTTGGACAGCATTATAGTACAAGTCATACGTGATGCGCAGCAAAAGCCTATCCGCTGCAAGTATCAGACAATTTACACCACAGGCTTGCATACTTCCCGTCCGACCACTTCCAGTTGTATTCATCATGCTATTGCAAACATAAAGAGGAAACCGTTGGGAGAAGCAGAAGAGTTCCACTATGAGGGGCCACCCCGCCTGAGGAACCTCCGCGACACTGCCACGATATACTATGCCTTGAGGGATTGCCTTGAAGGTAACTTGTTGACAAATTTTCAGGAAGACAACTTATTTAATACGGTTCCAGAATATCAGGAATTTCAGGCATGGATGAGTGCACATTATGTAAAAGTATACTGCATCAGCGACGAAAAGGGCAGAGGCGTATACCGAGTGGATTTCTCTCCGAGGAAATATCCTAAATACGGCTTTAACGCCGCTAAATATACTGGCACAGCATATTTCAACAAAAAGACGCTCCGCCTGATACAAGTCAAGGCAGATTTGATTACCCCCTCTTCTTTTGACATCATGGGAAGGCAGGACAAGAAAGGACTACTCTCCCACTCAACTTGTCGCCGAGTTCAGTGTGATTTCGAAGAGGTCGGCGGAGTGCTTGTAGTAAAACAGAAAGAATCCACATTCTTTGTGGACGAGCAGTTGACTGGAAAGAAAACAGTTCAAAGGCTTCCATGAAAATTTGCGGGGATTATCTCTCAACTATTTCTGCGGCAAGCCGCGATGCAGTTGCATGGCACCTGCTTTGAGCCGATGGATGGCATCTCGCAGGAAAGCGTTGGCATCGGTCTCTTGCTGAGAAGGCGCCACGTCGTATTTCGACTCTTCAGGTTTGTGGAAAGCAGCGTCTCCGAAAGCGATGCGCTCCTCCAGCGTGGTGCGCTTCACGATGTCCGTCATGGCCCACAGCAGGGAGTCGTACCCCACCTCGTCGATGGCCTGCAGCATGTTCCCACTTATGCGCTTCGACTTCGCGAACGTCACCTCCTTGTCGCCCAGGTTAAAGAGCAGGTAACGCAGCATCACCTTGTCCCTGACGAGGGTGCCCGACATGTTGGCTATCTCGGTGAAGCCGTGGTCGTGGCGGTAATCGACGTGCATCTCGTAGCTGAGGGTATCGATGGAGGTGCGTCTCCGAGCATGGTCGTACATCCTGAGATACAGCCCTCGCATCTGTCCGTCGAAGCGCAGCAACCGGCACTTCGCGTAATCGACATAGAGCGTCCCCTCGAGGATAACGTAGCCGTCACTGGCAGGCTTACCCGTGACGTGAATCTTGCGTATCTCCGTGCCGTCTTCTTCCGTGAATGCCGTACACGAGACGTCGTAAAGCTTGCCGCGCCTGCTCAGCACGATGTCGGCCGGGACGATGGCGAAGTCCCACTCGTTGTAGTAAGTGATAATAGGAGCGAGACGGAGGAAGACGTGCAGGTTGGTGCGTCCCAAGCCCTTGAGGTCGGGACTGTCGAACACGCCGGGCTCCTTCAGCACGCCGCGATTGCCGCTGTGGAAGGTCATGTCGCGCAGCTGAACACACGACTTGGCACTCAGGAAAGCCTCGGCCAGCTCGTCGGTCCCCGGGTACTGCGTGGTGAGGCGGAAGAAGTAGTTGCTCGCCGTCTTCTTGTACTTCTTGGTCTCCTTCTGCATCTTGCGCACCAGCCGGTACAGGAGGTCGTCTGTTCCCAAGACGGTCAGCTCGCGCAGAGTGGAGGAGATGGGCTTCATGAGGATGGTGTCGGGCAGATGCGATGCTTGATGACTGACGCGCTGATAGCCGATGCTCGAGATGCGGAGCACGTCGGAAGGAAGGCACTCGAGCGAGAACTCGCCGTCGTAGTTGCTGATGGTACCGCACGATGAAGAGACGTAGATGCTGGCGTACGGCACAGGTTCTCCCGTCTCGGCATCGCGGACAACAGCAGTCAACGTGTCTTGAGTTTCCTGCGCAAAAACCGCGCCCGACAAACAAAGCAATATTATGAAAAGAAAACGTCTCATTAATAATCCATCATACATCATCCATCATACATCTTCATCTGTCCTCTGGGTAGCTGATGCCTGTCAGCACCTTTCCTGTCGGCGTTATGCCTTCCGCACTTACCGTAATGCTTGTCGTGAGGCTGTTGTTCCAAAGCGTAACGTCGGCTCGTCCGTTCTCGTCGAGCTCGAGGTTGGGGTTCCAGTAGAGGGTGCGTCGGTAGTCCTTTAGCGACGGCAAGGGGCGATGGCGGTAGCAGGGGCTGTAGAACTCCTCGCTGACGTCGTAGCCATGCAGGACGAAGTGGCGGTCGCGATAAGTGGGACGAACGCCTTCGGTAAGCGGCTCGTAACCAATGTCGACGGTCGGCTGGTTGGCTCCCCAGTAGCGACGGCTGCCTTCCATGCGCGGAGCATAGTCCGTGATGAGACTGATAGAGCGGAGCGAACGCAGGTAATCAAGCGACTGCGTTGTGGCATCAAGGCCTGTAAGCGAGTACGCTACCCTGTTTGAAGTGCTCCAACCGCCACCGCAAAGGGAATAGCCACCTAAGGAAGGCAATGTAATGTCGGCAGGGTCTGACCATCTGTTACGTGCAGACCACGAGTAATCGGGTTTTAGGGAAAGATACTGTTCATTGTCGAGCACGGTTCCGCCAAAGCGTCCTGCTCCGTGGTAATTGTCTATGGAACTGCCTCTCCCATATCCTCCGCTCCAACCAGAGCCGCCAAATCCGCCACCACCAGAGGAGCTCGGCCAATCGAAACCTGGAGCGGGTTCATGGTAGGGATGAACGTACTCATTGTATGTCATGTAATCGCGGAACATGTTCATGTCGCCAACCAACAAGCGCTTTGTCCACATAGCAAAAGACTCCCTCCCTGCAAACCATCCCGGCGTGAAGCCTGCATCCACACACTCATTGAATGTCTCGTAGGCATCGCGAGTAATGGCAGGATGCGAGGGGTCGAAGTCTCGCAGACCGCCATGCTTGGTGCGAATCGTTACCTGAGCAAGCGTCTGACCATCGCGGAGTGTAGGAATCAGGACTGTCCCTTCGCGAGGTGGGGCTACGTGCGTATGGTAGAAACTGAACGGCTTGCAGAAGCGAGGATAATAGGGCGTCAAGCGAACATAGAACTCGGGGTAATCCGTTTCGGTCGGCTTTATCCATTGATGCTCAAGCGAAGGAACGGCACGCCCCTTCTTGAGTTTCTTCTGATGTCTGCGAAGCAAGCGCTTCGTCTTCCTGCTTTCCGGCTTGTTCAGCTTCCATTTCGTCGTATCCGAAGCCGACAGGTCCAGGATGCAGTCGTGATAGAAGCCGGGCAGTTCGAGCACAAAGCGTCCGTTCTTTGTCGTGATGTCGCCATAGACACTTTTCAAGCCGATGTCCGTGTTTTGCCGATACTCCGCATGAACGCGCACCTCTCGCCTCAGGTTTCCTTGGTCGTAGTAGTTGCGTCCGTCGAAAGTGGCCGACTCGTTATCTTTCAGCAGATAGCTGTAGGCATTGTGCTTGTCTCGCTCCTCACCAGCATTTCCCAAAAGGGGAATTACACCTTGCAGCTTGCCATTATTGTTTCGGGAGAACCACTCACCTCCTACTGGGTTCGAGAAGTCGTAGAGCTTGATTTCCTGCTCGGTCATGTTGCCCCAGCCGTCCCAGCCTTCGTGACCTATGGCAACGTAGCGATAGACGGCGCCGAAATAGACGGGCGTCTTCTCGATGGGATGGTTGACGCGGAAGAGGCCGGGCGTGGCCATCGTTATCCAGTTGTGGCGTCGCCATCCCTGCACCATCAGCAAGAGGTCGAGGTGGCGGCGGTGCTCTTCGTCGTCTTCCTCGAAATAATAGTCGGGTTGCTCCACGAAGCCTCGTATCTGGCTACACAAGAGCATCTCTGTCAAGATGTTGCTGCTGTCATAAAGGTACTCAGACGTGGAGGCATCACGTACAGCCAACGAGATGGTGGAGCCAGCAGCTATAGGGTTCTGCACCGAGAGATGAATGGAGTCGAACGGCTCATAAGTTGTCTTGATGTCACCAAAATGCACGTCCGCATCATCGATGTCCCGTTGATGACGGACGAAACAAAGCCTGTCGCTATAGACACGACCTTGGGCATTATAAACCGTTATCTGAGCCACACCAGTTGGAAGCGAATCGGTAGGGATGCTGATTTGTGTGTCCTCTGCTCTGAATTTCTGGAAGTAATGCAAAGCGCCTCCCACCATGACCGTCACGCCCAAAGTCTCGTTGGCTGCCTCACCTCGAGGTTGCAGGGTGAGTAGCAACTTGTCGTCCGTCACGTCGGCTCGAACAGCACACCCACTCTCTTCGGCCTTAGGCATACGCATTCGAATCACGGCATTGCTGTCGCTGGTGAAGACCGTGGAATAAGTCACACCCCGTTCGCAGTCGAACTCCAGCGTACTGCGTCCGCGGTTCTCTGTCCGCTGCTCCTGCAGCAAGCGGCCTCCCTTTCCATAAAGGCGCATCACGCCCGATAGGTGTTCGCCATCAGCTTCGTTTGCCTCGAAAGCCACACGTGCCCTCGTGCCCTCCACTATCACGCCACCTTCGGGATAAAGATTCAAGACGGGAGGCTCCTTCTTCACTTCCGTACGATAATAGCGCATGTGTGGACGTTCGGTCATGTCGTGACTATAGACGCCTGGCACCTCGGGTTTGTCGTAAAGAGGGAAGATGCGGCAATAGAGTTTTTCGTAGTCGCGATAGAACTCCTTGGCCATCTTCTTGTTGAAGAACCATTGCTCGGCAGGCCAAGTATGTGGGTGCTGATACTCGCCCCAGTTCAGTTGCCAGCGCGTATAGGCTCGCAACTCGTAGAAGCCGCCATAAAGTGAATCGCCGAGGACGAAGGAGCCCGTGCCCTGCCCGTCTTTAAGTTTTACAAGATGTCGCTCCAGCATGTAGCCCTCTTGGTTCCACAGCTCGGCATAGAGCAGTTGGCTCAGGTTGGTGAGTTTGCCGGTGTCGCTTCTGCGGACGTATGCCTTGAAGTACAATGTGTCGCCAGCAAAGTAGCAAGTATTGTCCATATGAACGAACACCTCTTCTTGCGGGATGTTTCTGCCAAAGAGTTCAAGGTGCTCCTTCCAGCCCTCCAACGATGAGGGCAATGACGGGTTGGCCTTTGTGCCTTGGAAGAGGTCGGTGAAGTCCCACGCCAGGCTGTCTCTTTCTGCCAGCAAGAACGACGTCCGGCAGAACAGCAAGATGGGAAGGATTGCATAAAGGATATGATGACGTTTCATGAGCTTAGTTTTGTTTCTTCAGGAATTGCGACTCGATTTGCTTCAAGCTGGCCTTCCCCTCTATATATATAAGTATAAGGGACTGGCTAGTCTGTCGGAAGAAGATGTAGCGATGCATCCCCCCTCGCTTGGGGAGTTCGTAGAGTTTGTGGCCGCCATGTTCTTTGTGCAGTATTGCCTGCTCGGCATCAGTCTGCACGAGCGCTTCAACGCGTTGCTGCTCTGAGGCCGTCGGCATCTTTATCTCGAGACTATGGAAGAGGCTCAGGTTGTACTTCTTCAGCCTGCCCGCTCCCATCACGACCTCCGTGACGTTCTTCCCCGCAGCCAGTTCGTCGAAAGCCGACTGTATGGCCAGTCCCTTCTGGGCATGCACTTCGATGCAAGCGAAGGCGAGAATCAGTATGAGGGAGAGTATCCTTTTCATCTGTCGCTTTGGTCGATGGGGTTAAACATTTCCGTCATTTGCTGCTGCATGAGCAGAGAAGCATCCGCCTCTATTTCCTTGCCAGCTATTCGTACACAGTTCATGTTGTGCTGCTGGTATTGATGCCATCCAAGGAAGGCCGCGACACAAAGACAGGCGGCTACGGTTATCGTCCCCAAAGGATGCCGCATCACAAATGTTTTGCTTTTGGGGCGAGAAACATGCAGGAAGGACATCGTGGCCCTTATCTCGTCGAAGCGCGGGTCACGGGCTGCGTCGCTGCAAAGGAACTTACGCAGCTCTGCCTCCTCCTGCTCGGAAGTCTCTGCCTGGAAGTAGCGTTCTGCCAAGTCTTCCCAATATGACAATTCATAATTCATAATTCACAATTCTCAGATGCTCTAGCACTGAGACGCGAATGTTGTCGCGGAGCATAATTCAGTGCGGTAGCAAATTCTTCACTCTTCATTCTTCATTTTATAGATTCTTCATTTTATATATTTCCCGTATTTTCTTTCGCGCTCTGCTCAGCTGCATCCTGACGGCTGCTTCCTGCATCCCCAGCCTTTCAGCTATCTCGCTATAAGTCTCGTCGTTGATGTCGTGGCGTTTCAATATGTCTTGTTGCAGAGGCGTCAGCTGCGTCTTTATCAGTTCCCATATTTCCTTGTAGATGTCTTCTGCTTCTGTGTAGGGCGGCGAGTCTGCTATCGGAACATGTGCGGCGGGTATATGCGGATGTCGCTTTGCCGCTCGCCAGAGGCTTATCAGTCTGCGACGCATACTCTGGTAGAGAAGCTTCTCGCCTTCTTTCTCTCCTGCCGGATGATAGTTCTCTGTCCAAAGCCTCAAGAAGGCGTCGTGGAGGGCATCTGCCTGAGCATGCGAGAGGCCGTTTCGCTCCAGCCGTGCCTGCAACTTCTTGTAGGCTGCTATCAGGATGTTTTTACTCATTTATCTGCATGCTCTTTATTATATAACGCCGAAGATGTCGATTTGTAACACAAAAATATAAAAAAGTTCACATTTCATGCCTTTTTTTCATAGTTTTTTGTATTTTTGCACCCGGATAACAAAAAATAATTGAAAAGTTAAAAAGTAAAAAGGTTGAAAAGATGAATTATGAATTAAGAAATGCGAATTGTTTCAAGGCGCTGGCTGTGTTGCTGGCTATCTTCAGCAGCACAGCAGCGATGGGGCAAGAATTGGCAGCTGCACAAATCAGTGAATCATCCAACAGTCAGGAGCACACCATGCTCCGTAAAGCGGTAGGCGAGAAGGCTCCCGAATGGATTAAGGACATCTCCGACCGCATCAATCTCCACGGCTACGCTCAAGCAGGCTACACCTACTCGCATCAGGGCGGCCAGAACACCAACACGTTCGACCTCAAGCGCGTGCTCTTCTGGGCTGAAGCCAAGATAACGGACCGCTGGTCGTTCCTCTTCATGCACGACTTCTCGAGCGTCGTGCAGGAGTATTATACAGATTATCGCTTTACGAGGAACAAAGCCCTCATCGTCCGCTTTGGCCAGTTCAAGAACGGCCTCTCGCTGGAGAACCCCCTCTCCCCCACCGCAATGGAAGCCATCGATGTCTATAGCGAGGCCGTGACGTTCCTCACCGGCTGCGGCAGCGACCCCTTGCTGGGCGTGCAGTACGGCCGCGACCTTGGCCTTTCGCTCTTTGGCCTGACGAACGACGGCAAGTTCCGCTACGAGCTGGACGTGATGAACGGACAGGGCATCAACCGGAAGGACGGCAACAACTTCAAGGATATCATCGCCCGCTTCGAGTACCGTCCCATCGAAGGACTGAACATCGTGACGACGGGGCAGATTGGCCGCGGACATGCCGTCAACACGTCTCTCTATAACCCAACTATCGCACTCGGTCAGGACTACAAACGCCATCGCTGCACCTTCGGCGCGGACTACAGGTCGAAGGCCTTCAATGTGCACGGCGAATACCTGAACGGCTGGGACGGCGACGCTCACAGCTGGGGCGCCTACCTGACGGGCTGTGTTCCCCTGGCACACTTCGGCTCGCCGGAATTAGGAAAGAGGCTGGAGCTGGTTGCTTCGTACGACTTCTTCAACTTCAACACCGACCTCGGCATGGACCAGCACAAAGCTATCGGCGGCCTGCAGTACTGGTTCTACAAGAAGTGCCGCATGCAGGTGCAATACGTCTATAAGAACGCCTTCACCGACGGAGGCCGCTTCGTCCACGGCGCCAACCACGGCATCCAGTGCCAGCTGCAAGTGAGGTTCAACTAAAAGAAGAGGAAGTTATAAATGAAGTAAAAAAAACAGGGAGTTACGCCTGCTTTGCAGGCTGGAAGTAAAGCACTTCGTGCTGGACGATAGAATGGGGACGCTTGTAGTATTGTCCATTTTAACTTCCACGAAGCTTCAGTTCGACGAAGTCAGCGAAGCAAGTTAACTTCCATTTTTAACTTCCTTGAGCGTAGCGAATTTAATTCAATATAGAAATGTTTATCAAAGTTCTCCTGACCATCATCTTCCTGGCCGTGATGGTAGGCGTGGGCATCTATTCCCACAAGCAGGCCAGAAGCGTTGACGGATTTGTGCTTGGCGGTCGTGCCGTCGGTCCTTGGCTCACAGCATTTGCCTATGGCACGAGTTATTTCTCGGCCGTCGTCTTTGTAGGTTACGCGGGGCAGTTCGGCTGGCGCTACGGTCTGTCGAGTGCCTGGATTGGCATCGGCAATGCCGTCATCGGCTCGTTGCTGGCATGGATTCTGCTGGGCCGGCGCACGAAGCTCATGACGCAGCATATCGAGAGCCGCACGATGCCCGACTTCTTCGGCACACGCTACAACAGCCAGAACCTGCGCGTCGTAGCCAGCATCATCGCCTTCGTCTTCTTGATTCCCTACACGGCAGGCGTCTATAGCGGCATCTCGCGTCTCTTCGAGATGGGCTTCAGCATTCCTTACGAATACTGCGTCATCGGCATGGCGGCCTTCACGGCTATCTATGTCATCTTCGGAGGATACAAAGCCACGGCCATGAACGACTTCATCCAGGGCATCATCATGCTCTTCGGCATCGTCACCGTCATAGCTGCCGTGCTGAATGCTCAAGGCGGACTGTCGACGGCTGTCGAGAAGCTGTCCCAGCTTCCTTCCGACACGAACCCCGCCGTCAATGGTGGCTTCGCCTCATGGTTCGGCCCCGACCCTTGGGGACTGCTGGGCGTCATCGTGCTGACCTCGCTCGGCACGATGGGTTTACCGCAGATGGTGGGCAAGTTCTATAGCATCACGGACGAGAGCGCCATCCGTCGCGGCACCATCATCTCCACCATCTTCGCCTTCATCATTGCTGGCGGCTGCTATTTCCTCGGAGGCTTCGGACGACTCTACGAGCCCGTCATCAACGAGGCGACAGGCAAGATTGCCTACGACTCCATTGTGCCCGCCATGCTTGTCACGCTGCCCGACGCCCTCATCGCACTCGTCGTGCTGCTCGTTCTCTCGGCATCGATGTCAACGCTCGCCTCGCTGGTGCTGACCTCATCAAGCACCATGACGCTCGACCTCATCTATCGCGACAAGAAGTCCTTGCCGGGCGAGGTGGAGGAAGGCAGCATCGACGACGTCGTGGCCGAACGTGTGGAGCGCCGAAAGGTCGTGGTGATGCGCGTCCTCATCGTCTTCTTCATCGTCATCAGCCTGCTTATCGCGCTCAATCCCCCCACCTTCATCGCCCAGCTGATGGGCATCTCGTGGGGCGCTCTGGCAGGAGCCTTCCTCGCTCCCTTCATGCTGGGACTCTATTGGCGAGGCGTCACGAAGTCGGCCGTATGGGCTTGCTTCGTCTGGGGCGTAGGTTTGACCGTCGTCAACATGCTCATGGGCAACCCCATCAATCCCATCAACTGCGGCGCGCTTGCCATGCTGGGCGGCTTCCCCGTCGTTTGGATAACGAGCCTCGTCAGCCCGAAACTCTCGAAGAGCTACGTCGAGAAGATGTTCGAGGGCTATCGCGCCAACTGATGCAAGAGGCGACGAGCTAAAACGCCACAGCAAGAAAAGCCCAACGCCACAGCAAGAAAAGCCAGACGCCACAGCAAGAAAAGCCGGACGCCACAGCACAAGTCAGCCGATGCCACGTGTCGAGTTCGTTGCAACATCATGAACTTGCAATTGAATGTACATGAACTTGCAATTGCATGTACATGAACTTGCAAGCAACGCAACGTGTGATGTCGAGCAACGCAACACGTCAGGTTGAGCTTGCCAAAAGTCTCGAAGAGACGACAGATTACAGACGGGGGTGAAACCCCCGGTAATGTTGCAACGAAAGAGAAAGCCCTAAAGGGGCGACAGAGATATAAGCAAGTTGTTATTAAACAAGTTACATATTCTGTCGCCCCTTGACTATCGTCGACCTTTGGTTCGGGGCTTATTATTGTCAGGCTAACCTGTCCCGGGGGTTAACACCCCCGTCTGTGGTCTTTCGCACCTTGAC
Source organism: uncultured Prevotellaceae bacterium (assembly GCA_946407485.1). Taxonomy (GTDB): domain Bacteria; phylum Bacteroidota; class Bacteroidia; order Bacteroidales; family Bacteroidaceae; genus Physcousia. The sequence continues at coordinate 22,261 of CAMJOE010000013.1, read as the reverse complement.
TATCGTCGACCTTTGGTTCGGTGCTTTTCCCCGGACAGCAATATTTCTATATACGAAATGTGCTGTTCACTCCTTCGCCTCGGCAATGTAGGCCAGGCAACGTCGGCACTGGTCCGTGACGTACTGCCAGTCACCAGTTTGCACCTTGTCCTTCGGGAAGAGCTTGCTGCCCATGCCGACGCAGAAAGCGCCAGCGCGGAACCAGGCCGAGAGGTTCTCCTTGTCGGGAGAAACGCCGCCCGTCACCATTATCTTGCTCCACGGGCAGGGGGCCAGCGTGCCTTTCACGAAAGCGGGACCATAGACGTCGCCCGGGAAGACCTTTGTCACGTCGCACCCCAACTCCTGAGCCGTCCCTATCTCGCTCACCGAACCGCATCCGGGGACGTAGGGGACGAGCCGGCGATTGCAGACGCGCGCTATCTCGGGATTGAGCAGGGGACCTACCACGAAACAGGCGCCCATCTGGATGTAAAGGGTTGCCGTGGGCGCATCGACAACAGAGCCGACGCCCATCGCCATCTCGGGACACTCCTTCGCTGCAAACTTCACGCACTCGGCAAAGACTTCATGAGCGAAGTCGCCCCTGTTGGTGAACTCAAAGACACGCACGCCGCCTTCGTAGCACGCCTTTACGACCTGCTTTGCCACCTCGACATCGGCGTGATAGAACACGGGCACCATGCCCGTCGCCTGCATCTTCTGCAGGACTTGTATCTTGTCAAAACGAGACATTATATCATTTACAATTTACGGATTTACAATTTACAATTTATGTACAATTTGGTTATTTAATAATTCGGGACCGTTGAAATTGCACATTATTTCCATTGTAAATACATTGTGCATTGTACACTGTACATTGTTAAATTGTACATTACATTATCTTTCCACTCTTCCGTTCCCGTTCCCGTTCATGAGGCTCTCCACCTCGCCGACTGAAACCATGTTGACGTCGCCGGGTATCGTGTGCTTCAGCGCGCTGGCGGCCACGGCGAACTCCAACGACCACTCCTTCGGCTTGCCGTTTGCCAAGCCGTGAATGAGGCCGGCGCTGAAGCTGTCGCCACCGCCCACGCGGTCCACGATGGGATTTATCTCGTAGCGGCGGCTCGTGTAGAACTCCTTGCCGTCGTATATCAAGGCTTTCCAGCCGTTGTGCGACGCGCTGAAGCTCTCGCGCAGGGTGCCCACGACGTACTTGAAGTCGAAGACCTGCGCCATCCGCCGGAAGATGTTCTTGTAGCCGTCGGCCTCCGTCTTGCCACTCTCCACATCGGCATCGGGACGGAATCCCAGGCACTTCTCCGCATCTTCCTCGTTGCCGATGCACACGTCAACGTACTCCATCAAGGGGCACATCACCTTCTGCGCCTCCTTGGCGCTCCATAACTTGTGGCGGTAGTTGAGGTCGCAGCTGATAGTGACGCCGGCCTTCTTGGCCGCGATGCAAGCCTTCTCGATGCACTCTGCCGTGCTCTTGCTCAAAGCCGGCGTGATGCCGCTCCAATGGAACCAGTCGGCGTCGCGAAATATCGCGTCGAAATCGAAATCGTCGGGCGTGGCCTCGCTGATGCTGCTGTGGGCGCGGTCGTAAATCACCTTGCTCGGGCGCAGACTGCATCCCGTCTCCAGGTAATAAATGCCGAGACGCGAGCCGCCTCGTGCCACAAAGCTTGTGTGCACACCAAAACGGCGAAGACTGTTGATGGCGGCCTGGCCGATTTCATTTTCCGGAATCTTGCTTACAAAGACAGTTTCGTTGCCAAAGTTCTGCAGGCTGACGGCCACATTAGCCTCGCCGCCTCCGTAGTTGACATCAAAACTGTCCGCTTGGACGAACCTGCTGTTGCCTGGCGTCGAGAGGCGCAGCATGAGTTCTCCTATTGTGACTATTTTTGCCATAATAAGATGTTTTATTGTCTTTGTTTTGCTTTAAGGTAATGCAAAGGTATAAAAAAGTTCATAATTAAGAGTCCATCATACAAGGTTTTTTTTGAGAAATTGCATGTTTTTATGCGAAAAAAGGGATATTTTGAGGAAAAATGTGTAACTTCGCGGCATGAAAGAAGGCATATCGACGAAAAAAGGGCTTCTCGCTTTGAGTCCGCTAATTGTTTTCCTGCTGCTCTACTTGCTCCTGAGTCTTGCGGCAGACGACTTCTATGCGGTGCCGTTGACCGTTGCCTTCCTTGCCGCCTCGCTCTACAGCCTGTTCATCATCCGAGGGCAAAGCATAAGCCAGCGTTTCAGTCATTTGGCAGAGGGAGCCGCCTCGCAGGGCGTGATGCAGATGCTCTGGATATTCATCCTGGCTGGCGCTTTTGCGGCGACGGCGAAACAGATGGGAGCGATTGATGCGACGATACACCTGGCCCTGACTGCCGTCCCGCCGAGCTTCGTACTAAGCAGTCTCTTCCTCGCCTCCTGCTTCATCTCGCTTGCCACGGGCACCAGCGTCGGCACGATTGCAGCACTCGTCCCCATTGCCAGCAGCATGGCCGAGCAGACGGGAAGCAACATGGCCATGATGGTGGCAATAGTGGTGGGCGGCGCTTACTTTGGCGACAACCTGAGCTTCATCTCAGATACCACGATAGTGGCCACGCAGACGCAAGGGTGCGAGATGAAGGACAAGTTCCGCGCCAACATCTGGATTGCCCTGCCTGCCGCCGTCATCTGCTTGGTGCTCTATGCCTTGCTGCCAGCCGTCAGCGTGCAGCCCGACCGTCTGGGCGACGTCTTCTACCCCGCCATTATACCTTATATATATATAATCGTGGCGGCACTCGCGGGCATGAATGTCATGCTCGTGCTGGCTTCCGCAACGGTGCTGGCCGGCTTGATAGGCATCGCGTCGGGAGCCTTGACGCCTTTCGGATGGCTTCGCGCCATGAACGACGGCATCATGGGTATGAGCGAACTCATCATCGTCACGCTTCTTGCGGCTGGTCTGATGCAGGTAATACGGCAGGCGGGCGGCATCGACTGGCTCATGCAACTCTTCAATAGCCGACGCGGCAGCCGCAGGAAAGCCGAGTTGAGCATGGCGACGATGGTCGTGCTGACTGACTTCTGCACAGCCAACAACACGATAGCCATCCTAAGCGTCGGCCCGCTGGCACGCTACCTTGCCTTGCGATATGGCATCCCTGCCAAACGGGCCGCAAGCATCCTCGACACGTTCAGCTGCCTGGCTCAAGGCATCATCCCCTACGGCGCACAGATGCTCATCGCAAGCGGGCTGGCGGCCGTCAATCCACTCGACATCATCCCATACCTCTACTACCCCTACATCTTAGGGGCCGTAGCGTTAGCCAATATTTTCCTCACCCCTAACCATTCCTCCCCTCAAAAGGAAGGGAACAACCCTGAACCATGAACCATGAACTCATAACGAAGTACTTCTCCCTGACCGACGTGCAGAGGGAGCAGTTCGCGGCGCTCGACGCGCTCTATCACGACTGGAACAGCAAGATAAACGTCATCTCGCGAAAGGACATCGACAATCTCTACGAGCACCACGTCCTGCACAGTCTCGCCATAGCTGAGCTGATTCGCTTCAAGCCCGGCACAAGCATCATGGACCTCGGCACGGGCGGCGGCTTCCCGGGTATCCCGCTTGCCATCATGTTCCCCGAAGCGACGTTCCACCTCGTGGACTCCATCGGCAAGAAGATTCGTGTCTGCGAGGAGGTCAGCAAGGCTCTCGAGCTGAAGAACGTCACGACGCAATGGTGCCGGGCCGAGGAGGTGAAGCGGCAGTTCCACTTTGTAGTGTCGCGGGCCGTGATGCCCCTACCCGACCTCGTCAAGATAGTGCGCAAGAGCATTTGCAAAGAGCAGTTCAACGGCCTGCCAAACGGCCTCATCTGCCTCAAGGGCGGTGAGCTGGAGCAAGAGGCCAAGCCATTCGGCAAAGCCGCACAGATAACGTCGCTCAACGAATACTTTGAAGAGGAGTTCTTCGAAACAAAGAAACTCGTTTTCCTTCCTCTTTAATTGTCCAATTGTAAATCGTCAAATTGTCAAATTGTCAAATTTGTAAGATTGTCAAGTTTGTAAGATAGTCAAATCGTAAATCGTCAAATTGTCAAATGAAATACATTTCCTTTACTTTCAACCCAATACAGGAGAACACTTACCTGCTATGGGACGAGACGTCGCTTGAGGCTGCCATCGTGGATTGCGGGGCATGGAACCGACAGGAAGAGCAGTTGCTGGAAGGCAGCATCAAGGCGCACGGCCTCAAGCTCAAGTATGCCCTTCAGACACACGCGCACTTCGACCACACATTCGGACTGCCCTTCATCCATCGCACCTACAAACTCAAGCCCATTTTTCATGTAGATGAGGCAGAGACGTATCGCGACATGCCGGACATGGCCGCGCAGTTCGGGCTGAACATCGGCGGCGGGATGCCTCCCATAGAACGGCTCCTGAACGACGGCGAGTCGGTGAAGCTTGGCGAAACCGTCGTCCGACTCATCCACACGCCAGGTCACACGCCCGGCTCTGCCTCGTTCTACATTCCCGATGCCCAGTTGCTGCTTTGCGGCGACACTTTGTTCCAAGGAAGCATCGGGCGAACCGACCTCCCGGGCGGCAACTTCGAGGCTGAGACGAACAGTATCAAGAACAAGCTTTTCACCTTGCCCGAGGAGACGACCGTCCTTTGCGGACACGGCCCGACAACGACCATCGGCTACGAGAAGCAGAACAATTACTACCTCTGAACATGAAGCATAAACGGTTCCTCCTCTTCCTCGCGCTGGCCTGTATCGTTTGGTCGGCGAACGCCAAACGTGTCTCAGTCTCCCACTTCGGCGCTGTTCCCGACGACGGGAAGAACGACGCGAAGGCCTTGCGACGTGCCGCAGAATATTGTCGCAAACATCCGAACACGACGCTCTTCTTTCCCCCGGGCACTTATCTGCTGGAAGACCCTGTTGCCCTCGATATCGAGCGACGGGCCATCAGCGGAGCTTTGGGGCGCGGACTTGAGGTACAATGGCAGCTGTTTCAGCCGCAAAAGCCTTACGTGAAGGGGCTCGACTTCACCGGCTGCGAGGGGCTGAGCATCGAGGCTGAGGGCGCGACGCTTTGCGTAGGCGGCTGGATGCAAATTCTCTCCTTTATCCGATGCAAAGACGTGAGTTTGAAGGGCCTCACCATCACCCTTCGCCGACCCGCCGCCACCGAGGGGCGCATCACGGCCAGTACGGACTCCACCTTCGACATCACGTTTGACCCGCAACTCTATGCCCATATCGACAGCATCGTGCAGGGCCGTTACTACTTCTACAGTCGCGAGGGAGGGCATTTCTATTATGGTCATGTGGGTGAAGGCCAAATCATTAGTCCGGGGCACATACGTTTCCAGTCGCGCTCGCATCCAGCAGTGGACGACGTCCTCATCATCCGTTACTGCGGACACTATCGCCCTTGCATCATGGTGCTCGAGACGGAGGGCATCAGCCTCACAGACGTCTCGATTCGCAGCTTCTCAGGTATGGGAGTCGTGGGACACATGAGCCGCGACATCTGTATCAACGGGCTGCGCGTAGAGCCTGAACCTGGCCGATACAGCTCGACAAGCACGGACGCCACCCACTTCACCTCTTGCAGCGGCGACCTCACCATCAGGAATTCGTTCTTTGCAGGCAACGGCGACGACTGCACGAACATTCACAACTACTATTGGACGATAAGGGCAGCAGAACAGGCTACAGACTACGGACAACTGAAAGCGGACGAGAGGCAGGTCGAGATACGTGTGGAGAACGCCGACCTGCATGCGCAGTCGCTCGACGTGCCGAGCCGGGGGGACACGCTCCGCATCGTCAGCCGACGGGATATGAGCACGTTGGCCGAAGCCATCGTCAGCGCAGCCGACAGCTCCTGGACGGACTGGCGCGTGCTCGTCACTTTGGACAAACCTCTGACGGGCATCAAGTTCGAGGACTGCCTGATGTACAACCACAGCCGTTTCCCGCGCGTCCGCATCGAGAACAATAAAGTGGCTTACAACAACGGCCGCGCCTTCCTGCTGAAAGCTCGCGACGTCAGCGTCACGGGCAACGACATCAGCCGCTGCACCCTGTCGGCCATCAAGCTGGGGGCTGAGCTGAGCTGGCGCGAGGCTGGTCCGGTGGAGCACGTCCTCGTCGAGGGGAACCGCATCCATCACACCGGCACGTCCGACGGCTACCGAGCCTCGGGCGTCATGCTCACGACGGAAGCGCCGCAGACGCCGCCGCACGTCAATCGCGACATCACCATCCGCGGCAATCGCTTCGAGAGCGAACGCCCCGTCGCAATCCTTCTCCAGGACGCTGAAAACGTTATCATCACGGATAATGACTTCATCGGCGGCAGCGGCATCGAGCAGCAAAACAGCGACAACATCGCTATCCACGGCAACCGACAAACGCGTCAATGAGAATCCAGCAACGTGATGTCAGCAAGCCAACAACGTGATGCTAGAAGGCCAGCAACGTGATGTTAGAAGGCCAGCAACATGATGTTAGAAAGTCAGCAACGTGATGTCGGATAATTAATCATTGGTGTCCAGTAAAAAGCACCAAAGGTGCGACAGAACACAGACGGGGGTGATAACCCCCGGAACTATATCATTCACAATATCAAAGCCCTGAAAGGGCGACAGATTATGTAATTTGTCTGATTTCTGCATGCTTATGGTGTTCTGTCGTCCCTTTAGGACTTCTTTCTCCATCGCACCATTACCGGGGGTTTACACCCCCGTCTGTTGTCTGTCGTCTCTTCGAGACTTAAGTATGCCCTGTCTGCTGCCTTTCGTTCGAAACACTGATGAATAAACATGTAGGAGGTAGAACGAACTATTTTTACCGGACACCAATAAAAACTGACCACGTGTCCTAAGGCCGGGCGGCAAGAAAGGCTGTCCGCCTATTGCTTTAGGACTTTATAAGATGCATTGTTGCCCCTGATGATATAAACACCTTTCTGAGGATTTTCGACCTTTCGGCCGCTCAAGTCGTAGCAGTCACCCTTGAGGTTTCCAAGGTTCATGAGGCCTTTCAGGTCATTAAGGTCTTTGAGGTCTGCTATGCCGGTGGGGGCTTCCCATTCCTTGATAAAGACCGGTGCGCCCTTTAGTCCGCCCCGGATATCGACGACGGCCGTCCAGCGGCTACCCTGGGGAAGAGGCCGGTTGGCCTGACGCTTATAGATGTGCCCGTCGATGTGACCCGACATGCCTCTGCCCATGGCAAAGAGACTGCTGCCCCGCGTCCCGTCGTACGAAAGGCTGTGCTGGGCCGTGGTCTTGCCTGAGAACATGTCGGTGAGGTCGGCATCGAGGAAGAAGGCAAAGCTGAGCGCGTCGTCGTTGACCTGTTCGCCGATGGCAAATGTGAACTCGAAGACGCCCTCCTCTACTTCAGCCATCGGGATGGCGTTGGCAGGAAGCGTCTCGGTGCTGGGGTAGTAGAACAGTCGCCCTACGCTCTTGGCCGGTCCGCAGACGTAAAGTGCCTCGCCTTCGCCCGTTTGTGCAGCAGAGGGAGAACACGTGAGGGTGCGCGCCACCTTGTCAATCTCGACCCTGTACGTGCCGCCGAGGGGCAGGAAGGTAAGCGACTGGTCCGCTGCGTCGTACCAAAAGAAATCCGGAGCGATGTGCCACTGCTCCGGATTGTCTATGAAGTTTTGTGCGAGGCACTCGTGTTGTCCGACGTCTATCGTGCCGCGGTAACAGCCGAGCTGCTTGGTGGAAGGGATGGCGGTACTGCCCACTCGCACCTCTTCCACTTCAGGCCCGCCCAGCACGACAGTGACGATGCTCTTGGCGGGAACGGTGAAGCGGGCTACGACATTCGCTTCGGCTCCCATCGACATCTGCTGGCTGCCGGAGCCTTCATTGAAGACGATGGCTCCGTACGTGCCGTCGGGATTCTGGAAGGCGACGTAGCTGATGCCGGAGGCTGAGCCGCTGAGGGTTGCTCCGATGCGTCGGGCGCCCGGCTGCGCGGCGAGGCTGGCGTGCGCCATCACGTAGTAGTGGGAGTTGTAGTGGAGTGTGTGGTAGTCGTTCTGGTCGATATCGACGGCTCCGTAGCAGGTCTGGCAGCCGCCGTCGAGGTTTGGCCCCATGTTGAGGTCGAGCATGAAGTTCCAGACCATTACGGCTTTGCTCTGGCGCGTGACGGTATTATAGACGAGGTTCTTCATGTCGGCAAGCAGTCGCGAGGAGAGGTTGCGTCCGTTGTTCCACGTTCCGATGCTGGTTTCCGTGAAGATAATCTCCTTGTCGGGAGCTTTCTGGTTGATGTCGTCAAGCTCTGTGACGCTGCCTCCGTAGTCGTGCCAGGCGCTTCCCACCACGAGTTCGCGGCCATCCATATCGGGGTCGAGGGCCTCGTAGAACTTGATGGGATAGTCCTGCTGATCGGAGATATTGTCGTAGTTGTAGTTATGGTCGAAGCAATAGATCTTGGTGGAGATGCCGGCGTGGGCAAAGGCAGGTGCGAGCTTGTTGACAAACGCGGCTTCTTCCGCCCAGGGCATGTAGAGGCTGGCACAGTTGCCCTTGTTGAGGGGCTCGTTTTGCGGCGTGACGGCATAGATGGAGATGCCCTCGGCGTCGAAGGCCTGGACGAAGCGCACGAAGTATTGGGCGTAGGTCTCGTAGTGGTCGGGGTTGAGCGAACCGCTCGTCCAGGAGTCGTATCCGACGCGGTTCGTGAGGCTCTTCACCTTCATCCACTTGGGGCAGGTCCAGGGCGCAGCCATTATCTTGAGGTCGGGATTGATGGCGAGTATCTCCTTGAGGATGGGAATGACATATTGCGTCTCGTCGGAATGAAGGCGGAAGTGCTCCAGTCCCGGCTCGTCGCAAAGGGAGTACTCTGTGCTCGAGAAGTCGGAGCAGCCGATACTGATGCGGGCGTAGCTGACGCCATAACCCTCTGTGCGAGAGAAGGTGCGGGTGAGGAAGGCACGTCGGTCGGCCGGTGCCATCTTCAGGAGGTTGTAGCAGGCGCTGTAGGTGATGGCGTAGCCGAAGCCGTCCATCTCCTGATAGCTCGTCTCGGGCAAGAGCGCGATATGCTTCGACGTCTTGGTGTGAATGCTTTTGGCCGTCGTATATTCCATCAGTTTCCGCCCGTCGGCTGAGGTCGTGTAGATGCGGACTTGCTCTGCCAGAGCGGGAACGGAAAGGAGGAGACAGAGAAGCCCTCCTATGAGCCTCCCCCGGCGAAGGGGAGCTTTTTCATTGCCTGATGCCATATTTTCCTTCAGTTATCGGTTGATGTGTTATTTGTTGTCTGCTCTCCTCGAGGCTCCCGTCGTGCCGTCGATCTCGATGATGGCCGTCGGGTTGGGCTTATAGACGGCATTCTCGCCCTCCGTCTCGTAGATGCAGCGATGGAGGTCCTGCATGGAGATGGTGACGGCATCGCGACTCAGCTCGGGCACATTATAGCTCTTCAGCAGCAGGATATTCCATTCGGGGTCTTCCTGCGGGATGACGAAAGGCTTGTGCGCACGGCCGTGCTTGTCGAAATAAGCTATGAAGAGACGTGTGTAGTTCTGATCCATGCGCCGGCTGGTGAAGACGAACCAGCGGCTGTTTGAGCTCCAGCTGTGGAAGCTTTCCGTATCGGGCGAGTTGGCCTCCGTCAGGGCGTAGCAGCTGTCTGTCTGCAAGTCCTTCACCCAGAGGTCGCTCGACTTGTGCCAGATGTGGAACTGTCCGTAGTCGCCTTTTGTATAGAGGATGTATCGTCCGTCGGGCGAGACGCGCGGCACGGAGATGCTCTTGTTCTCCACCGAGGCGTTGACCTCCATCTTCGGTTTGCCGAAGCTGCGTGTCTTGGGTTCGAAGGGGATGGACATGAGGTTGTAGCGGATGCTGTCGAACTTCAGGAGCAATTGCTGCGTGACGGTGCTGTCGGGCAGGGACGGTATGAGAAGCGGCTTGATATTGGAGGTGCAGTAGTACAGCGTGCGTCCGTCGGGAGCCCAGCAGGGGAAGGTCTCGAGGTCGTCGGTGGTGCGGATGATATGGCTCACCTCGTTCTTCGAGACGTCGTAGAGCAGGAGGTCGCTCCTGGCATCCATCACCTCGAGTTTCTCGGGATGATAGATGTGGAAGGCCTGGCCGGTCTTGTTGGTGGAGAAGGCCACGAGGTTCTCGGTCGGGTGCCATGAGGGATAGACGCCGCTCGTCAGGATGGTGCTGTCCTTAAGCTGAATCTTCTGGGCCTTGCCGTCCTGCACGATGATGGTTCCGCCGTGGTTGGAGCGGACGTGGAACAACATGCTCTCGGTGCTGCCCATACGGAAGTTGTGACAGTTGATGCAATGGTTCTCGCCGTCGGCATACTCGCGATTGTTCTCATAGATAGGCACCTCGTCGAATGTCGTGAGGTTGCGCTGGTAGATTCCCAACTGGCGGTAGAGCTCGTAGCCGGGCTCGATGAGTCGGTAGCTGACGAAGGCATCGATGGGTTCCTCGGCGACGCTGAACTTGAAGGGCTTGAAGTGCACCCACCCCTCGGGGCGTTTGGTATAGACATCAACGGCGACGTCGCTTCCCCGGCTTGCCGTCAGGAGGGCCCGCCACTGGGTCGTGTCCATCCTTGCAGAAGCGTTGCCCGACGCCACAGCAAGCAACTCGACTTCCTTGCTGTGGAGATGGACGACGCTTGCTGTGGCGTCAGAATCGCGAACAATGAAGTTGAGCGGAGCTATGTTTGGCGGCACCACCACGTCCTTGTAGTCGGGATAGATCTGAGCCTCGGTATTGGTCTCCGTGAACTGGCTCGGCACCTCTGCCTTTGGCTTACAAGCTACGATGAGAAATAACGTAGCAGATATAATATATAATAATGTATAGCGCTTCATGCTGTCCATATCTTTTTTCCGTTGTCTGTTGTCCGTAGTCCGTCGTCTATAGTCCGTCGTCCGTCATCCGTCATCCGTCGTCCTTCATCCGTCGTCCCCCTCAGTTCACGCCCGAATTGCTCGATGACAGGCTGGTATAGCCCTTCTTGGTAGCCTTCAGGTTGCCGAAGAAGTAGTAGTAGGGGTAGTAACCCTTGTACTTGGGGAAGAGCTCCTTTGCGTGGCCCGCACGGTCGTTCATGAGTGGCTGGGTGGCTTGTATGAAGGCTTGCAACTGCGGCTGACGGTAGTTGAGCCCCGTGAAGTGCTTCATGAGGCCGGGATGCTTGTTCTCGGCCAGCATGATGCCGTCCATGATGATGCTCGGGGGCGTGGTGCCGATAATCGGCTCCAGTCGCTCCACGAACTGCGGCATGAGCTTCGTGTAGAGGCATACGCAAAGGCTGTTGATGAGCGCCTGCTGGCTGCGACCCTCGACAAGCATGAGGTTATAGCCCATGAAGAGAGGCGCCTGGTACTGGTTCTCGAAGCTGTCGTGGATGGGTTCCGTCAGCCTGATTTGTGCCATCTCAGGGTCTGAGTTGACCAAATCGATTCGACGCACCATCGCTCCGTACTTCTCGCAGAACGCGCCCTCGAAGGGGATGCGGCGCAAGATGGCCAGATACTTCTCGGCAAGCTCCCACTCTTCGCGCATCAACGCACACTTTATCAAGAGCTTCATCAGGCGGACGGTAGGCCCCGTCATGACCATCTGCTCCATGCAAGCATGCATCGACGACTCGATGAAGCCGCCATAGTAGTCGCCTTCTGGCACATAGAGGACGCTTGCATTATTGTGCTGCCAGTCGATGCCGTGGATGTGGAGCGAGTCATAGTCGAGGCGAATGTCGTACATACGCTCGGCCACCTGGTTCGTCTGGACGAGGCTGATAGCGTAGGAGCAAGCCATCGGGCGGTTGCTCATCATGGAATGGGCGCGGGCAAGCTTCTGGATGCCGGCCCAGTCCTGTTTGTACTCCATGTCCAAAAGCTGGCAGATGACGCGGACATAGGGACGCTGCCACTGGTCGAAGCCGATGATGGCGGCAAAGCAAAGGATGATGAAACCCACCGCCCAGCCTTTCCCACGAGAGGTGGCGGCGAGGGGCTTCACCTTGAAACTGCGGATGATGATGGCACAGACGCAAAGGACGTTCAAGGCCACGAGGGGTATGCCGAAGATGAACCCCGTGCGGGCCTCGAAGAAAATGTCGAGACCATGCCACGTGATGACTGCCACATAGACCAACGCCGGCACGTACTGGAGCAGACGCCACGTCCCCCGAAGCCTCAGGCAATAGCCCGTGAGCCAGCTCCCTGCCGTCAGAATCAGCGCCAGAAGCAGTCCGCCAAGCCAGGGGAACTTGTAGAGTTGCAGTATGGCTCTGCCCACGTAGCGAATGCCGCCGTAAGGGCACGACAGGATGAAGTCCATCATCCGCAGGTCTGCAACCCAGAAGCTGTACTCCCTGCTGATATAGAAGACGCTACCGTAGTACCAGGCTGCCCAGAGCCAAGTCAGGGCAAAGAAGATGACGAGTACTGGCAACTTAGCCGGCGAAAGCTGGGAACTGAAGACTGAAGACTTCTGCTTCGGTGGGGTTGCGGCTTGCTTTTGCGTGGGTTTTCTCAGGGGTTGAGATGGTTTCTTGCTCATTTCTTTATTCAGTTTCGGTAACCTGACGCGCCTCATCAGCCAGCGACACGTGCCTAAATGGCTATCGACACGTGCCTAAATGGCTGACTAAACGTGATGCGTTTCCTTCGTTGACATTACTTCACCAGTATCTTCTTGCCGCCGACGATGTAGAGGCCCTTCGTGGGCTTGCTCACGCGCTGGCCTGCGATGGTGTAGATGTTATTGCCGGGGTCTTTAAGGTCTTTAGAGTCCTTGAGGTCTTTAAGGTCTTTGATTCCGTTGGGGTCGTCCCAGACGAAGGTAAAGGGCGAGATGCCCTCGGCATAGACGAGCGAAGTGCCGTCGAAGACGTAGCCGCTCTCCGTCTCACCGAAGAAGCCGGGATGCACTTGCCTACCCTGCTCGTTGATGCTTACGTTGTCCTGGAAGAGGACTGGCTGGCCGGCGACGTATGTCTCCGGAGCGCTGTCCACCACTCCGCCTTCGCTCACGATGCCGAGACCTGCCCAAGTGTCGAAGGGCAGCAGGAGCGCCTGATAGCCCTCGCCGCTCTTGGTAAAGGCGAGGTCAGTTGCCGTGAACTCTTGCGGGATATAGAAGGGCTTGTCGCCGTCGATGACGAGCGTCTGGGCCGTGCTGTCGGGACCTACCACATTGACGTTGGCCAGGAGCTCTGCCGTCGGCTGCTTCTTCTCGGTCTGGTCGGGCTTGATGTATGCGATGGAATTGGCTGGCAGCGGATTCATCTCGCTCACGCCTGCGCTACCCGTGCCATAATAATATAAGGTATGAGGTATGGAGTCGCCCTCGTAGTAAGCCGTCATCTCGCCACGATACAAAGCTGGGCCGAAGGGCACAAGCACCTCGTAGCCATTTGCCTCGCAAGCCACAATCTTGAAGCCGTCCCTTACCTTCGCCTGAACGTTTGAGGGGAAGGAGAAACTGTTCTTGTTGGAGAGGTAAACGAGATTGCCGTCCTTGTCGTAAACCTTGTAGCCGATGGCGCCTCGGCCTGAAATCTTGTAGGTCGTCTTTCCCTGGCTGGTCGTCGTCGTGTAGAAGTAGCCGTTCGTCTGGTACTCGTTCACGAAGTCGCTCCATTGTCCCACGTCAGCATAGCCGATGGGAGCCTCGCTGGCATCGTAGGCCACGCGGTTTGCGCCCTTAGGCTTGCCCTCGAACGGGCCGTCGAAGATGGCGGGAGAAGCCTTGATGCGGTCGTCGATGAAGCAAATGCTCGGGGCCTTCGGGTAGCGGGCCATGTAGGCCTTGGCGTTGGCGATGTCCTGCTCGGTGGTTGTCACCCAGTAGTCGCTGTAGTCGCCCACGTAGAACTTTTCGTAAGGCACGAACATGCCATTCACTTCGAAGAGCTCGCTGAGGTCGAGCTGGGCGGCGTCGCACATCTTCTTGGCCATGTGCAGATAGTCATCCTTACCGTAACTTATGTAGCCGCCCACCACGCCGTTATCGTTTGCAAGGGTTGCGTCGTAAGTATTGGAGCGCTTGTGGATGGGGTCCTGACGGAGCATCTTAAAGAGGGTCGGATAGAAGTCGGGCTTATGACCTTGCGCGTGGAAGTAGAGGTAGAGCTGGAAGTAGAAGCGTGTCTGCTCCCAGATGCTCATACCGAACCATCCCTTGCCCTTCGCAAAATCCTCGAGCGTATCGGTCACCTTGGTTCCTCTGGTAGTGGAGACGCCGTGGAGGAAGACGTTGACGTTGGAGAAGAGATTGTTGCTCACCTCCGTTGCACCCACGATATTGAAGCAAGCCTGGTGGTTGTGGCCTATCTCGTGGGAAGGTCCCCAGATGGCGCCGCCGCTTGAAACGAGCGTATTGTAGTTCATCACGGTCGAGATGGTACTGTTCTCGTAGTAAGTGCCGTAAGTGGTGGAGTACATGTAGCCGTGGGTGACTGAGAAGGCGTTCCATATATTGCGGAAGCGGCCTGCCAGATCCTCCTTGAAGCCCATGAGGTCTTCCTCGCACTCCACAAAGTTGTTCCAAACGCGCATCAGACCTTCTGCCTCGCCGGTCCTGCCGATGGCGTTCTTCACCAGACTGCAAATCATGGCGAAGACGACGCGGTCGCACTTGAGATTGACGATGTTGCTCTTATTGAGGAGTTTCTCGTAGAGGAGCGTCCAGTCCTCATTGGTCATGCCTCGGGTATAGTCGAAGTAGCCTTGCAGTTGGCCGCCCTCGATGTGAATCTTGGCAGCAGGATAGTCTGCGAGGTACTTGTCGGGATTGTTGAGTTGATAGAAGATGTACACGGTGCTGGCAGCGCTCAGCAGGACCGTATTGAGGCCTGCATGGAGGTTGGTCGTTGCGCCCGTCTGGTGGTCGCCGGGGCTGTCGCTGTCCACCACGATTTCGACCTGCAGCGTGCAGTCTGCGCTCGGCTCCTCATCGACGTAAATGTAGATGATGTCGCCGGCGCCACCCACGATGCCTGTAGGTCCGGAGAGCTTGCCGAAAGCATTGCTCATGCCGGCGTACTCGTTCCACGACATCTTCTGATTGTTACTGTAGATGAAGTAGTCGTCGCGGACGCGGAAGAACTTCTCGAAACCTTCGCGGGTGTATCCGGTCGAGGAGGTGAAGCTTTCCCATGTATTGTTCTTCACCTTGAGCACCATTGCCTTCATGTCATCATTGAGGGCGGCGAAGTCGGCGTTCTCGGCCAGCTCTTCATCGCTGAGGGCCTGAATCTCGTCCTTGAGGACCGTGCAGGCCTTGTCCTGGAAGAGGTTCCCCAGCGCAGTCTTGTAGGCGTTGACGTTCCGCTGCAGGTCGGTATAGGCATTGAGCTGAGCGCGCCCTGCCTCGATGAACGCTTCGTCCAATTCCACCTCTTCGAAGCCCCAGACACTGTTGTTATTGTTACTGTACCAACCCACCACGTTATTGCTTGCATCACAATGCAGGCCGACGTTCCCGCTGTCGAGGATGTAGTAGGTCAGGTTTGTGACGTCGTCGGTCCTCTGGATGGTGAAGTTCGCGCCATTCTTTGTGGTGACCGTGCGGTACTGGTTGCTGAGGGAGCCGTTCTGCTGGGAGATGTAACGCTGTGTGCAGACGTTCTGGAGGTTCCAGCGACCGCCCGAGGACTGTACGAAGGTCCAGTACTGCGAGAGTTTGCTTTCGTCCTTGCCTTCGCAATTAAGGACGTTGGCTCCGAAGCTCTCGTTGATGTACTTCGAATAGCCCATGTTCTTGATGCGATAGTACTTGCCGACTTGAGGCTCAGACAGTCCGCTTTGTGCGAGCAGGTGTTCCTCCACCTCCTCCATCGTGAAGTTCTCGACAAGGGCTATGCTCCAGTCGCTTCCCTGGTCGCCTTGGCACGCCCACTTGTAGAGCGTCGTGCCGTCGCCATTGAGGTTCAGGCAGTTGTTGCCAGCGAAGTCGCTTTTCTCCGAGAGGTTAATGAAGGCATCGTTCGTCCCGTTGTTTGGGCTGAATTGAATGTAGATGGTATTTGCCGTGGCAGATGGCGAACGGAAATTGTCGTCATCGTTGAGGAAGCGCCCGGTGTTCGCGTTTCGGAGCGTATAGCCACTGCCCGACTTCGCGAGGAGCCAGACCTGCGCCAGGTTATTGTCGTTCTTGCTCATTCCCACCGTACTCGTCCCGTTGTCGGTGAGGCGGGCATTGGAACTGCGGCGGTTGGTGAGGCGGACGAGATTCTTACTGCTCAGCACGAAGTTGACGTAGGCTTTGCCCGTCAGATTGCCGAGGTCGGTGAAGGTGACCGTACGGAACGCCCAGTCGCGGTCGCTGCCTTCTGTGCCCTTGCTCGACGCGCCGAGGAGCGAGCCGTTGTTGTTCTGCAGATAATAGCGGTTGTTGCTGCGGAGCGACCAGTGGCCTTCGGTGCTGAACTGCATAATGGTGAAGGCGTACTTGTCGGCAAGCTCGGAGGAAGTACCGTTGTTCCTGGACGGGAGAACGTTTTCGTAGTAGTTGCCCAGGCCCGACTTCAGGTAGTAGCTACCTTGGGTGCCCGTCTCTTCGAGCTGAACGAGGTAGCCGGCACCCGAAACGGCATCCGCACCATTGGGCGAAGCAGTTGTCACGCCCAGCGTATTGCCTTCGCCTTCAAGCACGTAGGCTGAGGTGGCGGCATTGTAAAGGACATACCACTGCCCCGCTTCGAGCGTAGTGGCAGCACTGCCCACGCTGATGATTTTCCCTTCTAATTCACTTGTCTGCGCCCATACTGATGCGATGGAGAACAGACAACAGATGATGGTTAACAGTCTTTTCATACTATTAGATTTTATTATACATTATATATTATATAGCATTTGGGGGACAAAGATACGAAAGATAATTCAAAATTCAAAATAATTAATTTCAAAATTATTCTTTCCAAGAGAAAAAGGGGGAAATCCCACATCATACCTCTCACATCATACCTCACACATCTTCCCTCTTACATCATACTTCCTACATCATACTTCCTACATCATACCTCTCACATCTTCCCTTCGAGAAGGAGCCAGGTGAGGTAGGTGAGGTAGCAGAGCACGAGCAGGATGCCTTCCAGTTTGCCGAGTTTGCGGCCGGTCGCAGCCACGAGCCAGGTGAGCGCCACGCTGCCCACGAGCACCGCCCAGTCAATCAGGGTGATTTGCTGCACCACCATTGGAACCACACTGCTGCAGAAGCCGATTACAAAGGCAATATTGAAGATGTTGCTGCCAATCACATTACCCAAAGCCAGTCCGAAGCTGCCCTTGCGAGCGGCAATCACGCTGGTGGCCAGCTCGGGCAGACTTGTTCCGCCGGCCAGGATGGTCATGCCTATCACACTCTCGCTGAAGCCTATCTCGCGAGCCAAGGAAGCGGCATTGTCCACCAATACGCGGCCACCCACGACCAGAGCCACCATGCCCACCACAATAAGGGCAAGTGATTTCCAAAGCGACATTTCCGCAGCCTGGGAATCACCATCGGGCTTTGATTCTCCCACCGAAGGGGGTTGGGAGGGCTCGGCCTGGGTTCCCCTCCTGTCCTTCATCGCCACGCGATAGTTATAGTATAGGTAGATGCAGAACAGGACTGTCAGCAGGAAGCCTTCCCAGCGGGCTATCATGCCTCCGCTGTAGGCAAAGCCGAAGAGCAGGAGCGAGGCGAGGAAGCAGATGGGGAAATGCCGGTACAGGATAGAGTCCTCAACATTGATGCTCCTCATAATGGCCGAAGCGCCCGTTATCACGAGGATATTGAAGATGTTGCTACCCATCACGTTGCCCACGCTCATGTCTCCGCTGCCGCGCAGGATGCTCATGAGACTCACAATGAATTCGGGCAGACTCGTACCGAGAGAGACTACCGTCAGGCCGATGACCAGTTCGCTCACCTTCAGCCTTCTGGCCAGTCCGCAAGCTCCGTCGGTAAAGCGGTCTGCGCCCCAAAGCACCACCGCAAAACAAACGATGATAAGAATTATTTCAAGCCACATATTTTGAATAAACGGCTGCAAAGGTACGAAAATTCTCAATTACCTGCAAGGTCTAAACTAAATGAGAGCAGAAAATTTAATTATTTTTATTGTTGTCGAATAGTTTCAGTCGGGATGCAAGGACTTTTGTCGATTGCAAAATGGGAAGCAATATCAAAAGACAACCAATGAGTCGTTCCGGCGAATCGGTTCCGAGCAAAAGAAATGGTTAGGGACTCTACCATTTTTCCCCAACATATCATGGGAAAATGTACCGAAAAAGAAGGTAGATTGTTCTATTTCTCGCTTTTTAAGTTTCGTTAAGACACTTTTTGTTGGCAGAATGCAGTTTTATGTGTACCTTTGCACTCAGAAACGAACAAAACGCTTACGTTTGTTCAGCGAAACTAACCCGAAGTTGAACTATTTTATATATAAGTAGAAAATGAAGAAGCTCACACTTTTCGCACTGCTCGCCATGCTCGGAGCAGGCGCAATGGCACAGAATTTCGAAGGTAAAACCATTGAAGAGCGCATCGCGCACTCCACCGGGAACAATGAGGACTCCATCAAGACCGCTAAGGGATACATCACCATGTTCCAGCAGACGGATGCCAATCAGGACTGGAAGGACATGTATGTCAACTACCAGTGGCTCAAGAAGTACGCGCCCTTCGCTGGAAACGGCATCTATACTCATGGCCCGTATATGTTCTACAACCTCATCAAGGGTGAAACAGACCAGGCTAAGAAGAGAAAATACTTCGACGAGATGATGGAACTCTTCGACCTGCGCCAGAAGAACCTCGACGCCCTCAACTCCTTCGCAAAGACGAAGAGCACACTGGGCGACGTGCTCAGCGTCAAGGCCGAATACTACAACTTCGTGGCTCAGGAAGCTCTGGGACAGGAGTACGACCTGCGCAACTCCTACAAGAACTTCTCCGAGGCCATCAAGATGGTCAACGAACAGGGCGGACGCGAAATCACAGGCAACTTCCTCCAGACCTTCTTCCTGGTCAGCGACGCCATCTATAAGGCAACCAAAGGTGGCACACGCGAGCAGTACCTGCAGGACTACCTGGACAGCAAGGACGCTTGCGAGAAGATGCTCCAGCTGGCCAAAGAGGCTCAGGCTGAGGGCGATACTGAAAGGGCACAAAAGCTCGTCGCCACCTACGACGCACCGCTTGCAGCCATCGAGCAAATCTTCTCGCAGAGCGGAGCTGCCGACAGCGCTCAGATTATCGCTATCTACACCAAGAAGTTCGAGGACTACAAGACAGACATCAACAAGCTGAACTCCAGCCTGACCATCATGCAGGACAACGACTGCGACGAGTCGGACATCTACTATCAGTACGCAGAAGCCGCATACGCCCTGCAACCCTCCTACACCAGCGCCATCGGTCTGGCTCAGAAGGCTCAGAAGGATGGTGAATCTGCCAAAATGCTCGAGTACTACAACAAGGCTCTTGAACTCGCTTCGAGCGACGAGACCCGCGGCAAGATTTGCCTGAACATCTGCAACGGCCTGACCAAGAGCAAGCAGTACACTGGCGCCCTCACCTACGCGGAGAAAGCCATCAACTACAATCCTGACCTGACAGGCAAGTCCTACCTCAAGATGGCCAACATCAATGCCCTGCTCGGCCAGTACGCCGAAGCAATTGCCTACTGCGGTAAGGCAAGCGCAGCCGACATCACCGTCAGCGGCTCTGCCAACCGCCTGCAGGAAAACATCCAGAAGGCTCAGGCCAACCAGGCCGCCAACGCTGCCGCCATGAAGGCCTACAACGACTTCAAGGCTCGCCAAAAGGCCGAGGAAGACTTCTGGAGCGGAGGAGCAAAGAAGTAAAGAATCTAGGTTTTCTAGGATGTCCTAGGTTTTCCTAGGCTTTCCTATGACTTCCTAGGCTTTCCTAGGTCTTCCTAGGTTCTCCTAGGTGCCCAGCTTGATACAATTTGGCCCGTTGTGCAGATTGCGCGACGGGTCTTTTTCGTCTAAATAACCTATTACTTGCAAAAAAAGGCAAAAAAAAACGTATTCTCTTGTCCGACTAAAGTTTTTTTAGTAATTTTACGCACTGAAACGTGAAATATGGCCTGAAATGAGGCAAAACGAGCGATGAACAGGATAAAAATCGGCATCATTGGACTTGGCAGGATGGGACGCAAGCACCTCACGGAGCTTGTGGCATGCGAGTACTGGGACGTGAAGTACACCTGCGACATCAATCCCGAAAAAGCCAAGCACTCACACGAGATAGCTCCTCAAGCCATTTTCACAACCGACGAACGCGACATCTGGAATGACCCCGAAGTGGAGTGCGTCGGTCTTTTCGCATTGGCCGACACCCGGGCAAGCCGAATCGAGAAGGCAGTAAAGGCCGGCAAGCACGTCATCTGCGAAAAACCCCTCGCCTACAAACTCAGCGAAGAGTGGGACGTCGTCAAGCTCGAAGAATCTACCGACAAGTTCTGCACCGTCAACCTCTACCTCCGTAATGCCTGGTACACGCAGGTCATGAAGGATTTCGTCCGAAGCGGAGAAATCGGCGAGCTTGCCATCATCCGCATCTGCCACATGACGCCCGGACTCTCCCCCGGAGAAGGGCACGAATACGAGGGACCCTCCTTCCACGACTGCGGCATGCACTACGTGGACATCGCACGCTGGTACGCCGACTCTGAATACAAGACCGGGCACGCCCAAGCCATCCGCATGTGGGACTACAAAGACCCATGGTGGCTCCAGTGCCACGGTACTTTCGAGAACGGCGTCGTCTATGACATCACGCAGGGCTTCGTCTATGGCCAGCTCGCACTCGACCAGACACACAATTCCTACACGGAACTCATCGGCAGCAAAGGCTTCGTCCGCATGACCCACGACTTCAAGACGGCTGTCGTGGAGATGCACGGCGAGCACACCACAGAGCGACTGGAGCAACCCTACGGCGACAAGAATATCGACCGCCTCTGCAAACTCATGGGCCAGGCAATCCTCACAGGCAAACGCCCCAGCCACCTGCCCCGCTTCCGCGACGCAGCCATCGCAAGCGAGTACGCTTGGAAGATGCTCGATGATGCCCGACGCAACGACCTCCCCTCGAAAGGCACGCCAAAGGAACTGGAACAAATCCACTACCGCCGCGCCCACGCAACAGACGGCTACGGGCTCATCGACCGCCCCCACGAATAAACGCGATAAACTCTTAATTCTTAACTTTTAATTCTTAACTCACATAATATGACACACCAACTCTTATTCCTCGGTTCTCTGGGTAGCCAGGAAATCATCATCATCGCCCTCGTCATCCTGCTCCTCTTCGGAGGCAAGAAGATTCCCGAACTCATGCGCGGCCTCGGCAAAGGCGTCTCGCAATTCAAGAAAGGCATGAACGACATCGAACAGGAAATCAATGCCGAGCCAGAAAAGAAGGAAGAAATACAAAACAAATAACATAAGTTTAACCCATCTAAAACAAAAACATCTCTTATGAAAGACATGTCAAGAAGATCGTTCCTCAGGGCAGGAACCGCAGCAACTGCTGCTCTTGCAATGGCTCCCGTCGATGTCCTCGGCAAGGCTAAGCAAGCAAAGAAACCCGCACAGACAGGTAAAATCAAACTCCTCGGCGTAGGCGTCGGCGGTCGTGGACACGCTGACATCAACGGCGTTACCTACAAAGGCAAGGGCGAAGTCTATGACGACGTCGAGTTCATCGGTATAGCCGATGTTGACTGGAAGTATGCTAAAGGCGTGCTCGATGAATATCAGAAGTTGTTCCCCAACTGCAAGATGTATCACGACTACAAGACGATGTATGCCGAGTTGCTGGACAAGGCAGACGCTGTTATCTGCGGTACAGCCGACCACACACACGCCATCATCTGCGCAGAGGCTCTGGCTGCAGGCAAACACGTTTACTGCGAGAAGCCCCTCACACGTACCGTTTACGAATCCCGTCTGCTCACCAAGCTCGCTGCAAAGGCCGGCGTCGCTACCCAGATGGGTAACCAGGGTTCAAGCGGCGAAGGCGTGAACCTGACTTGCGAATGGATCTGGAACGGCGAAATCGGCGAGGTAACCCGCGTGGATGCCTTCACAGACCGTCCCATCTGGCCACAAGGCCTCGAGCGTCCCGAAGAGGTACACGAGATTCCCAGCACTCTGAACTGGGATGCCTTCATCGGCCCGGCTCCCAAGCGTCCCTACAACTCCATCT
>CAMJOE010000012.1:0-35183 GCA_946407485.1 uncultured Prevotellaceae bacterium | reverse complement strand
GCAGATTGAGGGCGTCGTCTTTGCCCGGATACCAAAGGATTTGGCGTCCGTTCATCTCGAAGGTGATGCCCAGTATGCTGCTGTTCTTGTGCTGCTTTTGGATGCGCGAGCCGACCTTGTAGCGCAGGGTCAAGTAATCTGTGCGAATGGTGAGGTAGCCGTCCTCTTCGGTACATGTGAAGTCAGGGACGGGTAGCCGACGATTGACGACGGCAAACGTGGCTCTGTCCTCGAAGAGGCTCGAATTGCTGTACTGAATGCGGATGAGTCTTGAGGTGAGGATGGTGAAGCGTGCCTTGCCGCTCGTCACGACAGCTTCTTCCTGCGCCAAAGGGTTCCACTCCTCTCGCGCGTTAATAAATAAGGTAAAGAAGAGGAAGAGGAGGACAAGCCTCAAACGGTCCCTCCAAAGAACAAGCCTCCCCCGACCCCTCCAGAGGAGGGGGGAAGGGTTTTCCTCGGTTCTTTCAAAGGAGGGGCGGAAGGGTGCAGCTTCCATTATTCCATATTGCCTTCGATGGTGAGGCGAACCACTTCGTTGACGGCATTAGAGCGAATCGTGATGGTCTTCTGGAAGTGGCCGGGGAACTTGTCTGTGCCGTTGTAGGTCACGTCGATAGCACCCTTCTCGCCTGGCTTGATGGGTTCCTTCGTGTAGGTGGGGACTGTGCAGCCGCAGCTGGCAAAGGCCTGATGGATGATGAGGGGCGCCGTGCCGGTGTTCTTGAAGGGGAACGTGCAACGCACCACGGGCTCGTTTTTCGAGAACTTGCCGAAGTCGTAGCGAAGGGTGTCGAAGGTGATTTCTGCATAGTTCTCTGCCTTTGTCGTGGCAACAGCCTTCACCTCACTGACGTTTACTTTCTGCTTCAGCGTCTGTGCCGAAACCTTTGAACTTTGGCCATTGAGCATGAGGAATGCAAGAATGGCGAAGAAGAGTATCTTTTTCATCATACTGTTGTTTTGTTCACATTTTGCCTTGCAAAGGTACGAAAAAGTTCATAGTTCGTAGTCCATAGTTCATAATTATTTAACGTATTTGCTCTTTTTTGACATTTTTTTTGTACTTTTGCACGCATAAACTCCTAAACGACCAAACGACTAATCTCCCAAATGACCAGATGGAACAGATTATTCTAGGCATAGACCCGGGCACGAGCATCATGGGCTACGGCGTGCTCCGTGTGGAGGGGAAGAAGGCGGAGATGATGGCCTTGGGCGTCATCGACCTCCGCAAGTTCGGCGACCCCTACCTGAAACTCGGCCACATCTACGAACGCGTTTGCAGCATCATCGAGGGCTATCTGCCCGACTGCATGGCCATCGAGGCGCCTTTCTTCGGCAAGAACATACAGAGCATGCTGAAGCTGGGACGGGCGCAAGGCGTAGCCATCGCGGCTGCCATCCAGCGGCAAGTGCCCATTACGGAGTACGCGCCTTCGAAGATTAAGATGGCGATAACGGGCAACGGCAACGCCAGCAAGGAGCAGGTGGCCGACATGCTGCGACGGATGCTTCATGTCGAGAAGGAGGAGATGGGCAAGTTCCTCGACGCGACCGACGCCCTCGGAGCCGCCTATTGCCATTTCCTGCAGATGGGCAAGCCCGAGACCGACCACAAGTACCGTGGCTGGGCAGACTTCGTGAAGAAGAACAAAGATAGAGTGAAAAATGGAGAGTGAAGAATGAAGAGTGAAGAGTGAAGAATTTGCTACCGCCCTTAAATGCTCAATATTCAATATTCAATTTTCAATATTCAATATTCAATGTCCAATGGTTACAATAGTTAATGGTGTTCCCCGGCATCCGCTATGGCGAATGGCTGAGCCTATCAACCTCGAGATAAAGCGGGGCGAGCAAATCGCCATTGTGGGCGACAACGCTGCGGGTAAGTCGCGTCTCGTGGAGGTTCTGACGGGCCATTATCCGCTCCTCATGAACGAGGTGCACTACGACTTCTCGCCAAGTGAGTCGCCTCTCGTCAGCGATAACCTGAAGTACATCTCCTTCCGCGATTCATATGGCGAGCAGGACGGCACCTACTACTACCAGCAACGCTGGAACCAGCACGACATACCGGACGACAGTCCGACAGTAGGGGAGAGCCTCAAGATATATAATGAAGAACAGAGAGTGAAGAGTGAAGAATCGGAGTCACATCCTTCTCCCTTCGGTAACTTTTATTCTTCACTCTTCACTCTTCACTCTTCGCTCTCGAAGAGAATTATTTCTCTGAGCAGCGGCGAGTTGCGACGGTTTCGGATCGCCAAGGCGCTTGCCACGCGTCCTCGCGTGCTCATCATCGACAACCCATTCATCGGCCTTGATGCGCAGGCACGGAAGGACTTCAGGGACTTGCTCGACAAGCTGACGCGCGAGACGCCGCTGCTCGTCATCCTGGTCCTGAGCAAGCGCGACGATATTCCCGACTTCATCACGCATGTACTGCCTGTAGAGGGCTTGCGGCTCCTGCCGAAGATGACGCTCGCGGAATATCGCCAGCAATATGCTGCCATGCCTCGCCCCAAGCTGAGCGACGACATCAAGGACTGGATAGCAAGCCTGCCTGTTCGCGACCTCAGCGAAAGCGACTTCTATCCGAGCAGCGGGGGAGAGATATTGCGTTTCCGCGACGTCAGCATCAGCTATGGCGGCCGCACCATCCTGCAGCCCCTCAACTGGACCGTCCACGAGGGCGAGCGATGGGCACTCAGCGGACCGAACGGCTCGGGCAAGAGCACCCTGCTCAGCCTGGTCTGTGCCGACAATCCGCAAGCCTATGCCTGCGACATTGAGCTCTTCGGGCACCGGCGAGGCACGGGCGAAAGCATCTGGCAAATCAAGAAACACATCGGCTACGTCAGCCCGGAGATGCATCGAGCTTACCTTAAAGACATCCCCGCTATCAACGTGGTTGCGAGCGGATTGAAAGACCCTTCCAAACCTTCCCTTAAAGGGCAGGCTTTTAATTCCTCTCCCTTTAAGGGAGAGTTAGAGAGGGTCTCCGATTGGATGCGAGTCTTCGGCGTGGATGGCGTGGCAGACCGCTCGTTTCTGCAACTGAGCAGCGGCGAGCAGCGCCTTTGCCTCTTGGCGCGAGCTTTTGTGAAGGACCCGGAACTGCTGATTCTCGACGAGCCTCTCCACGGCCTCGACGATACGAACCGACAGCTCGTCCGGCAGATTATCAAGCAGTTCTGCGAGCGTCCGCACAAGACGCTCGTCATGGTGACGCACTACGAAGAAGAGCTTCCCGACGGCATCACAAACCGGCTTGTGCTGCCTCAGCGCCCGGCCTGACTGCACTTCGTGCACAGCCTCACACATTCCATTGGGCATTCCTACGTGAAGGATTTGTTTTTCCCACACGTGGGAATCGCTTTTCCTTGACGTGGGATTTTGCCTTCCTTCGTGTAGCGTTGGGTGAGGTGTTTGCCCATCTTCCCATACCGTCAACTATATTCAATGGTGCAGAATGATACGAAAAACGTCTGTTTTATCAAAATATTTTAATTAGCATTGGGTGAAATGTTATTTTTTGTTTAATTTTGTGACGAGAATCGTACATATATAAACCAACGCATAATATAACAAAATTAATAACTAAAAGAATTAAATTATGAAAAAGAAACTTTTACTCCTAATGTTATCCATGCTGGCGGGTGTCAGTTTGACGAAGGCTGATAACGTTTCGATTTTTCCTACCGGCTATACGTTTACCGACAATCTGCCTTCAGATTGCAATTACCGCTACTCCATGACGCAGCAAATTTACACGCAGGAAGAACTTGGAGCTGCGAATACGTTTACTGGCATTTCGTTCTGGAACTCCCTTGATATGTCAAAGACTCGCTCCTTATCGGATAGGGAAGAGCGCGTTTTTGAGGTCTATCTGTTGCATACAGACAAGTCGAGATTCGACGACTCCCGCGGTTGGATTCCAGTATCGCCAAGCGACAGGATGTTCTGTGGCGAAGTGAAACTAGGTATTTCTGGTCTGGTTAATGTAAATTTCATAAGACCTTTCAGATACGACGGCACGAGCAACCTTGCCGTCGTTGTGGTTGACAGGTCAGGTTATGAGGCACCCAATCATACTTATTTTGCAAATTACAATACAGAAAGCACACAGGCTATCAGCGCGGCGGGCAACGATATTTATTTTATGCCGACCGCCCCAAGCGGCCACATAGGCTCGCTTAGTGTACAAAAGAATTGCATCATTCTGACAACCACCGATGCAACAGATGTGGTCGTCATCGGTAGCAATGCAACAAGTAAGGCCTACCTTCCAGTCAACAGATCTTATGACCACACGCTTTCGCAGCAGATATATACTGCCGACGAGGTGGGCGGTGCCAAGGAACTTACCAGTGTCAGCTTCTTCAACGCGTCGTATAGCTTAACTGACAATATTGATATTTACCTTGTAGAGACAGAAAAGTCGAATTTCACTGCCACCGGTGTGGACGGTTGGGGGTATGAAATAACCGATGAGTATTTCGATTTCTCAGAAGGCGACAAGGTGTTCAGCGGCAATGTGACCTTCTTCGAACAAGACTGGACAACAATTGTTTTCGATCGCCCATTCAGTTACGATGGCACAAAGAACCTCGTCCTTATCGTTGACAACAATGGTATAACTTCTGATAGGAATACATCTTTTATGACATTTTCCACACCAACGAAGCAGGCTATCTTCTCTTGTCGGTCGGGTGCCGAAAACGACATCAATGCAGACAATCTTAGCAGCATCGATCGGCTGATGCTGGACTATAAGAATCAAATTATGTTCAATCAGCAAGAGTCCGGCCCTGCATTCCCAAGTAACATCAGTATCTCCGACCTGAGCCCGACAAAGGCTACCATCGCATGGGAGAGTGAAGGCAGCAAGTGGAACCTGCGATACAGGAAGGAATATAAAGCGTCCTGGGACCCTTGGATTACTATCAACGGCATTACAGAAAAGAGCTATGAACTGACAGGACTCGATGCAAATCAACTTTATCGTGTCAACGTCCAAACCGTTGCAGACGACGGCACGTTCAGCAAATGGATTCCAACAGAATTTACCACGCCAGAAGCTGTGCCCGCTGACTTCACTGCAAGCGTGACC
The DNA here is from genome assembly GCA_946407485.1 of uncultured Prevotellaceae bacterium. Classification (GTDB taxonomy): domain Bacteria; phylum Bacteroidota; class Bacteroidia; order Bacteroidales; family Bacteroidaceae; genus Physcousia. The sequence continues at coordinate 30,067 of CAMJOE010000012.1, read as the reverse complement.
CACAACTCGGCCACCATCAGCTGGATAGGCTTCAACGAAAGTTACAAAGTGAAGTACAGGGAAGCGTTGAACTCCCTCTTCTTCGACGACTTCGAGAAGAATATCGAAGACTGGACAATCATTAATCATGGCGAATTCGGCTGGAGATGGAATAGTCATGAGGTAAACTCGAGCAGTTACGACGCTTATTGGGACAAGGCTGTCCCTGCCGACAACTGGCTCATTACGCCAATGGTTGATTTGCAAGGCATATTGGCATACATGGAAGAAAGCGCTAGCTCCGGCTCCAGTCTTGAAGAATACGAGGTGCTGCTCTCCACGACAGGCAATGAAGAAAAAGACTTCACGACCGTGCTTCGCCCTTTGCAGTCCGCACTCAGCAAATCTAGGACGCAAGTCATAATAGACCTCAGCGCATACAAAGGTCAGCAAGGCTACATTGCCATCCATCACTATAGTAACAATGGGGGAGCGCTCATCATCGACGACTTCGGCATATACAAAGGTGAAACGATAGTGCCCGCTGGAGAATGGCAGACTATCGAGACAACAGCTAACGAAATCACTATCTCAGACTTGAAGCCCGACACGAAGTACGACTATCAAGTCATCGGAATTGATGGAGGCGAAGAAAACTTTGTTTCCGACATCTACTCCTTCACCACCAAAGAGATAAACCAACGTCCAGCCATTAGCTATATCAATGCCAGCCCTACTAAAGCCGAGATTGCCTGGACTGGCAACAGCGACAGCTACAAGGTGCAGTATCAGGTGGCACCCGAAGGAGAAGACAAGGAAGTGACCATCTTCGAGGACGACTTCGAGAGCGGACTTGAAGCAAAAGGCTGGACTGTACTTGCCTTGGGCGAAGTGCCAGAAGGACATGAAGGCTGGGAAACGAAATGGGATACTTCTTGTCATAGTGGCGAATACATGGTATGGTCGAACAGCTTCTATAAGGGTCTTGGCGCCTTCAATGCCAATAACTATCTCATTACACCACAACTCGACCTGCAGGGCAAACTGACATTCTGGGTTAGATCTTTCGATACTGACTATCATGACCACTTCGATGTATTGCTTTCCACTACAGGCAAAGCTGCAGAAGACTTTACCATAACACTCTTAACCACGCAAGAAGCCGCCTATGAGTGGAGCCAAGTCGTCATCGACCTCAGCGCTTACAAAGGTCAGCAGGGCTACATCGCCATCCATCATCAGGATGCCGACGAGGACAAGCTCTGCATCGACGACGTCAGCATCGTAGCCACCGAAACGGCTCCTCTTGGCGAATGGACTACCGTCGAGACAACTGAGACAAGCATCAAGCTCGAAGGCCTCGAGATGGGCACGAAATACATCTGTCAGGTGGTCGGCGTGAAGGAAGGCCTCGAAGATGCTACATCGGAGATTGCTTCGTTCACGACTCGCGTCTCTGTTGACCTCGTGCTGGATGCCGAAGCAGACAACGGCATAGCCATCGGAGGCTGCGACGGCAGCTACGCTAACGTGGTCATCAAGAACCTCACACTCAAGAAGGACGGACGCTGGCAAGGCATCTGCCTGCCCTTCGACGTAGAACTGGAAGGCAGCATCCTGGAGGGCGCAGACCTCAGAACAGTAGAGAACGCATGGGAGAGAGGCCCGTACATCATCCTCGACTGCCTCAACCCACTCACGAAACTCGAGGCTGGCGTGCCTTACTTGATTAAATGGGACAGCGGCGACGACATCGTAGAACCTATATTCAGCGATGTGCTGGTTCAGTACTACACGAGAAACGTATCGCTCTACGACAACAAGATTGTGTTCCTGAGCACCTTCTACGCAGCCTCCACAACCGACGATTACTACTATCAGCCGGAAGGCACGACGCGTCTCACCCGCGTCTGCCTGCAGCCAGGCGGAGCCATCTATGCCTTCAATACCTACTTCAGAGTGGACATGGGCCTCAACGCCACTAAGGAAGGTTTCGGCCTGAACTTCGGCGACCTCGAAGAGACGATAACGGGTATCCGCTCGATGGAAGACGGAAGCGGCATGATGGAAGATGGTGACATCTACAACCTCGCCGGCCAGCGCCTCAGCAAACCCCTGCGCGGCATCAACATCATCGGCGGAAAGAAGATTATAAGAGAATAGGAAATGTAGAAAATAGGAAATGTAGAAAATAAGAAATGTAGAGAATAAGAAATGTAGAGAATAAGACGAGAGCCCGCCTGTGCATCGAAGCACAGACGGGCTCATTCATTTCACCGTATCTTATTACCTTAATTTTCTATTATCTTAATTTCCTATTATCTTAATTTCTTAATTTCTTATTTTCTTATTTTCTTAATTTCTTATTATCTCATTATCTATTCATTGCCCAGCCGAGCTTCAGACCGCTGTAGCTTTGGAGGATAGAGCCGATGGAACTTGAGCTTTTGCTGCCAACGGCGCTGGCAATGCTCAGCAGCTTGTCGGCATCGAAAAGCATAAGCAGCTGGCCACTCTGGACCGTAACGGTACAAGGCAATTGCCCGGTAACGAACATGCCTGTCATCGTCATCTTGTTCGTGTTTGCGTCATAAGCGTAAGTGCCGGTCAACGTCTTGCTGCCAAGCGTCAGAGAGCAGTTGCCGTCGCCGGCAAGCGTCAGTACAGACTTGCCAGCCTTGAAGCCCATCTTCTCGAGATATGTGCCAAGCTTCTGCTCGATGTTGTTGCTCAATACCTGTCCGCCAATCTGCGAAAGGATGTTCTCGCTCTCGAACACAAGCTTGGGGCCCGCATAAGTCCAGCTGCCGACGAGCGACTGTTGGTTTGTGGCACCACCAAGAATGTTGCCAAGAATAGTTCCAAGAAGGCCACCAAGAGCCTCTGTCGTTTGGGCTGTCGTGTTTGTCGCGCTTGTCCCTGTACCCGTAGTGCCAAAACCGCACCCGGCAAGTGTAAGGCTTGCAGCTATTATAGCTGCAGAAATCATTTTTTTCATAATGGTTATTGGTTATAGGTTATTGGTTATAGGTTATTGGTTATAGGTTATAGGTTATTGGTTATTGAATAGTCTTGTGAATGAGGTGGGGTGGGGCGTTTCGAACTTCATCTGCTCTCCTGTTCTGGGATGATAGAAGTAGAGGCGGAAGGCATGAAGGGCGAGGCGATGAAGGGGATTGAGGCCGTTTCCGTACTTGTCGTCGCCTGCAACAGGATAGCCCAAGTCCTTCATGTGGACGCGTATCTGGTTCTTGCGTCCCGTCTCGAGCCGCATCTCTGCAAGCGTGTAGTGTCCGTTCGTGGCAATACGGCGGTAGTGGGTTATCGCTTCCTTGCCGCCGTTGTCGGTCGGGCTGCTATAGGTGACGTAGGCCTTGTTGTCCTTGAGCCATGAATGGACGGTGCCGCCCTCCTGCGTCATCTCGCCACATAGCACGGCCACATAGCGGCGGTCATAAACGATATTGTGCCAGTCCTCCTCGAGCATCTTCCTTATCTCCAAGCTCTTGGCATAAATCATCAAACCGCTTGTGTCGCGGTCGAGGCGATGGACGACGTGGGCCGTGCACTTGAAATGACGCTTCTTGAAGTACTCGTCGAGGATGGTCTTGACGCAATACTGACCAGGTGCGGAAGCCATGCTGAGGATGCCCTCCGACTTCTCGATGACGATGAGGTCCTTGTCCTCGTAGATGATTTTGACGTATTTGTTCAGCAGTTCTGTGCTGCGCTTGTGGCGGCTCACAAGGACGGTCTGTCCGGGCGAGAGCATGAAGTCGTGCCTGGTGACGAGCTTCCTGTCCACCATGATGCCGTGCCCCTGCAGCAGGTCCTTGACCTTGTTGCGACTGATGCCGCTCATCTCCTTCATCAGGAACTCCATCAACGGCATGGGCTCTGCGACCTCGAGCTTTATGTATTTGCTTGCAGCGTACTGCTCACCTGTTAGATTTCTCATCAAGATAATTTACAATTTGACGATTTACAATTTACGATTTATGTACTATTTAATAATTTAGCTATTTATTGGATGGTGACTTCTTCTTGTCATGCTGTGGCTTTCCTCTGCCTTTTCCTCTATATCTGCCTTTTCCGCCGCGTCCCTTTCTCTTTGCTCCGGAGTGGTAGGCAGGCGTCTCGCCGAACGCTTCGGGCATCTTCTCCTTGTGGATTTCCTTGCCCAGGAAGCGTTCTATCTGGCGGAAGTAGAGCATGTCCTTATCGTTGACGAAGGTCACAGCCTTGCCGCCACGGCCTGCTCTTGCCGTCCTGCCGATGCGATGCACGTAGTCCTCTTCGTCGCGAGGCACATCGAAGTTGATGACGAGGGCGATGTCGTCGATGTCTATGCCGCGGGCCACGATGTCCGTCGCCACCAGGATGTCTATCTTTCCGCTGCGGAAGCCGAACATCACCTCGTCTCGTTCCGCCTGAGTCAGGTCGCTATGCATCGCCCTCGCATTGTAGCCTGCACGGATGATGCTGATGGCAAGTTCCTTCGTCTTCTTCTTCGAACCGACAAAGATGATGACGCGATGAGGAGGCTCCTGCTCGAACATGTGTTTGACGACAAGAAGCTTCTGCGGCTCGTAGCAAAGATAGGCACTCTGACGGATGTTGTCGGCAGGTTTGCTTACTGCAAGCTTCACTTCAACGGGATTGTGTAAGATGCTGTGTGCCAAGCTTAATATATCGCCAGGCATTGTAGCGCTGAACATGATGGTCTGATGCTCTTTCGGTAAGGCTTTTGCTATGAGAAGTATGTCGTCGCAGAAGCCCATATCGAGCATGCGGTCTGCCTCGTCGAGGATAAAGAACGAGACGCGGCTGAGGTCGATATTGCCCAGGCTCAAGTGACTGATGAGACGGCCCGGCGTGGCAATCACCACATCCGCGCCGCTCTGCATGGCCCGCTTCTCTTGTTCGTAACGGACACCGTCGTTGCCGCCATAGACAGCCACGCTGCTGATGTCGTCGAGGTAATAGGCAAAGCCCTGCATCGCGCTGTCAATCTGCTGGGCAAGCTCGCGAGTGGGGGACATGATGACGCAGTTGATGGCATCCCTGGGGTAGCCGCCATCGGCAAGCATGCTCAGGACGGGCAGAAGATAGGCTGCAGTCTTGCCAGTACCGGTTTGCGCCACTCCCATCACATCGCGTCCCTCCAATATAGGCGGGATGGCATGCTCCTGAATGGGAGTCGTATCGGTGAAGTTCATGTCGTCGAGCGCATCGAGGACATAATCATTAAGGTCTAAGTCGTAGAAATCCAATTTATTTACTATTTAACTATTTACTATTTACGATTTAATATTTATGTACAATTAAGCAATGTACAATTGATGTACAATTTAATAATTTGGCCATTTACAGGGCAGAGCCATTCAACTTTAATTCTTAATTCTTAATTTTTAATTCCCCCGTAATGGGGCCGTGTCTTTATGTCGGTGCTCTCTTGTAGAGCCAGATTGCGATGATTGAATAAAGTATGTTCGGCATCCAGGCGGCAAGGGCGGGGTGCATGCCTGCATTTGTCGAGAAGGTTGCTGAGATGCCTTGCAGGAGGATGTAGGTGGCACTCAGGGCTATGCCGATACCGAGCGCAAGTCCCATGCCGCCTTTACGTTTTCGCGACGAGAGCGACATGCCGATTGTGGAGAGGATGAAGGCAGCAAATGGCGAGGCGAAACGTTTGTAGTACTCAACCTCGAAGATGCTGATGTTGCCGCTCCCTCGGTCGCGTTGCTTCTCTATGTACTCTTTCAGCTCGGAGTTCGTCATCGTCTCTTGCTGGTTGCGGATGAAGAGGAAGTCGCGCGGTTCCATTCGGATGACGGAATCCACGAGGTCGTAATGCGTTATCTTCTCTCTCATGCCCCGAAGCTCTCGAACGGTGACGTCACGCAGATGCCATTGGTAGCGGACATCGCTCAAGGTGTCGTATTGGACGGTATTTGCCGAAAGGTGCGAAACGAGTTTCTTGTTCTCGAACTTGTCGAGCGAGAAGTGGATGCCCGTCTTGCTCACGCCGTCGAAGTGCTCCATGTAGGCAATGACGCTCGGTTCGACTTGCAGTTGCACCTTGTCTGCGTAGGTGGGGTTCTTCTCTCTCTTCTTATAAGTGTTTTCGAAGGCAAGGCGCTTGACGCTGCTGCGAGGGATGATTTCTGCTCCAAGATAAAAGGTCATGACTGCAATGATGGCGGAGCTTATCATGTAGGGGAGCAAAAGGCGTCGGCGACTGATGCCCGCGCTTATCATCGCTATGATTTCGCTGCGGTCTGCCATCTTCGAGGTGAAGAAGATGACGCTGATGAAGACGAAGAGTGCGCTGAAGAGGTTGGCGTAGTAGGGGATGAAGTTGAGGTAATAATCCATTACAATCGCTCGCCACGGTGCCTGCGACTCGGTAAAGCGGTCGATGTTCTCATTGAAATCGAACACCACACCGATACTGATAATCAGCACGATGGAGAAGAAGTAAGTCCCGAGGAACTTAGCGATTATGTAACGGTCAATCCTCTTCATCTTCTTAATTTACGATTTGACAATTTACTATTTACTATTTATTTACGATTTTGTAATTTGGCTTTTTACATGAGTCATCGTCAAATTGTACATAAATTGTACATTGTACATTGTCAAATTGTACATTACTTATAGTCTTTGCGTCACCTGTTTCAGCATTCCCGTTTTCCAGGTCGAGAAGTCGCCTGCAATGATGTGCTTGCGGGCCTCGCCGACGAGCCAGAGGTAGAAGGCAAGGTTGTGGATGCTGCCGATTTGCAGGGCAAGCAACTCCTGTGCCTTGAAGAGGTGGTGCAGGTAGGCTTTGCTATAGAACGTATCCACCCAGGCTGTTCCTGTCGGGTCGATAGGGGAGAAGTCGTCTTCCCATTTCTTGTTGCGCATGTTCATGATGCCCTGACTCGTGAAGAGCATGGCGTTGCGGCCATTGCGGGTCGGCATCACGCAGTCGAACATATCCACGCCTCGCTCGATGGCTTCAAGCAGATTGGCAGGCGTGCCGACGCCCATCAAATAGCGCGGCTTGTCCTTCGGCAGGATGGCATTGACCACTTCAATCATCTCGTACATGATCTCCGTAGGTTCTCCCACGGCAAGTCCGCCGATAGCGTTGCCGTCAGCACCCTTCGATGCCACGAACTCTGCACTCTGTTCCCTAAGGTCGCGATAGGTGCAACCTTGAACGATAGGAAAGAGACTCTGGCTGTAACCATAGAGCGGCTCAGTCTCTTCGAGGCGCTTGATGCAGCGGTCCAGCCAACGATGCGTCAGGCCGAGGCTCTTCTTGGCGTAGTTGTAGTCGCTCGTTCCGGGCGGACACTCGTCGAGCGCCATGATGATGTCAGCACCGATGCTGCGCTCTATGTCCATCACCTTTTCAGGGGTGAACGTATGTCTGCTGCCGTCGATATGGCTTTGGAAAGTGCAACCCTCCTCGGTCAACTTGCGAATGCCGGCGAGCGAGAACACCTGAAAGCCGCCGCTATCGGTCAGGATTGGCCGGTCCCAGCCATTGAAGCGATGCAGTCCGCCCGCTTTCTCCAGTATCTCTGTGCCGGGACGAAGGTAGAGGTGATAGGTGTTGCCGAGGATGATTTGCGCCTTGACCTCATTGTGCAGGTCGCGGTCGGTAACGCCCTTCACGCTGCCAACCGTTCCGACAGGCATGAAGATAGGCGTCTCTATCAGCCCGTGGTCGGTCGTGATGAGTCCTGCCCGTGCATTCGATTGCGGGTCAGTTTGCTTTATCTCAAAAGTCATCTTCCTTTTTATACCATTTCAATTCGCGTGCAAAGGTACGAAGAAGCGGGCATATTACAAAATAAAACCTTTTTTATTTTATTGCTGTCCGGCGAAAAGCACCGAACCAAAGGTCGACGCATGTGTCAAAGCGTGGCTTTTATTCAAGCAGCTTCTTTTGATGTTACCAACGTGAAACTTTTTGTTACGTGTGCGAAACAAAAAGTTTCACGTTAGTAACAAATCGATTTGACAGGTCGCGTGTGACTTTTGCTTTAACCACAAATTGCACGAATAGTTCAACTACTGATTGTCAGTTGATTATAAAAGTGTAATTCGTGGTTAAAAGCTTTTAGTCGAATTATGACACATCTCCTTATTCTTTTTCTTCCTTCGTCTCTTCAAAGGTAAAGTTAATGGGGTGTTTCACTTTCTCGTCGAGAAGGGCGAGGTCGAGGACATCCTGAATGTCTGAGGCATAGTGGAAGGTGAGGCCTTTCAGGTATTCTGCCGGTATCTCGTCGATGTCCTTCTTGTTGTCCTTGCAAAGGATGATGTCCTTGATGCCAGCCCGCTTTGCTGCGAGAATCTTTTCGCGGATGCCGCCTACGGGAAGCACTTTGCCGCGAAGCGTTATCTCGCCCGTCATGGCCAGTTCCTGACGAACTTTCCTTTGGGTGAGGGCAGAGGCGATGCTTGTTGCCATCGTGATGCCGGCACTTGGTCCGTCCTTGGGGACGGCGCCTTCGGGCACATGGATGTGCAGGTTGTAGTTCTCGAAGATACGGCTGTCGATGTTCAGCCTGTCGGCATGAGCGCGGATGTATTCGAGGGCGAGCAGAGCGCTCTCCTTCATGATGTCGCCCAGGTTGCCGGTGAGGGTTATCTTGCTGCCCTTGCCTTTGCTCAGGCTTGTTTCGATAAAGAGAATCTCGCCGCCTACGCTGGTCCATGCCAACCCCGTCACGACGCCAGCATAGCCGTTGCCCTGATAGCTGTCGCGACTGAAGATGGGCTTGCCGAGCAGTTCCTCTGCCTCTTCCTTTGAGATAGTATGGTCGTTCTTCATCTCATCCTTTGCCACTCTGAGGGCAACACGGCGGAAGAGCTTGTCTATCTGCTTTTCGAGGCCACGCACTCCACTCTCGCGGGTATAGCGTTCGATGATGAACTCCAAGGCTGGCTTGCCGACTTTAAGGGCTTTATGTTCCTCCAGTCCGTTCTTCTCGCGGTTCTTCGGAACGAGGTGCCGACTGGCTATCTCTATCTTCTCTTCTGTGATGTAGCCGTCCACCTCGATGAGCTCCATGCGGTCGAGTAGGGGACGGGGAATGGTGCTTGTGTCGTTGGCTGTCGCGATGAACATCACTTTGCTGAGGTCGTAGTCGAGGTCGATGTAGTTGTCGTGGAAAGCCACATTCTGCTCCGGGTCGAGCACTTCGAGCAAAGCGGACGACGGGTCGCCATGAACGGAGCCAACCGACACCTTGTCTATCTCGTCGAGGATGAAGACGGGGTTCGAACTGCCTGCTCTCTGCATTCCCTGGATGATGCGGCCCGGCATTGCGCCGATATAGGTCCTGCGGTGGCCGCGAATCTCGCTTTCGTCGTGAACGCCGCCAAGACTCATCCTGACATACTTCCTGCCAAGCGCCTCTGCTATGCTTTTGCCGAGACTCGTCTTGCCCACACCCGGAGGGCCATAAAGGCAGATGATGGGGCTTTGGCGGTCCTTGCGCATCTTCAGGACGGCGAGGTGCTCCAGGATGCGTTCCTTCACCTTCTCCATGCCATAGTGGTCGCGGTTGAGCTTCTTCTCGGCCCTTTTGATGTCGGTATTGTCCTTGGTACATTCGTCCCAGGGCAGGCCCACGACTGTCTGCAGGTACTGGAGTTGCACGTTGTAGTCGGGCGACTGGATGTTGATGCGGTTCAGCTTCGAGAGTTCTTTGTCGAAGATTTCTGCCGTCTGCTTGTTCCAATGCTTTGCCTCGGCCTTCTTTCTGAGGTTCGAGACATCTTCCTGTCTGACACTCGACTCGTCCTTGTCGCCCAGCTCGCTTTGGATGTTCTGCACCTGCTGGCGAAGGAAGTATTCGCGCTGCTGCTGGTCGAGGTCGCTTCGCGTCTTGTTCTCAATCTTGCGCTTGAGCTTCATCAGCTCGATGATGTTGTTGGTGAACTGGATGGTCTGTTGCAGCCTTGCCAGTTCTGTGGGGCAGGAGAGGAGCTGGTACTTCTGCTCGATGGTGAGAGGCAGGTAGCTACATATTGTATTGAGCATGAAGGTTGTTGGCTCCATGTTGCTGATGTACTGAATGAGCTCATCGGGGTAGTCGTCGAGGATGCTCATGAGGTTCTGCGTGCGTTCCTTCAGCATGGCCAGCATGGCCTTGTATTCTGTTTGCTCAAAGCGGTCGGGCATCACATCAGTCATGTTTATCACAGTACCTTCAAAGCGGCCTGCCACCTGACGGATTTCCTGCACCTGTATGCGATTGAAGGCTTGGAAGAGGGCGTTGTATGAGCCGTCGGGCATCTTCATCGAGTGTACGAGCTTTGCCACAACGCCGATGGGGTATAGCTCCTCGATTTGCGGCGTCTCCGTGTCCGGCACTTTCTGAGTCAGCAGAGCCACAAGCCCGTCTGTTCGCTCCAACTTGTTCAGTGTCTTTATGCTGTGCTTACGGCCGACGGTTATAGGCGAAACGGTGCCAGGGAAGAAGATGTTGTCGCGAAGCATGATGACTGGCATGTCGCCGCCATGATTGGCATGCATCAGCTTGTCAGTCTCGCCCGACACTTCCGCCACGAAGGAAAAGGTTTTCTTGTTATTCTCAAACATCGAAGTTATTTACGATTTTACTATTTACGATTTCTTAGATTCTCTAGAACTAAGGCGCGCTTTTAATGCGCGGAGTCCGATTTATTTACGTTTTGATTATTTGGTAATTTATTCTCTCTCACTAATCCCCCTCTCAGGAGGGGTTGGGGGAGTTCTGTTATTTACGATTTATTTGCGATTTAGTTATTTGGCGATTTATTCATCCTCACTATTTGTTTTTTTACTTTTCGCTTGCGAAGCATTTTTCACTTGCGAAGCATTTTAGCGCGGCAAAAATACAAAAAAAAAGCCATATTCCGTGCGCACATACAATTATTTATTGTAAATTTGCATTCTAAAAGAACTTCTTGCCAGAGAAACGAAGTGTTTTTGAATTATTAATTTGGTATTAAATCGTGAGTAACGACGTTTTCCGTTTCAAGCAATTCTGCATCCATCATGACCGATGTGCCATGAAGGTGGGGACCGATGGCGTGCTGCTTGGCGCCTGGGGATGTGTCGAGGGCAAACGAATCCTCGACATCGGCACGGGAACTGGTCTCATTGCCTTGATGGCGGCACAGAGGAATCCAGAGGCCGAAGTGTTGGGCATAGACATCGACGAAGCGGCCATCCTCCAAGCAAGAGAGAACGTCGCCGAAAGTCCATTCTCAGACCGCGTCAGCTGCGTCCTGTGCGACCTGATGGCATTCCAAATAGATAATAGTAGTTGTTTTGATGCTATTCTCTGCAATCCGCCATTCTTTACGGAAGATACTTTGCCGGATAACAAATCTCGTGCTTTGGCTCGCAACAACAAGAGTCTGCCTTTCGAGCTGCTCATTCCTAAGGTCGCATCCTTACTCGCGAACGATGGCACGTTCTCGCTCATCATTCCAAGTCAGCTTGCAACAGAACTCGTCGGCCTTTGCCTAAACGAAGGCCTGCATCTCGTCCGTCGCTGCCAGATCCGCACAACAATGAAGAAGCCGCCTCGCAGAACGCTGATGATATTTTCTTTTGAAGGCAGCCCACAGTCCGCCGACTTGAGACAAGATGAACTCGTCCTCATGACTGACGACGGAACCAGGAGCCAAGCATACCAAGAACTGACAAAAGATTTCTACCTATAAAAATTATAATGGCAATTATGTTTAGTACGATAATGCGAAATCTGAATGAAAATATATAAAGGTTTGGGGAAAGGTAAGAATAAGGGCGGTTGTGGCCTACTTTGCGACATTGCATGCGATAGTATTCGGCCGACCATAAAGACGACGCTGTGGTTGCTGAAGATAATGCTGCCCATATCGTTTGCGGTCTGTTTGGCGCAATATTATGGTTTGATAGCCTGGTGTGCCGGTTGGCTCAATCCGTTGTTCTGTCACATCGGTTTGCCCGGAGCTTCGTCGATTGCATTTCTGACCGGAGCCACTTCGACGACTTATGCTGCGCTTGCTGTGATGATGAGCATGGAGCTGACTTTGCGGCAAGCCACCATCATCGCCATCATGGTGCTCATCTGTCATGCTTTGCCTTTGGAATGCACGGTGAACAAGAAGGTTGGCTCGAAGCCTTTCCGAATGGGTTTCCTGCGCATCTGCGGAGCCTTGCTGGCTGCCATGTATCTGAACCTCGTGTTGCCAGAGCTGTCGGAGCCGTTCTCCGCTTCATCCATCGCTTCTGCTGATGAGTCGCTCATGTCGGTGTTGAGGGGCTGGCTGCTGTCTTCTGCTAAATTGTGTGCCATGATATTTGCCATCATCTATGCCTTGATGTTTGTGCAGCGATTCATGGAGAAGTACGGCCTGATGGAGAAGCTGACGAAGCCGCTCGAGCCGTTGATGCTGTTCTTCGGATTGCCCCGGCATGCTGCTTATCTGTGGCTTGTGGGCAACGTCTTGGGCATCAGTTACGGCTCGGCTGTGATGCTTCAGCTCGAGGAAGAAGGCAAAATCAGTCGCGAGGAAGCGGACGAAGTGAACTACCACCTGATCATGAACCACTCCATGTTGGAGGACACGCTGGTCTTCGCCACAGCGGGTGTCTCTGCACTATGGATTCTCTCCACTCGCCTACTCTTCGCCCTCATTCTCGTTTGGGGCAGAAAGCTTTTTCAACTTCCCGGGCATTCGGACTGACTACTAAACCACTTCCGGAACTTCAGTAAAAAATAACTCTTGAAACATGTAAAAACAAAAATGTTATGAAACCACGGTATGATATTTTAGACGGGCTGCGAGGTGTGGCTGCTATAATGGTTTTGCTTTATCACGTCTTCAACGACGCAAAGAGTTTTGTTGTCTGGCCTACAGTTGTCAATGAGTTTTATCACAGCTTTCTCGGCGTGGACTTCTTCTTCATCCTTTCCGGCTTCGTGATGGGCTACGCATACGACAAGGCGCTCGAGGGAACTCTGACGACTGGCGGCTTCATCAAGCGGCGCCTTATCCGCTTGCATCCTATGGTCGTGATGGGCGCACTGGTTGGTGCGATAGCCTTTGCCGTACAGGGCTTTACGAAATGGGACGGCACGGAGGTCACTAAGCAGGCATTTATGTATGCCACTTTGCTGGGACTCTTCCTGATTCCCTCGCCCACCAGCATGGAGGTACGCGGCAATGCGGAAGCCTTCTCGCTCAACGGCCCTCATTGGTCGCTCTTCTTCGAGTATGTGGGCAGTCTGCTGTATGTTTTATTATTGCACAGGCTTTCCACTAAATGGCTCCGAGTGTGGGTGGCATGCAGCATCGTGTCTCTTGCAGCATACGCCTTGCTGATTGACGGCGGCGGCATCGCCTACGGGTGGTCGTCCGAGCCTGTCAACTTTTGCGGCGGTGCCCTTAGGATGCTCTATGCCTATCCGATGGGACTGCTGATGGCTCGCATCTTCCGCGAACGGCAGCCCAAGCCCATAAAGGGCCCCATGTTCCTTTGGTGCAGCTTGGCCCTGATTGTCTTGCTGGGACTTCCGTTCTTGGGTAGCACCGACGGCGAAACGATTTACCAACTTGTCTGCATACTCTCACTATTCCCCACGATTATATGGTTTGGTGCACGCGGTGTCGTGTCAGGCTGGAAGCAGAAGGCTGTCTCGTTCCTTGGTCGGCTCTCCTACCCTCTTTATGCCATCCATTTCCCGTTCATTTATCTTTATATTGCATGGGTACAAAAGAGCGGTTACACGTATGTCGGTCACTCGCAGCCCTGGGTTGCAGCCCTCATCGCGCTTGCTGCTTCCCTGCTTTTCGCTACACTTTGCATGCTTTTCTACGACGAACCGCTGCGCAAATGGCTGACCAGAAAGCTGTCGGCCTAACACGTCAAGTCGCTCGACATAATTTGTCACACATTTTCTCCCTTATCTCTTGCAGGTAAGGGAGAAAATTCGTAATTTTGTGGGGCAAAACTAACTATTATATATTATGAAACGCCACTTTTTATTTCTCGCGGCTTCGCTTAGCGCCGCTATGACTTGGGCAGATGTCGTTTTGCCCGGATGGATGACCTCGAACATGGTACTGCAGCAAAAGACGAAGGTGCACCTTCAAGCTACAGCCAAGAAGGGTGCGACGGTGAAGATTACCCCATCATGGGACAACAAAAGCATGAAGGTCGCTGCCGACAAGCAGACCGGAGCCTTTGAGTTTGACCTCGATGTGCCCGCAGCAGGCGGACCGTTCACGCTGACCTTCGACGATGGCAAGAAACTCGTCCTCGAGAATGTGATGAGCGGCGAGGTATGGTTCTGCAGCGGACAGTCGAACATGGAGATGCCCGTCAAAGGTTGGGGCATGGTGAACAACTACGAGCAGGAGGTGGCTGCTGCCAATCACCCGCTTGTCCGCCTCTTCCAAGTGGAGAAGGTTGTGGCTCATACGCCGCAGACGAAGGTGCCTCTCGGCCATACGAAAGGATGGGCAGTCTGCTCGCCCGAGATGGTCGCCGAGTTCTCCGCCGCTGCCTATTTTTTTGCCCGCGAGGTCTCCGAGAAGCTGGGCATTGCAGTCGGTGTGGTCAACAGTTCATGGGGCGGCACACCCGCCGAGAGTTGGCCCAGCCTGGAGGCTCTGCAGAATGTAATGGGGTTCCAAAGTCACGCCAAGAGGCTTTTTGCCACGGGCTTCGACGAAGATAAAATCAACCAGCTATATCAGGCCGAACGCGCCGAATGGATGCAAGAAGCGTATAGTGGCGATTATGGCCTCGAGAAAGGTCAAATCGACCAAGCTATTTGGGCGGCAACGGATTTCAATGACTCGGGTTGGAAATCAACACAGCTACCCCTTTCTTGGAGCAAGATTGACGAGCTGAAGGACTTCGACGGCGTCGCCTGGATGCGCAAGGTTGTCGAGGTCCCCTCCTCTCTTGCCGGCAAAGACCTTAAGCTGGAGCTTGGGGCCATCGACGACGAGGACATCACCTACTGGAACGGCCAACGCGTGGGAATGACTTCCGGTTGGAACAGCAACCGCACCTATACCGTCCCCGGAAGGCTGGTGAAGGCTGGCAAGAATCTCCTCACCATCCGCATCAACGATACTGGCGGCGACGGCGGATTCAGTAAGGAAGCGAAGGACTTCAATATCAAAGCAGGAAGCACAACCATCTCGCTTGCAGGCGATTGGAAGTGGAAGAAGAGCCTCGCTGCTGCCGACATCACCAGCTCTCCAAACATGACAGAACCCGTGGCTCCCAACAGCGCCTGGTATCCTGCTGGCCTCTACAACAGCATGGTGGCGCCTTTCCTCTCAATGCCCATCCGCGGCTTCCTCTGGTATCAAGGTTGCTCGAACGTGGGCCGAGCCGTTCAGTACGAGAGTCTCTTCCAAGCCCTCATCCTCGACTGGCAGTCGCGCTTCAACAAGAATTCCGAAGTGACGCCCTACCCCAAGCCACAACCGGAAGGGCCTCGCCGCTTCTATCAATACAACTCGAAGGCTATTCCATTCTATTTCGTGCAGATAGCCAATTACTTGCAAAGAAAAGACCTGCAACCCCAATCGGGTTGGGCTGCCATTCGCGAGGCACAGCGAAAGGCTTTGCGGCTCGATGGCGTCGGTATGGCTGTGAACATCGACATCGGTATGGCAAACGATATCCATCCGAAGAACAAGCAAGAGGTGGGTCGCCGTCTGGCTTTGCTTGCGCTCAACAGGACCTATGGAAAGGAAGAGCCTTGCGCCGCTCCTGAGTTCCGCCAGATGAGCGTGGTAGATGGCAAAGCTCTTCTCATGTTCATGCCCACCTATGGCAGCGATATGTTGGCAGAGAACACGGACATCAAGGGCTTCTCGATAGCAGGTCCCGACCATGTATGGCACGTTGCAAAGGCTTATTATAAGCAGAACGACAACAATCTTCGTTTCGGTTGGCCCGTTGTAGTGGAAAGTCCGGAAGTGCCGCATCCAGTAGCTGTCCGCTATGCTTGGGCAGACAATCCGGAGTGCAACCTCAAGACCGTTTCAGGCTTGCCTGTTGGCCCCTTTAGAACCGATGATTGGGACGATATCAAGTAAGAGAGAAAAATGCCACGTGTAGCATCGGCCTTTCCTTGCTGTAGCGTCGGCACTTCCTTGCTGTAGCGTCGGCACTTCCCACGTGTAGCATCTCAACGAGAAAAACAAATAAATACATTATTCATTATTTACATTATTAATTATTATCTTAAAAAAACAAACAAGATGAAAAAAACAATCTCTTTACTGGCTGTCTTCTGCATGGCAGCAGCTGCGAACGCGACAATCCTGAGAGTAAACAACAACACGGGCAGCTCGGCACCGTATACCACCATTGAGGCAGCATTGGAAGCTGCTGCGGAGGGTGACACCATCATGCTTGATGCATCGCCGGTGAAATATCCTGCTTTGGAAATAGAAAAGCGCGTCGTGTTGCTTGGCCCTGGCCATTGGCTTGCAAAAAACGGCATCATCAGCGAAGGAGCAGAAGCTGCCACAATCGACGGCATAAAGATACATGCAGAAGGAGCGGTGGTGAAAAGCATAGCCGTGCCTGGTGGTGCCAGCATTACGATACAAGCGCACAATGTAGTCGTCAATAGATGCCAGGTTAACGGTCAAATTGTTTTAAGGAATGCTTCTGGCAGCGTCATCCATCAGTGCTATGCAAATGGTGTGGAAGGTTATGGCAGTAATTATCAGGAAAACTATATTCAGGTGACAAACAATATTCTATACGGACGTATAAGCAACCTGAATAACAGCTACATCGCATACAACACTCTTACATCTTTCTTTAACTTAAAAGACTGTACCGTCGAGTACAACTGGGCAACCAAAGATGTCTTCAAAGGCGGGAACGGAAATAGTTTCAACAACAATATTTCGTCGGAAGATTACTCTAAGCCATTCAATAATGCAGGCCGTTACGATGGTATGTTCGCAGCCGTAGAGGTTGACGAAACGCTCCGCTCAACATACGGAGCCTTTGCCGGCGACACTCCTTATGTCCTCTCGGGCATTCCCGCTGGCCCAGTCATCGAGGACCTCATTGTTCCAGCCTCTGTTGAGAAGGGCAGCAAACTTCAAGTCACAATCAAAGTCGGTATTCAGCAATGAAGAAGAGAAGATTATCCTTACTCGCTCTCAGCTTGATGGCGGCGATTCCCATATTCGCTCAGTCACCGACAAGGGTTGAGTATTTCCTCGACACCGACCCGGGCTATGGATTGGCGCAGATTGTCGACAACATAAGTGTTGGCAATAATGAGCTGACCTTCGACCTCAGCTCGGCAGAAGCGGGCGCACACGTCCTCTATGTCCGTGCACAGGACAGCGAAGGGCGTTGGTCATCAACGATAGCTCGCCCGTTGTTCATCAATCGTCTGCAGGACATCGTGCGCGTGGAGTATTTCTTCGACGATGCAGACCCGGGCATCGGCCTTGCCACACCGCTTCCCCTACCCGACCAGTCCTATAAGGCACATCTTGACTGGCAGCCCGAGCTCGATATCTCTGCCTTGGAGCTTGGCGAGCATACCTTGAGCGTGAGGGCTTTGGACGCCTTAGGCACTTGGACAGACACCATGACGCGCTCGTTTACCATTGTGGAAGGACCAGAACCGCCAGCACCCGAAGGCGATTTGCAGCGTTTGGAGTATTTCTTCGACGTTGACCCGGGTTATGGCCTTGGCCGTCAGTTGCTGGCGCCCAATACAGGTCGCAATGTCTATCTGATGTCGTTTGAAGGCTTGGAACCAGCCGCCCATCTGCTCTGTCTGCGTGCTCAGGACAAGCAAGACCATTGGTCGGCCACAATATCTCGTCCTGTTTATGTCACTCCAGTTTACGGCATCGCTGCACTCGAATACTTCTTCGATGCGGAAGACCCGGGCGAAGGAAATGCGTGTGCAGTGGCTGTGAGCGATCCGAAGGAAAGCGAAATAAGCTTCGACATCAGCACAGACCAACTGGTAGTTGGCGAACACACTCTCAGCGTTCGTGCCAAAGGCTTGGACGGAAGATGGTCAGTGATTAGCAGCGAACCATTCCACATCGACAATGCTGATGGAATCCGCAAGGTCACATTCGATATGACGTTCCGCATGAGCCTGAATCGCAGCAGCTTTACCATCAATGCGACTGCCGGCTCTGAAAAGAACGACTGCCGAGTGGAGCTGTTCGATGTCTCAGGCAAGAAGTTGGCTTCGGCTATCTGGCCAAAGTCCAAGAGTTCGCTCACGCTGAACGTCAATCCGACAGGTACGTTGGTGGTGAAGGTTACTGACCTCGACACCAAGAAGCAATTGATTAAGCAAATAAAGTCTCGTTGAGGACTTTGAGGTATTTAGAGAGAGGACATGCTGCGAATTGTGGCGTGTCCTCTTTTTATTGCAGATAGGCTGCAGTAGTTTCGGCACAACGCTCGCCATCTACACCGGCGCTGACGATGCCGCCTGCATAACCTGCACCTTCACCACAAGGAAAGAGACCAGCGATGCGGATGTGCTGCAAGGTCTCGCTATCGCGAAGGATGCGGACAGGACTGCTGGTTCGCGTCTCGATGCCGATAACGGTGGCTTCGCTGGTCAGGAAGCCGTGCTTCTGCTTTCCCCAAAGCTTGAAGGCCTCGCGAAGACGGCTGCTGATGAACTCGGGCAACCAGAAATGCAGCGGGCTGGCAATCAAGCCGGGAGCGTAGGAAGACTCATTGAGGTCGGCAGAAAGGCGACCATTCACAAAGTCGGTCATGCGCTGTGCAGGAGCAGTCTGAAGGCGATTGGCCTGCAGCCAACACTGTCGCTCGAGTTCCTCCTGAAGCATTAGAAGAGACAGCGGCCCCCCTCCTACTCCCTCAAAGGGGAGAGACGACCCTCCATCTCCCGCAAGAGGAAAAGAATCTTGAATTTTGAATTTATCAATTTTGAATTCTTTAAAGTCTTCGGGCCTTATCTCCACCACCATGCCGCTATTGCTCCAGTACCCACCTCGATTGGAGGGACTCATGCCGTTGACCACGACCTGCTCAGGTCCACTTGCAGCCGGCACTACAAAGCCGCCAGGACACATGCAGAAACTGTACACGCCTCTGCCCTGCACCTGCGTCACCATGCTATACTCCGCTGCTGGCAACCACTTGCCACGCCCCTGTTTGCTGTGGTACTGAATCTGGTCGATGAGGTGTGCTGGATGCTCCAGACGAACGCCGATGGCAAGTCCTTTTGCCTCGATGTCAATGCCGCTCTCGGCAAGGTAACGATAGACATCGCGAGCCGAATGGCCTGTGGCAAGGATGACGGCTGAACATTGAAAATTGATGATTGAAGATTGAGAAGTTGCCTCGATGCCTACGACACGTTTTTCAATATTCAATTTTGAATTATCAATTAAGAGCCCCGTCATCTTCGTTTGGAAGTGCACTTCGCCGCCACATCTCAGAATGGTATTGCGCATGTTCTCGATGACGCGAGGCAGGCGGTCGGTGCCGATATGCGGATGGGCATCAGAGAGGATGGCAGGACTGGCGCCGTGCTGAACGAAGATTTGCAGGATGCGGTCGGTATTGCCGCGCTTCTTGCTGCGTGTGTAGAGCTTACCGTCGCTATAGGCTCCTGCCCCACCCTCGCCGAAGCAGTAGTTGCTTTCCGGGTCAACGCGCTGCTCAGGTCGGATGCGGGCAATGTCCTTCTTACGCTCGCGAACATCTTTGCCTCTTTCTATCACAATAGGCTTGTAGCCCAGCTCGATGAGACGCAAGGCCGCAAACAATCCACCCGGACCTGCTCCCACGACTATAACAGGGGGCCGCTCGCTTACATCTTTATATTTATAGGGCTCGAAGTCCTGCAAGGGAGGTTCCTCGCCAACGTATGCCCTCACAGTCAAATTGACAAATATGGTGCGTTGGCGAGCGTCGATGCTGCGCCGAAGCACCCTCACACTCTTGGCATTGATGCCCTTTTCCTGACGAAGATAAGCAAGGATGCTCTGCTCGTTGTATGCTTGCTGCGGCAGTATCCGCAAACTCAATTCATTGACCATTTCAGTGCAAAAGTATAAAATAATTATGAATTATCAATTATCAATTATGAATTATTTCGTATCTTTGCACGCGAATTGTTAAAAGGCAAGGATGAAAGTACTGAAGTTTGGCGGAACTTCCGTGGGTTCCGCAGAAAGCATATTGTGTGTAAAGAAGATTGTTGAGGGGCAAAGCGAGCCTGTCATTGTCGTGGTCAGTGCCTTGGGCGGCATCACCGACAAACTCATCAGGACCAGCCAAATGGCCGTGAATGGCGATGTGCTCTATCAGAAGTCGTTCGAAGAGATAAAGCAGCGCCATGAAGAGATGATGAGCGCCGTCATTCCTGCTGGCGAGAAGCGCGACAAGCTCATGACTGTGGTCGGCGAGTTGCTCGAGGAGCTGCGCAGTATCTACCAGGGCGTCTATCTCATTCGTGACCTCAGCCCAAAGACTCAGGCCGCCATCGTTTCCTATGGCGAACGCATCAGCAGTCAGATTGTTGCAGCACTCATCGATGGCGCAGAGTGGTTCGACAGCCGCGAGTTCATCAAGACGGAATTCAAGGCAGGCAAGAACCGGCTGGTTCGTGAGTTGACCAATAAACTGGTTCGCAAGACCTTTGGTAATTCTGATTCTTCACTCTTCACTCTTCGTTCTTCACTCAAATACGCTGTTGTGGGCGGCTTCATCAGCACAGATGCAGAAAGCGGCGAGGTGACCAACCTGGGACGAGGTGGCAGCGATTATACTGCCAGCATCATCGCAGCGGCTCTGGATGCCAGCGTGCTCGAGATATGGACCGATGTGGATGGCTTCATGACGGCAGACCCCAAGGTCATCAGCTCGGCCTATGTCATTCCCGAACTGACCTACATCGAGGCAATGGAGCTCAGCAACTTCGGCGCGAAAGTCATCTATCCGCCAACGATTTATCCCGTCTGCATCAAGCACATCCCCATCCTAATCAAGAACACCTTCAACCCCGATGCCCCCGGCTCCATCATCAAGGACGATGTGAAAGACGACTCCCGAAGCATCAAGGGCATATCGAGCATCAAAGGAACCACGCTCATCACGGTTTCCGGTCTCTCGATGGTGGGTGTGATTGGTGTCAACCGCCGTATCTTCACCTGTCTGGCCGAAAACGGCATCAGTGTCTTCATGGTCAGTCAGGCTTCCAGTGAGAACAGTACCAGTATCGGCGTTCAGGACGAAGATGCCGACAAGGCATGCCGAATGCTTAACATCGAGTTCCAGAAGGAGATAGAGGACGGTTCGATGTTCCCCATGCTTGCCGAGAAAGGTTTGGCCACAGTCGCTATCGTAGGCGAGAACATGAAGCATACACCTGGCATAGCAGGCAAGCTCTTCGGAACACTTGGCCGCTCCGGTATCAGCGTCATTGCCTGTGCCCAAGGTGCCAGCGAGACGAACATCTCCTTCGTCATCAACCAGAATTTCCTCCGCAAGGCTCTCAATGTCATCCACGACTCGTTCTTCCTCTCCGAATATCAGGTGCTGAACCTCTTCATCTGCGGTGTGGGAACAGTTGGTGGCAGTCTGTTGGAGCAGATTCATCAGCAACAGGAAAAGCTGAAGCGCGAACTCCGGCTCAAGCTCAATGTCGTGGGCATTGCCAGTGGACACAATGCGATGTTCACTCGCGAAGGCATCGACCTGGAGAACTTCCGCCAGCAACTCGCCGCATCACCAAAGAGCAACATCCAAAGGCTTCACGACGAAGTCATCGGCATGAACATCTTCAACAGTGTCTTTGTGGATTGCACCGCCAGCCCCGAAGTGGCCGGGCTCTATGCCGACTTCCTCGAACACAATATCAACGTCGTTGCAGCCAATAAGATTGCAGCAAGCAGCGACTATGCCAACTATCGCCTGCTCAAAGAGACCAGCCAGAAGCGAGGCGTCAAGTACCTCTTCGAGACAAATGTCGGAGCAGGACTGCCCATCATCCGAACCATCAACGACCTCTGCAACTCAGGCGACAAGATACTTAAGATTGAGGCAGTTCTGAGTGGAACGCTCAACTTCATATTCAACACCATTAGCAAGGACATTCCTTTCAGCGAGACAGTTCGTCTGGCAAAAGAAAGAGGCTATAGCGAACCCGACCCACGCATCGATTTGAGCGGTAAGGACGTCATCCGCAAACTCGTCATCTTGGCTCGCGAAGCAGGCTACGAGATAAGCCAGGAAGATGTAGAAGCCAAGCTCTTCATTCCTCAGTCGTTCTTCGAAGGTACATTGGAGGACTTCTGGAAGAATCTGCCTTCGCTTGATGCCGAGTTTGAGGCTCGTCGTCAGGAACTCGAGAAGCAGAAGAAGGTCTGGCGCTTCGTGGCAAAACTGGAAGATGGGAAGGCAAGCGTCTCCCTTCAGGAGTTCGACCACAACCACTCGTTCTATGCGCTCGAGGGCAGCAACAACATCGTCATGCTCACGACGGAACGTTACCGCGAATACCCGATGCTCATTCAGGGTTACGGAGCAGGAGCAAGTGTGACGGCCGCCGGTGTATTTGCAGACATCATGAGCCTGGCCTAAGAGGGATGATGTGTGATGGGTGATGTATGAGGGATGATGTTAGAAGTAGAAAGTTAGAAGGATAACGGAAGAGGTGAGAAGATGAAGCATCTCATTATTCTGGGCGACGGCATGGCCGACTGGCCGTGCGAGGAACTGGGAGGCAAGACTCTGCTCCAGTATGCAGACACTCCTCATTTTGACTGGCTTGCGAAGCATGGGTGCAATGGTTTGTTGAAGACGATTCCCGATGGTTTTCATCCTGGCAGCGAGGTGGCAAACTCCAGCATTCTCGGCTACGATCAGCACCTTGTCTATGAAGGTCGCGGACCGCTCGAGGCTGCAAGCATTGGTGTGGAGTTGCAGGCAGACGACCTCGCTCTGCGTTGCAATCTGGTTTGCCTTGAAGGCGACCTTTTGAAGAATCATTCATGCGGCAGGCTTGAGACGGAGGAAGGCGATGTGCTGATTCGTTTCCTTCAGGAAAAGCTTGGTTCGGAGCGGGTTCACTTCTATACAGGCGTTCAATACCGACATCTGTTAATCGTCAAAGGCGGCAACAAGCATCTTCTGTGCACACCGCCTCACGACATTCCCCTCAAGCCTTGGCGAGACTATATGCTCAGTGCAGAATGTCCAGAGGCTGAGGAAACGGCGCAACTGCTCACCGACCTCATCCTTCGCAGTCAAGACTTGCTGGCAAATCATCCCCTCAACACCGAGAGGCAAGAGCGAGGCTTAGACCCTGCCAATTGTATCTGGCCATGGGGCGGTGGCTATCGTCCGAAGATGACGCCACTCACAGAGACTTACCCGCAAATCAAGAAGGGAGCAGTCATCACGGCTGTTGACCTGATTCGCGGTATCGGTCGCTATGCAGGCTTGGACGTCATCAATGTGCCCGGGGCAACTGGCCTCTGGGACACAGACTTCGAGGGCAAGGCAAAGGCAGCCATCGAGGCCCTTCGCACGAACGACTTCGTCTATCTGCATGTCGAGGCATGCGATGAAGCAGGCCATGATGGCGATTTGGAGTTGAAGCTGGGTTGCATCGAGAACATCGACAAGAAGCTCCTTGCCCCCATCCTCTCTCAACTTTCAACTTTCAATTTTCATTTATCAATAGCATTACTGCCCGACCACCCGACACCTATCCGTCATCGCACCCATACCGCTGAGCCGGTTCCCTTCTGCATCTACTATCCAGGCATTGAGCCAGACCGAGTGCAGACCTTCGACGAAATGGCAGCAAAGGAAGGCATCTATGGCAACCTTGAAGGCGATGCGTTTATCAAAGAATTTATGAAGGTATAATATAATAAGGTAAAAGGATTATGCAATACTATAGCACCAACGGCAAGGCTCCGCTTGCCACACTCGAGAAGGCCGTCGTCAAAGGATTGGCCGAGGACAAAGGACTCTATATGCCTGAGCGCATCAAGCCGCTTCCGAAGGAGTTTTTCGAGAACATTCAGGACCTGTCGCTCCAAGAGATTGCCTATCAGGTCGCAGACTGTTTCTTTGGCGAAGACGTCGATGCCGAGAGCCTTCGACGGATTGTCTATGACACGCTTTCTTTCGACATACCGCTGGTAAAAGTTGAAAAGTTTAAAAGTTTAAAAGGTGAAAAGGGGGGAAGTTTAAAAGGTGAAAAGGAGCTTCCCATCTATTCCCTCGAACTCTTCCACGGCCCTACCCTCGCCTTCAAGGATGTTGGTGCCCGTTTCATGGCTCGATTGCTAAACTACTTCCTTAAAGCCCCTAAGGACCTTAAAGCCCCTAAGGACCTTAAAGTCCTTGTTGCCACCAGTGGCGACACCGGTTCTGCTGTTGCCAACGGCTTTCTCGGCGTGGAAGGCATACACGTCTATGTGCTTTACCCAAAGGGAAAAGTCAGCCCGATACAAGAGTGCCAGTTCACGACACTTGGCCAGAACATTACCGCCATTGAGGTGGATGGCGTTTTCGACGACTGCCAGGCCCTCGTCAAGAATGCTTTCATGGACAAGGAACTCAATGCAAAGATAAGGCTCACCTCGGCCAACAGCATCAATGTAGCCCGCTTCCTGCCGCAAAGCTTCTACTACTTCTATGCCTATGCCCAGCTGAAGAGACAAATTGCAAATTGTAAATTGTCAAATTGTAAAATCGTATGCTGTGTCCCTTCCGGCAACTTCGGCAACATCTGCTCAGCACTCTTCGGAAAGCGCTTGGGCTTGCCCATCAGCCGTTTCATTGCAGCCAACAATGCCAACGATATCTTCTACAAATATCTGCAGACAGGTCGTTACGAGCCAAAGCCAAGCATACAGACCATAGCCAATGCGATGGATGTGGGCGACCCGAGCAACTTCGCCCGCATCCTCGACCTCTATGGCAAGAGCCATGAAGCCATTTGCAGGGACATCAGCGGAGCTACATATACCGACGAACAGATTGCCAAGACGATGCAAGAGTGCCTTGCCGAGACAGGCTATCAGCTTGACCCTCATGGCGCTTGCGGCTATCGAGCACTGCAGGAAGGCTTGCGCGAAGGCGAAGTCGGCTTCTTCCTCGAGACAGCCCATCCCGCCAAGTTCAAGCAAACGGTGGATGGCATCTGCGGCGGCGACGTCGCAATACCCGAGCGACTGCAAGCCTTCATGAAAGGCACCAAGCAGTCTATCCCTATGAGCAAGGACTATGAAGAGTTCAAGAAAATACTCAAAGACACTCACTGACAGGCCCAAGACACCCTCTAACTCCCCCTCTGTGGGGGAGAAAATTAAATGGTAAATGGTAAATGATTAAATGTGAGTCCCCCTCTGACTCCCCCTCAGGGGGAGGAAATTAAATGTTCAATGTTCAATGGATAAACTTTGGAACAGCAACTACCTGAAAGCATGGAGTGCGAACTTCATGCTTTACTTCTCTTTCATGGTGGTGACGCCGCTCTTCCCGCTTTACCTGAGCGAAGTGTTTGGCGCCACGAAGGACGAGACAGGCATGGTGCTGAGCGGTTATGCTCTGACGGCCTTGCTCATTCGTCCCTTCAGCGGTTTCCTTGTCGATTCCTTTCCACGAAAGATGGTGCTGCTTGTCTGCTACGGACTCTTCGCCCTTTTCTTCGGAGGCTATCTCGTGGCCGGTTCCCTACTCTCTTTCTGCATCATCAGGACATTGCACGGAGCGCCTATGGGAGCCACAACGGTTGCCAACAGCACCGTTGCCATCGATGTCTTGCCCTCCAGCCGCAGAGCCGAAGGCATCGGCTATTACGGATTAAGCAACAACCTGGGCACAGCCATTGCGCCGACTGTAGGCATGCTCATCTATCAATGGACGCACAGCTACGACCTCATCTTCCTCATCTCCCTCTTGACGGCAGGCCTCGGCTTTGCTATAAACAGCACCCTAAAACTCAAGCCTCGTCCGATTGAGAAAGAAGAGTTGAAAAAGGAAAACAACATATTTCATAAAGTACATTTTTCACTTTTCACTTTTCACTTTTCACTTAGTCTCGACCGCTTCCTCTTGCTGAAAGGTTGGCCGGAAGCACTTTGCATGGTCGGTTACAGCTTCTCCTACGGCGTCGTAAGCACCTATATCGCCATCTATGCGAAGCAGGAGCTTGGCATCACGACAGGCACAGGCCTCTTCTTCACGCTGCTTTGCGTGGGTCTCATCTCGAGCCGACTGGTAGGAGCACGAGGCTTGCGGAAAGGACGCATCATAGGGAATGCCACCATCGGCGTCATCATCTCATTCTTCGGCTACTTGCTTTTTGCAGCCTTGCACAATGCCTGGGGCTTCTACGGAGCAGCCTTCATTGTCGGCTTGGGCAATGGACACATGTTCCCTGCCTTTCAGACGATGTTCATCAACCTTGCCCCAAACTCACAGCGCGGCACAGCAAACAGCACCCTTCTTACAGCTTGGGAGGCGGGAGTTGGCTTGGGCATCATTCTGGGCGGCATAGTAGCAGAGTTCTTTTCCTATGGCACAGCCTTCTGGATGGGATGGCTCGGCAACCTTGCAGGCGTAGTTCTTTACTTTGCCTACGCTAAAGCGCATTTCCTCCGCAACAGATTGAGGTAGAAGACACGAGTACTTCGACAGGAACCGCAATCAGGGAAATTGACGAACAGTCCATGTTAACTTGGAAAACGACACACGAGTAAATTGCAAACGACACACGACAAAAAGGGGCTTTTCTTATCTCTTGAAAACGCTTGTTACGGTTGCCCTTTGTGGTATTCATTTGGGAACAATAAACACATAGGCAATTTATTAAACAAGTTATATATTCTGTCGCCCCTTGGCTATCGTCGACCTTTGGTTCGGGGCTTTTCCCCGACAGCAATGATATCACTGCCTTTTTTATTCGCTCTGTTGCCCGATTTCTACCAGGTAATTCGTTGCTGCATCGCGACAAAGCAATTGCTGCATGGCGACAAAGCAATTGCTGCATCGCCATGCAGCAATCAACTATGCAGTATATCTTTGGCAAAAAGACAAATGAAACGAGATGGAAAAGCCATCGCCGAGAAGGAGGAAGCGAATGTAGAGGTCGAGGCGGCGAAAACGGAAGTGGCAGACTTGTGGAAGGAACACGACTATCTGACAAGTGCCAACCGCACGAAAGCAGAGCGCAGCAACCGGCTCGACCTTGACATCAGAACCAAGACGAACCGCTCCCAATCTCTTGATTGTACTATTGAAGCAAAAAAAACAGGAGGTGGGTAAACTGTCAGCGAAAGCCGACGAGAATCTGCAGGACTTCTACACCATCAAGGAACGTGGCGACTGGCAAGACCCGATGTTTTTTGCCATGTCTGCCTATATCTACCGCATTGACGAAGGCTTGCAGTTCTGCATCAAAGCCATCCAGGACTTTGCCTATTCAAGCTTCGGCGGTCGAGGCGGCAAGCATGGCGATATTTTCTGGGACAACGAGTCATACGCCATCAAGCAATACCTGAAGGTGTTTTCCGACCTTGCCAGTGCTACTCTGAAGCAAGTGGCAGACTGGTTTGTCTGGCTGGCAAGCACCTTGGGCAAGTTCAATGCCAATGAACTTAGACATGCTGACCATGAAGTCCACGACATTGCCGATGGCAGATATGATGGGCGCATACAAAAGTTCCAACAAGGGTTGTCGAGATAGGTAGGCGTTATGACCTCTCCAACACCCTTGCAACGGGGGCCAGCATTGCGGTGATGATTGTTTTCTTGTTCATTATTCGAGTCTTGCTTTCATTTCCTCCAACATCAGAATGAATCTGTCGTACCCTGCTTCGGCGGCACGCAGAAGGAGACCGTCTCGGACAATCCGGCCATCGGGCGTGAGGGTAACATTGAATGGAATAGCGTTGAAGCCGAATAATTCTTGGAGCTGATGGAAACGGTTGTCATCAATGGCTACGTTTTCCTCTCCCTCCAGGTTCTCTCGGACAAATGCAAGGTAATCCTCGCGATTGGGATTGCGCTCATTGGCCAGAAACACAAATTTGACATCCGAACGTTCATGCAGACGATGCCGGAAGTCCTTGGTCGCCCTAATCTCAGCCTTACAGGGTGCACACCACATTGCCCAGAAATCCAGAACAATATAGCGACCAGGGTATAGGGCAAGGATGTCTTTCACGAAGTGTGCGGCATCGCTTTCTGGCAAGGAGAGTGTGGCGTCCATATTAGTCTGCTCATCAAAAATCTGTTGTGCCTTCTTCTGAAGCGTCGGATGCGTAAGGAAGGATTGCACCGAACGGAAATCTTCTTCTGCCGTGCCTGCTTCCAACCATTCGCCAATAGCCTCGTTGATGCAATGAAGCTGCAACAACTGTATTGGCAACACGTCGTTCTCAGAAACAAACAACCTCCGTCCTGTGTCGCGGAGCAATGACAGTTGCTCCGTTACCTCATCCCTGCTGTTTCCCCATGTCATCCCACGTTTGACGAACAAGGGATAGCGGAGAGGTGCAGAAAACTCGAGATCATTCAAATACCATTGAAAAAATTTGGTGGCAAGCATGAGCGAATCATTATTAGGCAACCGGCTCCTCACTTTCTCCACAGCATTGTGATCAAAGTGCTCGCGGGTCACGAGTATCAGGTCTGCTGCCAAGTCGTAGCCGTTACCTGCATACGGATCGATATAGATTACTCGTCCTTCTTCGGTTGTGATTCGTATGCTGGCCTGTCCCATGTAGAGCAGCGTAGGAACATCTGCTGTTGTGGTCGTATCTGTTTCAGAAGATGATAGGGTACTGACATTCATTGCCTCATTGTTCTCTTCACCCTTACTGCACGATGCACAGGCAGTGAGAAAGGAGAAAGAAAGTATAGCTGAAATAAGCATATTGATCCTCATAGTGGACAATCTTTAATCAACTCTTATCCAGCGTCCATTGCGTTTCACCAGCCTCATAGTGCCGCTGAGCGTCCATGTCCCGTAACTGCCCCAGATGGTAGCGGTGATGACCGAGGTGAATGAAACGCTGGCAGAACTGTCGCTGTTTGAGGTCACCACGGCATCTCAGCCTTTAAGGCCTTGGCACCAGGCATGAGGGTGGCCCGCATGCCAGTCGAGGAGATTGGTGCGAATGCAGTGCGCATCGTGACAGAATGCATCAATTGTGCCCGTAGGAACGAACGTCGCCCCTTCGAGCAGATAGTGCTCGAATGCACCTATCCCACCGATCTGAGCGAGATGCAGCGGGGCTATCGGAAAGCCTCACCACGGACTGCGATACACCGCTCCGAGAATGACGGCTTGCTGCTCTGATTGGCACATCGCCCTTTCAGAACCTCATGGTGGCTTCGCACAGCCAAGCAGTCAGGTCATCTCTTCTTCTGCCGCGATTCGGGATTATCATGGTCGACTGCTCATCTCGAACTCCACCGTCACGTCGCCGTCGAAGAGGTCCTTGCCGCTTATCGTCCAGCCCTTCCACTTGCGACCGTTCACGCGGAGGCTCTTCACGTAGCAGCACTCGCGGCTGGCAGCGGGAGCCAGGATGCGCAGGGTGCCGTGGGCGTGGCGCAGTTCCAAGTGGCGGAAGAGGGGAGTGCCGATGGCATACTGGTCGTTGCCGTGCTGTAGGGTGAAGAATCCCATGGCGCTCTGGATGAACCAGGCCGACATCTGACCCGTGTCGTCGTTGCCGCAGAGACCGTCGGGAGTGGGGCGGTAGTCCTCGTAGAGCACCTGGCTCACGCGCTGCTGTGTCTTCCACGGCTCGCCCGCGTAATTATATAGGTAGAGGATGTGGTGAACGGGTTCGTTCTCGTGGGCATATTGTCCGATGTGCCCGAAGCTGCGCTGCTGGGCGCCTGGTGCGGTGGCGGTGAACAGACTGTCCAGACGCTCCGTGAATGCCTGTCGCCCGCCCATTTGGCGAATGAGGGCTTCGGGGTCCTGCGGCACGAAGAACGAGTACTGCCAGCTGTTGCCTTCGCAGAAGTCGGAGGCAAAATAGGCCGGTGCGGGGCTGA
>CAMJOE010000011.1:0-36369 GCA_946407485.1 uncultured Prevotellaceae bacterium | reverse complement strand
CATAATATTAAAAATAATGGTCAAAATATTTGGAATTTAACATAGAAAGCGAATTATAATAATCCGTTAAATCCGTGCAATCCGTTGTCTTTAGTTCCCAGTGAAAATGATACGTGTCAATTCGTGCAATTCGTGGTAGAAAAAGTCATCCGTTAAATCCGTTAAATCCGTTGTTGCTGAAGTTCAATCCGCGGTCTATATAGTTTAGTCTGTAGTCGTTGTTTACGGCCACGGATTCCATGTCGGCGGAGGATTAAAAACTCCTTGCTGTGGCATCGGGTTTTCCTTGCTGTGGCGTGGAGATTTCCTTGCTGTGGCATCGGGTCTTCCTTGCTGTGGCGTCGTCCGATGCTTCTGCAGTGAGGTGCGGCGCTTTTGTGCGGATAATTCGTCCTTAAATGCCCTGTTTTCTGCTTTTCAGCATACGAAAATGGATTTTTTGCTGTATTCTAACATATTTTTGTTAAAAAATGTTTGCAGAGCAAATAAAAAGTCGTAACTTTACACCGGAAAAAAGTATTTTATTAACCCTAATAAGTAACATTATGAAACGTAAAACATTACTCATGACGTTGCTTATGCTGATAGGATTCAGCATGGCAAATGCAGTTGAGGTGGAGGTTGGAACGATGGAGACCAACAAGCTCACGAACCAGTTCCCCACCAATCCTTACTTCGCTTACTCCCTTTCGCAGCAGATCTACACTGGTGCTGAGCTGGGAATGACGTCAAGTACCATCACCTCCATCTCGTTCTATCGCGACTGGACAAGCGAGACCATCGACCAACTCAGGATGAGCGGCTTGAGGCTCTACCTGAAGCTGACCACCAAGTCGCAGTTCGACAGCGACACCGACATGGTTCCTGTCGAGGAGTCCGACCTCTACTGGTCCGGCACACTCTCTGCCCCGGCAGTTGACTACAAGGGATGGGTGACCATCAACCTCGACAAGCCGTTCCCCTATGACGGCAGCAACCTCCTGGTATGCTTCTACGACGCCAATCCCGGCAAGACGGAAAGCAACACCAACAGGTTCTATTACGTGCCCACGTCCGCCAACACGGCCCTGACCTACTTCAGCAACGACGTAGTGCCCGACCTGACGAACATCAACGAGTTCGCGGGCACCAGGCTGGCCATGAGCGCTCACAACTGGGCTAAGTTCACCTTCAACGACTATTTCAAGTTTGAGATAAAAGAAAATAATACTAGATACGATATTCCAGTATATGCTTTCTATAAATATTCCCTGTCGCAGCAGATATACTCGAAGGAGGAAGTGGGCGAGTCGAGAACCCTCAACAGCATCAGCTTCTGCAATGTCGGCCCTGAGAGGACCCGCACCATCAACATCTATCTCGTGCAGACAGATAAGGAAGCGTTTGCCGACGACGATGACTGGGTCAGCTACACGAATGCCAACATGGTCTTCAGCGGCGACGTGACCTTCACTTCAAGCAGCTGGACCACCATACCGTTCGACATCCCCTTCGCCTACAGCAATGAGTCGAACCTCGCCGTCATAGTGGCCGACAACTCCAATCATGACGAAGGAACCGGAGACTTCATCGTATCCAAGGAACCTGAACAAAAAACCATAGTGACTTTCACGGATGCTGAGCCACTTTCGCTGAGCAACTATTCTTCATACAGTCGCTATCGTTTAAACGAGAGGAATAAGGTACGCTTCAACGAAGGAGTGACCATCGGAGATGCTACAGACAAATCCCTGCCCTTGATGTCCTCCAACAGGTACTCCGTATCGCAGCAGATATATAATTCATACGAGATGCTCGGCGCTTCTGCCATCTCCAGCATCAGCTTCTGCAATGCCGGTGCCGAAGTGACACGCAACATCACCGTTCGCCTCCAGCACACCGATATCTCGCAATTCAATCACAGTCAGGATTGGATTACCTATTCCGACGGCGACTACGTCTTCCAGGGCGACGTCACATTCAAGTCGGGCGAATGGACTACCATCAGGTTCGACAAGTACTTCGACTACAACGGCACGGACAACCTCGCTGTCATCGTGGACGACAATACCGGCGACACTGCTGAAGGCGAGCCTTCCTTCGTCGTGGGTGCAGCAACAGCCTCAGCCCTGATGATTTGCGGCGACGACTATAACTACGTCCCAGGCTATCTGGGCGGCTATACAGGCGAACTAAAAGACGTAAGGAACCTGATTAAGTTCAACGAAAAGGGCCTCAGCTTTACCCCGACCACCATCGACGTCACCGATGTCACTTGGGAAGGAGCCACCATCACGTGGGACGGCCGTGGCGCGATGTGGAACCTCAGGTACAAGCGCTACGACGCGGATGAATGGACGTATGTGTACGACCTCACCGAACCAACCTACCAGCTGACAGGACTCGAAGAGGATACCGGCTACTTCGTGGAAGTGCAGGGCAACGATGGAGGCGACCTCTCGTCATGGCTCAGAGGCGGCTTCAATACTCCGGAGCATTATCCCTCTCCAGTCGTGGAAACCGTCCTCGAGACGGCACCGCACAGCGCAATTCTCAAGTGGACCGACAATTGCGACGCTACTGCATGGCAACTCTTTGTCCAGGATGATAATGGCACAGAGAGAATAGTTGATGCTGGCACCACTACCTTCGTCCTGACCGGCCTGGAGAAAGATATGTATTATCATGTATGGGTGCGTGCCGTCATCGATGCAGAGAACGAGGTCTATAGCAAATGGAGCGGCGACTACTTCTTCTTCAAGACTACGAAGTATAATTATGACCCAACCTTCGCAGCAATCACCCCGACACCCGGCGGCGTAAACGTTGCATGGGAAGGACAGAGCAACAGCTACACCGTACGCTACAGAAAGCCTACACCTCCGCCAGTACCCTTCTGGACTGAGGACTTCGAGAGCCTGACAACGAGCGGTGAGTTGCCTGCCGGCTGGACAACTATAGATGCCGATGGCGACGGCTTCAATTGGTCTTCTTATGTAGGTGTGTCAGGCTACAAATACCATTCCGGCCAGGCTTGTCTGTATTCTGAAAGCTATGACATGGGTGGCTCTGCACCTCTGACACCCGACAACTGGCTCATCAGTCCGCAGCTTGAGCTGAAGGGCATATTCAGTGCTTGGCTGGTTGGTCAGGATTCCTACGACAACATGGAGCGTTTCGCCTTCTATGTATCGACGACAGGTACAGATTTGGCCGACTTCGTCCAGGTTCTGCCAGTACATGCTACCACAGGCACTTATCATGAATATACTGCCGATCTGAGTGCTTACGAGGGACAGATGGGCTACATCGCCATCCGTCACTACGACTGCACCGACCAGTTCAAGCTCAACGTCGACGACATCAGCTTATCCATACCCTTTGAGGACGAGCCTTGGCAGACTATCGAGACAAAGGACCTGACAGCCACCATCCAAGGACTGGAGTACGACACCGAGTACGAGATTGAAGTGATTGGCAATATGAATGGACAGCCTTACACCACCACAGGCGTCCAAACCTTTACCACTTTGGCCAAGAATCCAGCACCTGCCGACTTCGCTGTCAATCCTGCAGCCACTACGGCCGACGTCAGCTGGACGGGCTACAGCGAGATGTACGAAGTGAAATACAGATCACGTAAAGAAACAGTACTCTACTCAGAAAACTTCGATAGCGGCGACCTCACTTCGCTTGGCTGGACAGTCTACACCGACGCCGAAGCTCGTCCAGGTTATGACGGCTGGTACATTAATGGCAACGGCCGCGCAGTCTCTTATAGTTGGGAAGAAGGTTCCGGTGCTTTGAATGCCGACAACTGGCTCATCAGTCCTTTGGTTGACCTGAATGGCACATTGAGGTACTGGGAATATAGCTCTTGGGGTGACAGCTACGAAGTGCTTGTCTCTACGGCTGGTATTGCCGAGGCAGACTTCACGGAAGTGTTGCGTCCAATGACCGAAGCTGCTAGCGATGATTGGACTATTGTCGAGCTCGACCTGAGTGCTTTCGCAGGACAGCAGGGCTACATAGCCTTCCATCATAAAGACTACGACAAAACGACACTCAATATCGACAACATCGACATCTTCACCACAACTCTGGGTGAATGGGTAACCAAGTACGCCACCAAGTCCGAAATAGCACTCAAGGACTTGACGCCCAACACACTCTACGAGCTTCAAGTGAGCGGCCAGATGACGGGCGAACCCGATGCAGTATCCGATGTCTTCACCTTCACGACCCGCACAGCCGATCCCGTGGACATCGTGTTTGACAATCTTGGACAAAACGGCACCTGGGGTGACGAGATATATACTACTTACAACGGCACCTTTGCCAACGTCACCATCAACAACCTCACACTCAAGAGCGGTGTATGGCAAGCCATCTGTCTGCCCTTCGACGTTGATGTGGAGAACAGTCCGCTTGCCGGAGCTGATGTAAGGATGGCAGAGAGTTATTCAGAGCTGGAAAGCTATCTCCTCATCAACTGCCCCACGCCTCAGTCAACTATCAAGTTTGGCACGCCATACTACATCAAGTGGAATGGCAGCACCGACCTCGTCAATCCCGTCTTCAATAAGGTTGAAGTTAGCGGTTATGGCAATACTTATGATTTGGGAACCTCCAACGAACTCTATTGCTATAAATCCGTTTACTACTTATTCAATACAGACACTGACTATCCTGCAAACTATGTGCTGTCCGATGATGGCAACACGTTTATAACCCTTTTGGAAGGATATCCGCTGAAGGCATTCGAGCCGTATTTATATTTTGATACTTCTTTTGACCTGTCGGCCTACGACAAGATTCTCCTGAACGCTGGCGACAACGACATCGTCACAGGCATCAGCTCTGTGAAGGGTGGCCAGGACGAAGTCATCTACAACGTTGCAGGCCAGCGCCTCAACAAGAAGCAGCGCGGCATCAACATCGTGAACGGCAAGAAGGTCTTGGTTAAGTAAGAGAAGAACTGAGCCCGCTCGAGTTCTTCCGAACGTGAAAGAGTTCGAGCGCAGCTCAAGGTCGTTAAGTAAGAGAAAAACTAAGCTCGCTCGAGGCTTTGGTTAAATAGCCTCACCATCTGCCCCTCTCCCGCCGGAGAGGGGCTTTTTAGTTCCTATAGTTCTTATAGCTCCTATAGTTCCTATAGTACTTAAGGTCCTTAGAGTCCTTAAGGTCTGATTAAAATGTAAGCCCGCCTATGTTCGAAACATAGACGGGCTCTTGCTGTATCTGACCCTGTGCTCCCCTCTCCTGCGGGAGAGGGGTTAGGGGTGAGGCTATTGGGGGAGTTGGAGGGGGCTATTATACGATGCCTTGGGCCATCATAGCGAAAATACTTGGCTTCGCTTCGCTCGCCGAGCTTTCCGCTATACGATGCCTTGCGCCATTCAAAGGGTGAACCTTTGATGGCTCAGACGATGCCTTGGGCCATCATAGCGAAAATACTTGGCTTCGCTTCGCTCGCCGAGCTTTCCGCTATACGATGCCTTGCGCCATCATAGCGAAAATACTTGGCTTCGCTTCGCTCGCCGAGCTTTCCGCTATACGATGCCTTGCGCCATTCAAAGGGTGAACCTTTGATGGCTCAGACGATGCCTTGGGCCATCATAGCTTTGGCAACCTTCATGAAGCCGGCCACGTTGGCACCCTTCACGTAGTTGACATAGCCATCGGGCTGTGTGCCGTACTTCACGCAATTCTCGTGGATGTTCTCCATAATCCAGAGCAGCTTGGCATCCACCTCTTCGGCGCTCCAGCTGAGACGCTCTGAGTTCTGCGACATCTCGAGGCCGCTCACGCTCACGCCGCCGGCATTCGATGCCTTGCCCGGAGAGTAAAGAATCTTAGCTTCCTGGAAGACGCGGATTGCGCCGGGCGTGCTGGGCATGTTGGCACCTTCGGCAACGGCAATGCAGCCGTTGGCAACCAAGGCCTTTGCCTGCTCCTCGTTCAGCTCGTTCTGAGTGGCGCAGGGCAGAGCGATGTCAGCCTTCTCGTACCAAGGCTTAGCGCCGTCGCCCACGTACTTCGCATTGGGATAGTGGTCGATGTATTCCTTGATGCGACCGCGATAAACCTGCTTCAGCTCCATGATGTAGTCGAGCTTCTCACGGTCGATGCCGTCCGGGTCGTAGATGTAGCCGTCGGAGTCACTCATCGTCATCACCTTGCCGCCCAGCTGCAGCACCTTCTCGGCAGCATACTGAGCCACGTTGCCTGCGCCGGAGATGAGCACCTTCTTGCCTTCCACGGTGTCGCCCTTCGTCTTCAGCATGGCGCGGAGGAAATAGACGGTGCCGTAGCCCGTAGCTTCGGGACGAATCAGCGAGCCGCCGAACTCGAGGCCCTTGCCTGTCAGCACGCCGCTGTACTCGCGTGTCAGCTTCTTGTACATGCCGAACATGTAACCGACCTCGCGACCGCCGACGCCGATGTCACCTGCAGGAACGTCCGTGTCAGGGCCGATGTGGCGCGTCAGCTCAAGCATGAATGCCTGGCAGAAGCGCATCACCTCGGCATTGCTCTTGCCGCGGGGAGAGAAGTCCGAGCCGCCCTTGCCGCCGCCCATAGGCAACGTCGTCAGCGAGTTCTTGAAGGTCTGCTCGAAGGCAAGGAACTTCAGGATGCCCAGGTTCACGCTTGCGTGGAAGCGGATGCCGCCCTTGTACGGGCCTATTGCGTTGTTGTGCTGGATGCGATAACCCATATTGGTCTGAATCTGACCCTTATCGTCCATCCAAGTCACGCGGAACTGATACACACGGTCGGGAATGCAGAGACGTTCGATGAGGTTTACCTTCTCAAACTCGGGGTGCTTGTTGTACTCTTCTTCAATCGTGCCCAGCACCTCTTCTACTGCCTGATGATACTCAGGTTCATTGGGGAAGCGTCTTTTCAGATCTTCCAAGACTTTCTTTGCGTCCATAGAATAAATTAATTTGTTAAGCTAATGGTTAATTCGTTATCCGGGTGCAAATGTACAGCAAAAAGTGCAATCTTGCAACTTTTTGAAAGAAAAAGTTCAAAATACGTCGCTTTTTGTTACATTATCCTGCATATGCAAGAGGGAAGATGCATATAGTTGCGTCTTTGTCGGCACCTTTCAGGGCGAGGGCGCAGTTGGCAAGCGTCGAGCCGGTCGTCATGACGTCGTCCACGAGGACAAAGGTTTTGCCGCGCCATTCGTCGGGAATCGTGATGGCTTTGTAGATGCCTTCAGCGTTCTTGAGACGTGCTTCGCCCTTCAGCGTCGACTGCGGCTTGCGGTTCTTCGTGCGCTTGAGGAGGTTCACGACGGGCAACCCCGTCACCTCCGCCATGCCTCGCGCCAGCACCTCTGCCTGGTTGTAGCCGCGGTCCCAACGTCGCCAACGCGTCAGCGGCACAGGGACAAACGCATCGATGCCCTCGAAGAAGTCCAGCCTCTTAGCCTCCATCGCAGCCCATTGCCCAAGGCGGAAGGCGAGGTCGGGCTTGCTGTGGAACTTGAAGTCGATGATAAGATTGTGGTAGGGCGACTCGTGGTTGTAGGAGAGGAATGTCGTGCCCTTCCTGATGTCTGCTCTATCCCAAAGCATTCGCAGCAGCATGTTGTCGCTGGCGTTCATGACGCGATAGCGCGGCAGCCCGATAGCGCAGAAGGCGCACATCACGTCCTCGCTCTCCACCAGCAGTTTGCCGCACACCGGGCAGAGCCGTGGCAGCAGCAGTTCCTTCAGGTCAGAGAGCAGACTCATCGCGTGCGTGTATTATATAATATAATAATGTATGGGCAAATGTCTATTGATTATGACGCACCTGCCAGCTCTTCATAAAATTCGTGTAACCGCTTTATCCTGACTTTAGGAAAAGACACGGACTTTAGTATGTTGAAGTGGGCATCCTCAGTTACTATGTAGTCAGCATTTGCGACAATAGCACAATCCACAAACTTGTTATCGTCTGTATCTGCCTTAATCAGATTAAAACGGAATCTGGCGTCAACTCTTAACACATTATTGGCACGCAAGATGGCTTCGACGGCTATCTGTGCAGCAACGGGCGACATGTGCGAAGCAATGATTTCTTCATATTCATCTATTATCTCATTCGAAATACAAAGCGTGTATTTGCCCAAGATGAAATCTTCCCATACCTTGTAGTATGTGCTTCGTCTGGAAATGGATTGAAGCAGACAGTTCGTGTCAAGAACCACGTACTTGTTCATCGAGCGTGATTGTAGGGTGTACGCATATGCTCGTGCTGCCATGCGGCAACACGTGCATCTGTCAGACTCCCTTCATCCCACAAGCGGTCGATTTCCTTTTGAAGGCGAGTGTTCAAGAACTGGACAATGACAGACTTCAAATCAGATACATCTTCATCGTTGTTAATGCATGACAACAGATTGATGATTTCATACTGTGCGGTATTTAAGCTCTGTAATAGTTCCATGCTTCGTTGTGTTTGAATAATGCCATTTCGCATCGGCAAAGATAAACAGAAAAAGCAAAACTGCCAAACAAAAGGCGGTAAAACATTCCGTATTTATGAAAAAGTGCCGGTGGAGTACCTTAAAAGTGCTGAAAGCACGGCAGGACAACCATATTCTGTCGCCCTTCCAGGGCTTGGGCAGTATGTGTAATGCATGACCGGGGGTTGTCGCCCCCGTCTGTGTTCAGCCGCACCGTCGGTGCTTTTTTATCGGACGCCAATGGTTTACTGACGTGTCGTTGACGATTTACTAACGTGTCGTTTGGGATTTACTAAGGCTTTGATACGGCAGATATATGTAAAGTATTGACAAAAAACATAAATAATTCATCATTCATCATTCATAGTTCATAGTTTTTTTGTACCTTTGCTTTGCAAAGGCAGAAAACGTCATAAACATTATAAATACGTAAGACTATGGAAAAGCTTATCAAAGACCTCGATCCTCAGATTATTTGGAAGAACTTTTATCTCCTGACGCAAGTGCCGCGCCCGAGCGGACATCTTGAGAAGATACAGCAGTTCCTGCTCGACTGGGCAAAGGAGCACGGCATAGAAGCCTTTAAGGACAATGCCGAGAACATCGTGATGCGCAAGCCCGCCACACCAGGCAGGGAGAATGCCAAGACGGCTGTGCTGCAGGCACACATGGACATGGTGCCGCAGAAGATTGACGAGAGCACGCACAACTTCGAGACAGACCCCATCGAGACTTACATCGACGGCGACTGGGTGAAGGCAAAGGGTACGACGCTGGGCAGCGACGACGGCATGGGCGTGGCTGCCATCATGGCCGTCATGGAAAGCACCGACATCAAGCACGGCCCGCTGGAAGCCCTCATCACGGCCGACGAGGAGACCTGCATGTATGGCGTTGACCACCTCTCCGCCGACACGCTGAAGGGCGACATCCTCCTGAACATCGACAACGAGACGATGGGTGAGTTCGTGATTGGCTCGGCAGGAGGCGTCAACATCAGTGCCACGATGCAGTACAAGCCCGTTGCCCTGGAGGAGGGCGACATGACGGTGAAGGTATCGCTCAAGGGGCTGCGAGGCGGCCACAGCGGCTTGGAAATCAACGAAGGCCGCGGCAACGCCAACAAACTCATGGCGCGATTCGTGCGTCAGGCCATTGCCGACGACGAGGCTCGCCTTTGCTCCTGGCAGGGCGGCAATATGCGCAACGCCATCCCTCGCACCGCAACCGTCGTGCTCACCGTGCCGATGGAGAACTACGACGACCTCTGCGAGCTGGCCCAGTACTGTCAGGACGTCTTCAGCGACGAGCTTCGCGGCGTGGAGGAAGGCATCACGATGACCGTGGAGCTTGCAGCCATGCCGACCGGCCAAGTGCCTCTCGAGATACAGGACAACCTCGTGGACGCCATCATGGCCTGCCACGACGGCGTCTTGCGCCACATTCCCAGCATCCCTTCCGTGGTAGAGACGAGCTCGAACCTCGGCATCGTGAACATCACGGCTGAAGAGGCGAGCATCCTCATCCTGGCTCGCTCGAGCAGCGAGACGATGATGGAGTACATCCTGGAAATGCAGGAGTGCTGCTTCTCTATGGCTGGCATGAAGGTAGAGTTTGGCGGGCACTACGGCGCCTGGCAGCCGAACTTCGACAGTCCCATCGTGGCGAAGATGGTCGAGGTGTATCGCAACCTCTTTGGCGAGGAGGCGAAGGTGGAGGTCTGCCACGCCGGCCTGGAGTGCAGCATCATAGGCGGCGTCTATCCCAACATGGACCTCGTCAGCTTCGGACCCACCCTGCGCAGTCCCCACACGCCCGACGAGCGCTGCTCCATCTCCTCGGTGGCCAAGTTCTGGCCCTTCCTCAAAGCGCTTTTGGAAGCAATCTAAACGACACTTAACGGGTCGCACAGCCCATGACGACGGCATGTGCGACCCGACTTGTCCTTTCAAGTAGTTTGCAAGTACATGTACATTCAATTGCAAGTACATGAACTTTCAATTGCAAGTACATGAACTTTCAACCGATTCATCACGAAGAATCCAGTCATACAACGTGTGAAGTTATGAGACACCTCCTTTCAATCCTTGCCTTCCTATGTGTCTGCCTGAATGTTTCGGCAGGCAAGACCGAGCCGGTCGTCGTGGCGTATGTAACGTCGTGGTCGCATGTGATGCCCGACCCGACGGTGATGACGCACATCAACTATGCGTTCGGACATGTGAACGACCAGTTCAATGGCGTCCGCATCGACAATGAGCAGCGGCTTCGCGACATCGTCGCCCTGAAGAAGCGACAGCCCAAGCTGCGCGTCATGCTGAGCGTTGGCGGCTGGGGCAGCGGCCGATTCAGCGAGATGGCTGCTTCCGCCGAGAACCGCCTCGCCTTTGCCAAGGACTGCCGCCGTGTCTGCAATGAGTTCGGGCTCGACGGCATCGACATCGATTGGGAATATCCCACCCAGACAAGTGCTGGCATCAGTGCCTCGCCTCAGGACACGGAGAACTTCACCCTTTTGATGCGCGACCTCCGGCAAGCCTTGGGAAAAAAGCTCTTGCTGACGTTCGCGAGCATCGGAACTGCGCAGTTCGTTGACTACAAAAGCTGCATTCAGTACCTCGACTTCGTCAACGTGATGGCCTACGACATGGGCGGTGCCCCCAAGCATCATGCAGCCCTCTATCGCTCGAAGCACGTCTTTTGGAACTGTGCCTCTGAATGCGTCGTAGCCCATCGCAAGGCAGGAGTGCCCGCTGATAAGATTGTGTTGGGAATGCCTTTCTATGGTAGAGGCAAGGAAAACGAGTATATGAAGTATCGTGACCTCGGCAAGCAGACGCTCAAAAAGAAGTGGGACGATATTGCAAAGGCTCCATATCTGGCCGACGAAAAGGGCGAGTTGGCGATAGGCTATGAAGATCCGCGCTCGATTGCCACGAAATGTACCTACATCAAGGAGCAAGGCTTGCGAGGCGCTATGTATTGGGAATATGCCGACGACAACGAGCAGGGCGACCTGCAGCGAGCCGTCTGGCAAGGCGTCCTGCAAAACGACAAGGACAGAAGCAGGGCAACTCAAAAGGCAGCCAAGCGTCTGGCGGTTGTCTTGAAGGAAAACGAGAAGCGCGAGGACATTACGCCCGACAGCTTCTTCTACGACTGGCGGCAGCTCAAGGCGGAAATGCTCGCCGAGAAAGACCCGACGGCACAGGCCATCTATCGTGCCGTGATGGCTCGTGTGCTCATCGGCAACGCCTGGCGTTCGCAGCGATATGACAGCAAGACAAAGAGCGACCACGACAGCATACAGGAATGGTCGTTCGGCGAATACCGCCGTCATGCGGCCCAGCTTTATGCCCGGGCTTTGCAAGATGCCGAGGCACTTCATGCTGTGAAACTGCCCGACACGAAGCCTCTGACCGAACAAGGCCAGGACGACGGCATCTTCGGGAACGATGTGCTCTACTTTATATGGCAAGATTGCCTGAGTAATCTTACGGAAGAGGAAAGGCGCGACCATCTCGTGCCCCGTTACGAAGACATCATCAATGTGTATCAAAGGCACGGACTGAGAGAGGCGACCCTGATGCTCAGACTCGATTCGCTTGACGAGAGGGGCAATTCGGAAGGCATCCTGCTGAGGCTTCGCGATGAATATGGCGACCTGGATGCCTGTGCCGAAGTCTATCTGCGGCTGGCCAACCTGTATGGCAAGACGAATCAGGAAAAGGAAGACCTCTTGAATTATGCCTTGAAGCTTTATCCAAGAAGCAGAGAGGCGAATGCCATCAGGAACCGCATCGCCGAGCTTCGTCAGCCGGAACTCTCAGGGCGCTTCCCTGAGATGTGCTATCCCAGCAGTGTTTACGACATTCCTCTCGAAATAAAGAACATGCAGTCGGCCAGCATCACCGTCTATCGTATGCCGGACTGCTTTGAGTTCAGCGATGAGGAAACGGCTGGGACGAGGTTGGAGCAAGTGAAGAAAAACGGCACTTCCTTCGAGACTTTGCCTGTTTCGATGGAAGGCGTGACAGCGCTCGAAACGAAAAAGGACACATTGCATTGGCGTTCGCCTGGCTTCGGATGCTATGCCTTCGTCTTTGACGGCACATCGACAGAGAAGTTGGAGAAGTACGAGCCTCGCGTTGTCCTGTTCGACGTGTCTGCACTCGCCTTCATGAATGTCACTTTGCCCGACAACAAGGAACGCATCATGGTGACAGACATGAAAAGTGGCGAACCGCAACAAGGCGTGAAAGTCGTCTTCTATAATAAGACACAACAGGAATACACAAAGCTCGAGGAAAGGATAACCGACAGCCGAGGCATTGTCGAGGCAACTTTTGGCGTCGATAAGAGCAATCTTTATGTTGAGCTTTCGCGCGACGAAGACAAAGCTTTCAGAATGCAAAGCCTGGGGTGGCGCTATCGTTACAACAAGGACGAAGCCCTCCACCATCGCATCAATGTCTATACCGACCGCAGCATCTATCGTCCGGGGCAAACGGTCTATGTGGGCGGCTTTGCTTACTGTTGGCAGCACGGCAAAACACCAATGGCCGAGGAAAGAACAGACTTGAAGCTCACGGTTGTCGATGCGAATGGTCAGGAAATCATAAAGCACACCTTGAAGACCGACGAGTTCGGCTCCTTGTCGGACAGCCTGCAATTGCCCAAAACGGGTTTGCCGGGCAATTACCACATTAGCCTTGAAGGCTGGAGCCACTATTTCCGTGTCGAGGAGTATCGTCGTCCCACCTTCCAAGTCGAGATGGACGAGGCGCCTGCCATCTCTTTGCCAGTTGACAGCATCACCTTGACAGGCCGCGCTCTTACCTACAGCCAATGGCCAGTGGGCAATGCTCGTGTCACAGGCACCTATCGATGGCAGCAAAGTTGGTGGTACAGACATTTTGAAATGAGCAAGCCGAACGACATAGACACCCTCTACACTGATGAGGAAGGCCGTTTCAGCATTCGTGTTCCTGTTTCCAAGGCACTGTCGAAAGAGGACTTGCGATGGGGAAGAATCCTTCTGCTCTCGGTTGATGTGCTCAGTCCTGAAGGCGAGACACAGCAGGGCAGCATCCGTGTCCCGATTTGCAGTACGCCACTCAGGATGTGGGGAAACGTGCCGGGACAACAATGCAGAGAACGCCTCTTGCCTTGGCGCTTCAATCTCTATTCGAGTAACGACAAGGAAGTTGAGGGTAATGTGCTTTGTATGCTGACACAAGACGGCAAGGAAATCAAGAACTTCTTCCTGCCGGCAAATAAGGACACGATTCCCGAAGTGCTTCAAACCTTGCCATCGGGAAAGTATGACATCGTTGCAAAAGCAGGAGGTCAATGGTCAAAGGTTGAAGGTCAATGGTCAGAGGGCGATACGGCATCATTTAAAGCAAGCTTCACCATCTTCTCCATCACCGACAAGCGTCTTCTTGGCAAGCACGACCTTTGGCTATACACGCCTTGCGACACCATTTCTGTCGAGAA
The DNA here is from genome assembly GCA_946407485.1 of uncultured Prevotellaceae bacterium. Taxonomy (GTDB): domain Bacteria; phylum Bacteroidota; class Bacteroidia; order Bacteroidales; family Bacteroidaceae; genus Physcousia. The sequence goes on along the minus strand of CAMJOE010000011.1, from coordinate 22,427 downwards.
GCCTGCACGTTTCCAGATAGGCACGACATTGCCCGACGCATGGATTTACTGCATCATCAATGGCGAGAACGGTATCGTGCGCGACACTTTGCTGCACCTTTCCGACCAGGCGATGTTCATGGAAGTGCCTTACGAAGAACGCTTCCAGCATCATCTTGGCGTCTCGGCATGGCTCATGCACGAAGGGAACTATGAGGAGGAAAGGCTTCACTTCCGCTTCGAACAGCCCGAGACACGGCTCGCGATGCGGTGGGACACCTTCCGCGACCAGTTGCAACCCGGGCAAAAGGAGCAATGGCGGCTCACCTTGACGCGTCCCGACGGCACGCCTGCCTCGGCAAATGTCATGGTTGGCATGTACGATGCTTCGCTCGATGCACTGTCTTCGTATGAGATGCGTTCAGGTATCTTCACGCAATGCGACCGCGACATGTTCTTCCATGTCGCATACTTCGGAAGGTATGGAAGGTATCGTTATGCAGACCTCAATCTGCCGTTGCTATTCCTGCCCAACAAAGGCTATTACTTCTCACATTGGAACATTGAATACTTCCAGCCTTTGCGTATGACAAGAAGCGAGCGTATGCGTGTGCGTGGCGTGGGAGCAAACAGGTTGGAGGAAAGAGTGTATGAGATGGTAGCTCCAGCTCCGATGGCAGCATCAGCACGCGAGTATGCTGGTGCAGTCAAGAACTTCAAGATGGACGATGTGGAAGGCCTTGCTTTTGAGTCTGTCGACCAAGCTCTTCAAGGTAAGATTGCAGGGCTTGACATCGTTGATAGTTCGGGTGCGTTGGGAAAAGGAACAACGATGCGTTTGCGCGGCTATGGCGATGTAGAGGAGTCAGAGGAAGCAGTAGAAACGTTGGATGATGCCTACGTCCGCTCCAACCTCTCGGAACTGGCCTTCTTCTATCCGCAATTAAGGACAGACAATAAGGGCCAGACGTCCATCGAGTTCACTTTGCCCGAAGGCTTGACCTCGTGGCATCTGCATGGCCTGGCGCATACAAAGGACCTGATGACGGCACATTGGCAGGAAACCGTCGTGGCGAAGAAAGAGCTGATGGCAGAGCTGTCGTTGCCGCGCTTTGTGCGTAACGGCGATGAAGTCACGCTGACCGCCAGCATCCGCAACGCCTCGGAGAAGCGACAGAATGGTGAGGCTCTCCTTAAAGTCTTTGATGCCGAAAGCAACAAGAGCATCAAGCAGATGAAGGTGACATTCGACATCGAGCCGGGCAAGGAGGCTATCTACCACATGCCGCTCACCACAAATCTGGACCATCCTGTCCTCGCTGTCCAGTGGGTAGCGAAGGGCAAGGGCAGCAGCGACGGCGAGGTGCGCTACCTGCCTGTCCTCTCCGATATGCAGCCCATGACAGAGACGAAGACTTATCTGCTCAAAGGCGACACGACACTTACGATGGATCTCTCGAAGCTCTTCGCTAACGGCAACCCGAAGGCAAGGAACAAGACCCTTACCATCGAGCATGTGGCCGAGCCTCTCTATCTTGCCCTGCAGGCTTTGCCCTCGTTGACGGCCCCCGTCCATAACGACGTCCTCTCGGTTGCCTCGGCTTATTACGGCGGCAGCATTGCCTATTATCTCTCCCACAAAAAGCCTGAGATAAGAGATGCCATTGAGGCGTGGGCAAAAGACGACGACTCGCAGGCCTTGCAGAGTCCGCTTGTCAAGAACCAGCAGCTGTCTGACATCCTGCTCAACGAAACGCCGTGGATGATTGAGGCACAGCAGCAGAAGGCCAGCCGCCAGCGCATCGCTTCTCTCTTCGCAGAGATGGAGCAGGAGCAGCGCCGCATGACAATGCTCGCCGCCCTCTCTGCTCGTCAGCACGCCGACGGCTCGTTCGGCTGGTTCCCCGGCATGAGTGGCAGCGTCTGGATGACAACAGAGGTGGCAATGCTGCTTTCGCGACTTGGAGACATCAAGAGTGTCTTGTCCGTTCCTGAGCGTCAGATACTCGAGGGGGCGCTGTCTTTCCTCGAAAAGGATATGCATAAGGACGTCGAGGCAATGCAAAAGGAGAAGAAGCCGACGCTTTCCTTCTACCAACTTCGCTACTTATATATATATATAATGTATAAGCAAAGGCCCAACGAGGATGCCAAATACCTCCTTTCCCTCCTGGAGAAGCAGGCCGAGGACTACGATAGAGAGGAACGAGCCCTTGCTGCCATCGTGCTGAAGAGAACAGGAGAGGACAAGAAGGCACAGGCCTTGATGCCACGCATCCACGAGTTGCTTCGCCACAGCGACGGCATGTACATTGCCTATCCGAGCGGCTCGTTCGTGAGCATCGACCGCAAAGTGGAGGCACACGCCAACTTCATGGAGGCTGTCTTCACTGTCGAACCCGGCGAAAAAGAGTTGCTTGCCAAGATGGCTGAATGGCTTATCTTGCAAAAGAGGAGTCAGGAATGGGATCAGCCCATCCAGTCGGCCGATGCGATTTATGCTTTGTTGCAGAGCGACTTCCCAACAGAAACCGGCCAATGGAGCGGCAAGGTCACATACGACAATCAGATGCGCAAGTTGCAGAAATCTGAGGCTGACTACGGATTCGTTCGCGAACGAATCGAGGACATCGGCAAGGCAAAGGAGCTTACCATCGAGCAAAAGAACGTAGAGCATGGCCTTTCTTGGGGAACTGTCTATGCCCAGTGCCAATTGCCGGCTACTGAAGTTGAGAGCAATCGCGAAGGTATGACCATTCGTCGAGAGGTGTCTATAGAGAATAGGAATGCGGCTATGGTCAATGGTCAATGGTCAATGGGCGACAGAGTCCATGTCCGCTATACGATTACGGCAGACAGAGATTACGAATACGTTTGCTTGAAGGCTCCTCGTCCTGCAGCAACCGAACCTGTCCAGCAGCTTTCGGGCTACCATTGGCAGGGCGGCCTCGGCTATTATCAGGCGATGCACGATGCCAGCACAGAGTACTTCATGGACCGCATGCCGCGTGGCACCTACGTCATCGAGGAGGATTGGCTCGTCAGCCGCGACGGCAACTACCTCCTGCCTCCCGCACGCCTGACCTGCCTCTATGCGCCCGAGTTCCAGTCGAATACGGCGGGCGAGAAGTTCTCGGTGAAATAAGCGTGGAGACATCATCAGTCCGCTTGGCAATCACGACGTGTCGCGAGCACTCTCACGACACGTCGTGAGCGCTTTCACATCACGTCATGAGCGCCATCGCATCACGTCGCGAGCGCCCTCACATCACATCATGAGCGCCTTCACGACACGTTGTAAATGCCACCGCAGCGTGTCGCGTTTGCAAACGTAGCGTGTGTAGTTTTTTGCTGAATCCTTGCATATTCAAAAAAATAGCATTATCTTTGCAGCGAATAACGACAGGATACACTTATTTTAAACTTATGAAAGCGATTAAGACATTATTGACACTTGCTTTGCTGGCAGCCTGCCTGACTTCAGGCGCACAGGCCGTGGGCCGCACTTTCTACATCGACTACGGACAGAACAACGTGTCGGGCCAGGGCTATAAGACCGTCGGGGCCGACAAGAACGGACACCACTGGAATAACATCTTCGGCAAGGGGACGGGCGCACCCGACAAGGCTTACCCGCAGACCATCAGCCTCGTGACTGCTGAAGGCACGGCGACCGACTGCCGTTTGCAGCTCTCGTCGCGCTTCTCGACCAACGGCTACACAAACGGCGGCCTGCAGAATCCCTCCGCATCGCTGCTCGGCGACCTTGCCATCGAGAGTGCCACGCAGGACTATATCTTCCTGGAGGGCAACCAGGACTATGGCGTCATCCACATCAAGGGACTCGACCTCAGCAAGGCTTACCGCTTCAGCCTCTTCGGCTCGCGTACGGCGACGGACACCAGGGCGGCATGGATCGACCTGACAGGCGAGAACTGCTGGCGCGAGGAGTTGGTGATGTCGGGTGCCGGGATAGGCAGCGGCGGCTACAATGGCAACAACAATTCCGTCCTGACATCTGAGCCCATCTTCCCTGACAAAAGCGGCAACATCGACCTCACAATCATCAAGAAGACCTCGGGCATCATGGTCTATCTCAACTGCATGAAGATAGAGGAGCTGGAGGGACTGGAGCGCCCCAACCAGGAGCTCACGATGACGCAGAAGATGTATTTCGACTTCGGAGAGACGAGCAACAATACCCGCGGACATCAGACGACGGGGACCGACGCCAACGGCAACCGCTGGAACAACATCTCGTCGGGTTCGAGCGGCAGTAACGCCGTGGCGGCCAACAAGATTGTCGCTGTCAAGAATAGCGAAGGCACCTCGACCGGAGCACGTTTCACCGTCGTGGAAAAGACCTATACCAACGGCATCGATGCCGGCGGCAACAATGACCCCTCGGCAGACGACCTGGGCGACCTCGCCATCAAGACTGCAACCGAGGACTATGTCTTCATCGACAATGGCGATGTGCGTTCCTTCAAGCTCGGCAAGCTCAACACAGCCCATTGCTATCGCTTCTACATCTACGGCACGCGCAATCACACCGACAACCGCGCGACCCTCTACACCTTTAAGGGACAACGCACCTGGACGGGCGGTCAGACCACCTCTGGCTCCGACATCGGCGGCGAGGGCTATCACGGCAACCTGCGCAACATCCTGCAGACCGACTACCTCTATCCCGACAAGGACGGCAACATCTTCATCACTTACCAGCGCGTCTTCGGCATGGCGCACATCAGCGCGATGCGCGTGGAGGAGTACGAGGGCGGCACTCGCCCCGAAGAACCCCTCGAGTTCAGTATGTTGTCACTCAGTGGCAACGCCGAGGACGTGACCTTCAAGGCTCTCGACGCCAACCACTACGAGGCGTATGCCCGTCTCGATGCCGGCACGTTTACCCTGACAGGCACAGCCGACGGCGAAGCGGTGACGCTCTCCAGCAATGGCGATGGCACCTTCAGCACCGAGGGCAGCACGCCGTTCGCGGTTGCTGAGGGCTGTGTGGCCCGCATCACCGTCGATACAGGCAACCGCCTCGTCACCGTCCTGCCCGTCACGATGTACGTCCGCGGCAACATGGGCGCAGGCAGTCCCGTCATTCCCTACAAGGGAGGCGGCGTCTTCGAGGGAGAGGTGACCCTCCGGGAGACGGCTTCGCAGCAGTGGGTCGATAAGACGATGTACTTTGCCCTGAACAACGACGACGCCCTCGCCATCAAGCGCCTGCAGGATGCTGACACGCGATACGTCCTCGGCGAAGCGGAGAAGGGACAGAACGTGGAGAACATCTATCAGAATGCAGGAACGTACACCATCACCGTCAACATGAAGGACATGGTGTACGACATCGCGGCCCCCATCGACGAGAATCGCATCAGCGTCTTCGGCTCGTCGGTGGCCAACGGCCAGGGCGCCACGGACTACAAGGGCTACCGTTACCTCTACGGACAGCAGCTCATAGCCCGCCACCGCGAGGGTAGGAGCGAGACGCCCTTCTACACGTCCAACGTCTCCATCGGCGGCAACACGACCAACGACCTTCTCAAGCGCTACGACGACCTCATCCGCGACTTCGGACGCTACGTCATCTTCGGCCTCTCCCTCGGAAACGAAGGCATCCACGGCGCCAGCAATCAGCAGGCCGTCTTCAACCAGTGGCGTGACAACATGCTGACGTTAATCCGCAAGGTACGCGCCGACGGGAAGATACCGATGGTGATGAACAACTACACGCGCAGCGACTACAATAACGACGACTACTACTACGTCAAGCAGCTCAACCTGCTCATTCACGAGTGGGACGTCGCCTCGACAAACGTGCTCGGCGCTATCGACAAGGGCAACGGCCAGTGGGCCGACGGCTACGTCTCCGACACCTATCACCAGAACACCGCAGGCCATGCAGAGTTCATGTATGCCATGGTGCCGTCGCTCTACGACGCCATCAAGGCCGGCAAGCCACAGCCCGTGCGCAACCAGTCGAAGAGTATGACCGTCGAGGCTGGCAAGAGGATTTACTTCGAGCCTGAGGAGACGGTGCACCCCTTCACCATTACCGTCCGCCTCAAGGGCACGGAGGGTCAGGCCTTCTCGCTCGCTCAGGCCGTTTCCCTCGACGAGGCAGTGGTCCGCGTCAATGCCGACGGCACCGTCACCTACACCGCACCCTCCGGCTCCACCATCACATCGACCGCGAAGATCAACGACGACGCATGGCACAACATCACGCTGACCAGTTACTACGCCCAGCGCCGCACCATCCTCTATGTTGACAAGGTGAAGGCCGGCGAGATAGGGGAGCGCCTCTCGAAGATCGCCTTCGTCTCGGTCGGCGACGACGCAAGCAGCCGCGAGGTCAGCGAGTTGAGCTTCTGGCGCTCTGGCATGACGCCCGAGGAGATCACGGCAGTCTGCAACGGACGCATGCTGAAGTCCAGCCTCGAGGTATATGCGCCCCTGGGCGGCATCTACGCCATGGACAACCTCGCGCAAAGCACCAACAAGCTCCACTACGGCACAGCCAGGACCAAGCAGTACGAGCGGGCAAGCGCCGACGTATTCTTCATCCCCGACGAGGGCACAGCAGGCTTCGGCTCGGGCGAGGACTACGACAAGCTCGTCGATGGCAACACCGCAACGAAGTGGTGCCTCAACGGCGGAGACGGCAACAGCATCTACAACATCTTCCATGCCTCGCTGCCCATCTACGTGACGGGTTACACCATCACCACCGCCAACGACAATGCCCAGTACACCGGCCGCAACCCGAAGGCCTGGACACTTTACGGCTCCACATCCGACAGCAATCCCGGCCTGGACGACCCGTCGTGGGAAGTCATCGCTACGGTCAGCAACGACTCGAAATTGAGAGACGTCAACTTTACGACCTATACCTACACCCTCCCCGCCGAGACGGCGAAGGCCTACCAAAGCTTCAAGTGGGTCATCACGGCCCGTAAGGGCGGCGGCACCGGCGTCATACAAGTCTCCGAGTTCCGGCCCACCTTCGACGACGCACTCGTCGGGCTGCCACTCTCCGACGACGACGAGACGGGCATCATCGACCTGAAGGGACTCGACGAATACAGAGACCTGCAGACCCTCACCGACCCGAGAGGCCTCGACGACCTCAGTGCCGCCATCTATAACCTCTCCGGACAACGCCTCGCCAGAGTGCAGAAAGGCGTGAACATCATCGACGGCAAGAAAATCGCCGTCAAGTGACGCCGTCCGACGCCACAGCAAGGAAACGCTGACGCCACAGCAAGGAAAGGCTTTTCCCACAGCAAGGAAGAGCCTTTCCCACAGCAAGGAAAGGCTGACGCCACAGCAAGGAAAAAACAACCCCTCATGAGGGAGAAGAAACTACAACTGTTAACCTTCAACATTCAAAGCATAATGTCCCCAGAAAACTTCTTCACCATCCCCGGCGAGCCTGCTGTCGTGGCCGACGCCCGATGCAAGGTCCTCCAGGAGTTCGACGACCTCGAATTCTACGAGGAAGGGCATCGCTACCTGCTGCATGGGCAGGCGTTGCCCTCCGTCTCCAACGTCACCCATCGCTTCGTACGCGAACCGTTCGACGAGCAATGGCAGGCCATGCGCTACGCCAGAAAGCACGGCCTGACACCCGAGCACTGGATACAGCAGTGGCGGCAGAACTCCTTCCGCGCCACGACACTCGGCACCAAGACACACGCCTACGGAGAAAGCCTCGGCTATCTCCGCGCAGGACTGCCCGAGCGCATTTGCCCGTCCATACAGGCCCAGTATATGCCCGAGTACCGTTTCCTCGCACCCATACATCCAAAGGAAGAGGCAATCGTCATGTTCATGAACGAAATGCCCGCCAGTATGCATCTCGTCCTCAACGAAGCAAGAGTCTATAGCGGCAAGAACCCTTGCCAGGAGCGGAACCTCAAGGAACAGATCGCAGGCACCTTCGATATGCTCTACTACAACGACGGCAGCGACGGACAGCCCCAAGGATTCGTCATACTCGACTACAAGACAAACGCCAGCCTCTCCAACGACTACAACCGTAAGTACGGACGAGTGCTCAACGCACCCTTCGCTGATATGACCGAGGAAGACCTCTCGCTCTACACCATACAGCTTAGCCTTTACGCCCTCATGCTCCAGGACATCGGACTCCCCATCGTCTCCCGTCGCATCATCTGGCTCAAAGACGGAGAGTACGAAGTCGTCCCCGTAGCAGACCTCTCCGAGAAGCTGAGGCAGACACTGTGACAACTCTCAAATCATCAATTTTCAATCTTCAATCTTCAATTTTCAATCATCAATCTTCAATCCTTTCAATCTTCAATCTTCAATTTTCAATCATCAACATTCAATCCTTTCAATCTTCAATCTTCAATTTTCAATCATCGACATTCAATCCTTTCAATCTTCAATATTCAATTTTCAATATTCAATCTTCAATTTTCAATTTTCAATTCTTAATTTTCACTCAGAACATGTCCTGCCTGCTTAGCTTCCGTCTCATCTTTGCCATCATCGGTTGGCGCATCGGTGGAGGAAAAGGACTCATCCTCGGCTTCCTGCTGGGCTGGCTGTTCGACTCCATGTATCGCCGCCCCACTATACACTTCACCTTCCGCCACGGCACAGACGACTTCACAGGCTATCAGAAGCAAGAACGCAGCTGGCAGCCCTACGTCGACGTCACCTTGCAAGAAGCATATCGCACACTCGGCATCAGCGAGACAGCCACTGACGATGAAGTCCGGCAGGCATACCGACAACTCGCACTCCGCTACCACCCCGACCGCGTCGCCTCACAAGGCGAAGCAGCCAGAGAAGCCGCCGAGAAAAGGTTCCGCGAAGTGACCGAAGCCCGCGACATCATCTTCAGAGCACGTGGCATTTAATCACGCAATATATAATATATATATAATGTATATGAGAAGACTCGACACCAATTCCAGGCCAAAAGATGAGCCAAATGTGCATCCACCGCCAGAGAAAACCTAAAAAGATGTAAAATGACCAAATAATCACCATAAAAAAGCTCAAAAAATGACTTTTTCGAGGGTTTTACTTCAATTTACCCAACTTTTTTTGAGAAAAGTGAAAAAAAAAAGCCAAAATGTTTTGGTGGTTATGAAAAAAGCACTAAATTTGCAGCAGAAAAGTATAAAACAACTAAAACAACATTTAATAACACAAAAAACTAAGTTTTATGAAAAAGAGAATTTTACTTTCGCTGGTTTCATTCTTTATGATGACAGCAATGTGGGCATCTTTGCAAGACGCTTATCAGATTTATGTAACAGCAGGTGCAGCAGGTAAGACTGGTGAAACCGCAACCCTCACCCTGAACATGAAGACCGGTGACGCTGGCATTTGGCAGTGGACATGTACCGTTGTTCTTCCCGAAGGTGTTACTTTCGTTGAAGGAAGTGAAGCTATTGATCCCGCTCGCTATCCCGAAGATTTCGCTCCCACTTTCACTGCTACTCCTAATGAAGACGGTACCGTTACCTTCTCTTGTGTAGGTGCTGACGGTAAGGTTATGACTGGCACTGATGGTGCTATCGCTACTTTCCAGGTTGCTGTTGCTGCTGACGCTACTCCTGGCGACGTTGTCGTAGAGGTTAAGAACGCTGCAATGGTTGAAGCTAACACAACTTCTATCCACAACTATGCTACCAACTCTTTCACTTGGACCATCGAGGAAGGCGCTGTTGCTGTAGAAGGTGACGCAAATGGTGATGGTGATGTCGACATCGCTGACTACACCTACATCCTGAATGTAATGGCTGATGAAGGTGAGGCTTCTGAGTATCCCACTGCTGACGTAAACAATGATGGTTTCATCGATGTTGCTGACGCTACATACGTACTCAACCTTATGGCTGATGCTGATGAATAATCAATCATTATAACAAAACGGATAAATTAATTTAATAATAACTTTAATATTTAAAACAACAATGAAAAAGTTTTACATGACATTGGTTGCTATGCTGTGCGGTGCTGCAGCAATGGCACAGGAGAACATCCTCTATGTAGAAGATGGCTTTGAGATCGAGCAAGGCGCAACAAAGGCTCTCCCCATTAGCCTCAAGAACGCTGAACCCGTTGTAAGTTTCGCATTCAAGTGGAATGGTGTTCCCGAAGGTTTCACAGTACCCAAGACTCCTGGTGACGTAGCTAAGGTTACCGTTAATGGTGAGCGTGCTGACAAGGAGAATTTAGGTATTGCTGCTGAATACACTGAAGAAGATGGCGCAACATTGGCAGATTGGTTCAAGGTTGAGGTTTCTAAGAGCCAGATTTCTGTTGCTCCTGGTGTTCCCGGCTATCGCGACGATGCAGACGAGTGGGTACCCTGCGCATTCCTCGGTAATGACGGTGTAGTTGCATTCGTTGAGATTACAGTTGACGAAAGCGTTGCTGTAGGCGAATACACTCTTCCCGTTAAGTCCATCAGTATTGGTAATGGCGCCTTCAAGACCGCTTCTATCGCTTCTTCAAAGACCGCTGAATTCAAGGTTAAAGTTACTCAGCCCACTGGCATCATCAAGGTTAACGCTGACGATCCCAACGCTCCCGTTTACAACGTAGCTGGCCAGCGCGTTAGCAAGGCTCAGAAGGGTATCTTCATCCAGAACGGTAAGAAGGTTGCTGTTAAGTAATAATTGCTTATCTAATAAGATAACTTAACAGATTTCTATTAACTTTAAGCCTCCGATTTCGTCGGAGGCTTTTTTGTGTCCTATAAGGTCAAGGATATAAACAAAGCACGTTAAGTCATTCAACTTAACGTGCTTTATTTGTTTATTTAACCTGAGTGGTTCTTCGTCTTAACCTGTGTCGTTCCTTTGACTTACCCTATGTCGTCCCTTGTTATCGCGCGTTGTCCTTCAACTTATCGTATGTTGTCCTTCAACTTATTGCGCGTTGTCCTTCGATTTGACGTGCGTTGTCCTTCGATTTGACGTGTGTTGTGGGGCGACGCGAGTTGTCTTTTGACACGATGGTGGATGTTATGCTTCGTCCCACTGCTTGCGGAGCAGTTCGACTGCTGCGGGCAGGACGACTGCACGGTCGCCTTCGCAGCCGCACTCGAAGCTGACGAAACCCTGATAGCCAAGTTCCTTGAGGGCGCGGAAACCATCGCGGTAGTTGTCCTTCTCGCCGTCCTCGCCTGGTGTCTTGCGACGGCCGCGACTGGCAATGTGCACGTGCTGCAGGTATTCTGTGCCTGCAGCCATGAATGCAGCATAGTCGGACGTCTCCTCCTGCATGTGCCAGAAGTCGCCCATGCACTTCACGCCCTTGCTGTCGGCATCGCGTGCGATGGCAGCAGCGTCGGCAACCAAGCGCATATAGAAGCACTCGCCGCGGTTCAGGGGTTCAAGGATGACGGTCGTTCCACATTGAACTGCGAACTCGCCCAATTCGTGAAGCTGCTCGCAGAGATAGTTGCGCGTGTCCATCGTATGGGGGCGGCAAGGTTGCTGACCGTTGAAGGCAGGCACCATGATGACGCCACAAGAATTAATCTTGCCGGCAGCCTCAATGATTTCGCGCATCGTGCGGTCGAATGCGTCCTTCTGTCCGTCCTCTGCCAGAATGAATCCGTCGAAGCCTGCACAGATGGCAGCCATGCGCACGTTACGTCCCTTGAGGGCATTGTTTATCTCGTCCACACGTCCGGCCAAGCCGCGTCCGCCCACCTCGAAGCCTGTCACGCCGAGACTCTCGCAGTAGTCGAGCTTCTCCTGAAGCGAGTCGCCAATGGCAATGCCTTCCTGGAAGCAGAGGTTGAGTGGGGTAGTGGCTTTCTTCTCGTCCTTCTTAGGGGCACAAGATGCCAGCAATGTGGTAGGCGTCAGTGCTGCAGCCGCAGCACCTGCCATAGAACTTAATAGGAAATTGCGTCGTTGCATTTGTTAATGGGGTTAATGGGGTTAATGGGCTTTATGGGGTTAATGGGCTTTATGGGGTTAATGGGCTTTATGGGGTTAATGGGCTTTATGGGGTTAATGGGTTTAATGGGCTTTATGGGTTTAATGGGCTTATGGGTTTTATGGGCTTAGGAGCCTATTAGCCCTATTAGCCCCATTAAGCCCATAAAGCCCATCAAGCCCATCAAGCCTATTCTTTATTTCCCTGGCACGGGAACTGTCATCGAGGCCAGGTCGAGGGGACCAAGTTCGAGTTTCTCGGGCAGGAAGTCCTGCGGAGACTGCGTCATCTCGTCCCATGTGACGGTCTGACCGGTATATGCTGCCTCGCGGCCCATGATGCCTGCCATGCAGGAGATGGCGTTGTCTGTTGCTTCCTCGTGAGCTGTGCCTTTGCGGATGTGGTTCACCCAATCGACATGCTCCAACGTGTAGGGGTCGTGCACTTGGAACTCCTGCTTAGCCTTTTCGTCGTCGTATTTCCAGATAACGTTGCCTTGGAGGTCCTTTATCTCATTCGTCTCGCTGTCCCAGCTGCCCTTGCTGCCTTGGATAAACTCGCTCACCTTGCTGCTGCAGCCATCAATCTGGCGGCACATCGAGTGCATGTGGATGCCGTTCTCCATCGTGAAGTCCGTGCTGAAGAAGTCGTACTGGTCGCCAGTGACACGGCGTTGGCGCGAGCCGAATGCCGTAGCGCTAACGGGCTTCAAGCCGCTCATCCAGAGGAAGACGTCGATGTTGTGGACGTGCTGCTCGATGATGTGGTCGCCCGAGAGCCACTTCCAGTTCACCCAGTCGCGGATATTCCACTCCATGTCTGTCCAGCCGGCCTCGCGCTGACGATACCACAGCATGCCCTGGTTCCAGTAAACGTTGCCGCCGGTAATCTCGCCAATCATTCCGGCTTGTATCTGCTTGTTGGCTTCCACGTAGCGACGCTCGTGGTGACGCTGCGTGCCGACAACGACGCTCAAGCCCTTTGCCTGAGCCTGCTTTGCAGTTGCCATGACAGAGCGATAGCCTTTGGCATCAACGCAGATGGGTTTCTCGAGGAAAGAGTGCACGCCCTTCTCCGTCGCGTACTTGAACATCTCGGGACGGAAGACAGGAGGTGTGGTGAGGATTACCATGTCGACACCTGCGTCGATGACCTTCTTGTAGGCATCGAAGCCAACGAAGCAATTCTCCTGAGGCACTTCCTGCTGGCGCTCGTTGATGAGACGATTGCGCACGTCGTTCAGTCTGTCTTCGAAGACATCGCCCAGTGCCACGACCTTGATGTTGTCGGCAGCATCGAGCAGGTTGATGATGGCACCGCTTCCGCGACCGCCGCAACCGATGAGACCAACCTTCAGTTCCGGTCCGTCGATAGCTTTGTCGGGTAGTTCGGGCACGTAGTATTCGCCTTCCTTCTTGAGGGGCGTGAGTTTGTTACCATTGCCAGAACAGCTGGCAAGTAATGCAGGAGCAGCCACAGCAGCCGCTCCGACGGTAGCGGCGCCAGTCAGGAAACTGCGCCTGCTCATTCCTTCTTTTTTCATAATCTTTATAGGTTTTATGGGGTTAATAGGTTTAATAGGCTTTATGGGTTAATTGTTGCGTCGCAGACGACACGGAAGCCGATGCCCTTCATGTCGCTGAGCCACCAGATGCTCTTCGGGTTCTGCGGGTCGGTCTTAAGCCAGGCCTCGTAGTCGCTGTGCCGACGTGCAGCGCATCGCAACTCGCTGGCATCGTCGTGATAGCATCCGCCGCGCACCACATAGTCGGTGCCCGAAGCGGGTCCCTTCGGGTCGACGGCACTCGCATCGGCCTTCTCGTAGGCATCCTCCGCGTACCAGTCCTGGCAGTATTCCATCACGTTGCCCAGCATGTTGCGCAGTCCGAACGGATTGGGCGCGACTCGCGACGGCTCCTGTGTGCGGTTCTTGCTGTTGAGGGCATATATGGCGTAGCGATTGATGGTCGTTGTGTCGGTGCCGAAGATGCTGTTCCAAAGTCCTTCGCTCGAATAGGCAGAGGGTTTGCCTTCGAAGAAGTAGGGCGTGTCCGTGCCGCCGCGAGCCGCATATTCCCATTCCGCTTCCGTCGGCAGACGATAGTGGCGGCCCGTCTTCAGGCTGAGCCACTGGCAGAAGGTTTCAGCCGCATAGTGTGTCATCGTGATGGCCGGCCGGTTCCCCATGCCCCAGCCCTGGTCGGGCATGCCGAATGGTGGGGTAGGACCCGACACGGCGTCCACGTCCGGACGGCTGTTGTTGGCATAGATGACCTCAGGCTTCGTGCGTCCCTCCGACATTGTCTCGACGTAGAAGGCCCAATACTGGTTCCACGTCACTTCAACCTCGCCCATGAAGAACGGCGAGACGGTAACCTCGTGTGCGGGATATTCGTCGGGGCGGCTGAACTTGTCGCCCTTATTGCTGCCCATCGTAAACTTGCCGCCGGGCACAGCAATCATGTTGATTGAGGCGCGAGTGCCGGGGATAGTCTCCGTGAAGTTCGAGAAGCTTGTCACAGAGGCCGGCTCCGTATAGACGGGGCCCGTGGTATCGATGGGCGCCGTCGTCATCTTCTCGTGCTTGTAGCCAGCGATGAAGTGACCCGCGTCGAGGTGGCAGCTCACGCATTGCAAGCCCAGCTTCTCCTCGTTCTCTTCGTAGTAGAGATGTGCGGCGACGCCGTCGTCCGTGATACCTTCCGGGAAGAGGTTTGCGTGGCACTTCTTGCACGAGCTATTAAAGACGATGTTGGGCGCGTACTCTTCTGTGCGCTTCGACTCGAAGTCGAAATCCTCCTTGTCGTGCGTCAGGTACATCCAGATGTCGTGAAAGCCAATCTTGACCTTAGCCCAGTAGTAGTGAGGCGTGCCGGCTGGTGGCAGGTGGCAGGCTGCACAATCCGTATGCACGCCGCTTTGGTTCATGTAGTGCTTGCTTTGCTTCCAGCTCGTTTCAGCTTCGGGATGCACGTGACACGCCGCGCACGACTCGTTAGTCGACGTGACATTGCTTGTATAGAGAGCCGCCAGCACCAGCACGATGCCGAATAGTGTGCCGCCAAGAGCGGTGAGAAGGTATTTCTTGCGCGTCGTCATCTTTTGATTTCCATTTTGAACTCCGACGGAACCTTCACGAGCTTTTTGCCGTCGGCACGCTTCACGGCGTTAAAGCCAAGGAATTTCAGCTGGTACGTGCCGTCAGGGTTTTGCGTCAGTGTCAGCTTTTGGTCCTCGCTTCCAAGGTCGTTGGCGATGGTGATGTTGGCATGCTGGTCGTCCTTGATCTCGAAACTCACCACGTACCAAACGCCGTAGATGTTGCCGTCCATGTAGCCGTGCATCGGTCCGAAAGCCTCAAAGCCCGGCACCTCGATGCTCTCCTCGTAGAGGTCGATGTTCAAGTTGATCTTCTCCTCTGGGCTCTGCAGCTGTAGCTTCCAGGGCTGTTGGCCGAAGGCTGCAGTCGCGATGAAAAACATCGCAGCAAGTGTAGAAATCTTCTTCATGTTGCGTTTCATTTGTCGACGTGTCGTGAGCAACTTAGCAACGTGTCGTGAGCAATCTAGCAACGTGTTGTGAGCAATCTGGCATCGTGTTGTGAGCAATCTAGCATCGTGTTGTGAGCAATCTAGCAACGTGTTGTGAGCTGCTTAACGACGTGTCGTGGTTAATATATCGATGTTTCATGTCGCAATTCACCTACAAAGATAGTAAAAAAAGTATTTAGTTGTAGCACAAACCCCACATATTTATATATAAAAAGCACAAAAGGTTTCTTTTTTAACATATTTTGTTGTACCTTTGCGCGCGAAATTAGTGAAGAAAGGCAGTTTAATGAGAGAAAAACGATTGGTACCAGACTTTATTTTCGAGAGCAGTTGGGAAGTGTGCAACAAGATGGGTGGCATCTATACGGTGCTCTCGACTCGTGCCAAGACACTTCAGGAGCAATTCCCTGACAAGATTCTGTTCATCGGTCCCGATGTGTGGAAGGAAAAGGAGAATCCCCTCTTTCTGGAAGACGAGACGTTGTGGCGCCCTTGGGTGAAGATGGCTGCCGAAAGCGGCCTGCATGTCCGTGTCGGCCGGTGGAACATTCCCGGCAAACCTTGCGTCGTCCTTGTCGATTTCAGTCCCTACTTCGAGAAGAAGAACGAAATCTACGGCAAGGCTTGGGAGGACTTCGGTGTCGATAGCCTCCATGCCTACGGCGACTACGACGAAGCCAGCATGTTCAGCTATGCCGCAGCCCTCGTGGTCGAGAGTTTCTACCATTATCATCTCGGCGCAAGGAAGAAGGCCGTCTATCAGGCAAACGAGTGGATGACCTGCCTCGGAGCGCTCTATATCAGGAAGAACGTGCCTGAGATAGCCACTATCTTCACGACGCACGCCACAAGCATCGGCCGTAGCATCGCCGGCAACAACAAGCCGCTCTACGATTACCTTTGGGCATACAACGGCACGCAAATGGCTGGCGAACTCAACATGGAAGCGAAACACAGCGTCGAGCGACAGGCTGCACACAACGTCGATTGCTTCACGACAGTCAGCGAGGTGACGGGCCGCGAGTGTTACGAACTGCTCGACAAACGGCCCGACGTCATCCTGCCGAACGGTTTCGAAGCTGACTTCGTACCGGCAGGAACAGCCTTCACAAAGCGCCGCCGCGAGGCTCGGGCCAAGATTCTGCAGGTGGCCAATGCCCTGACGGGCGCTGAGTTCACCGACGACACGCTGATTGTAGCCACCAGCGGCCGCTACGAATACCGCAACAAAGGCATCGACGTCTTCCTCGAATCCGCCTATCGCAGCCTATACGACAGCGACCTGCAGCGACAGGTCCTCATGCTCATACAGGTGCCGGCATGGATGGAAAGCCCTCGCGCCGACCTTCAGGAACGCCTGAAGATGGGCGGCACGTATTCCGAGCCGTTGCCCGAGCCCGTCATCACCCACAACCTGCATGAGCCCTGGAACGATCCCGTGTTGGGTTTCCTGCGCTCTCACGGCATGAAGAACGACAAGCACAGTCGCGTGAAGGTCATCTTCGTGCCCTGCTATCTCGACGGAGGCGACGGCATCTTCCAAATGCCCTACTACGACCTCCTTATCGGCGACGACCTCGCAGCCTATCCCTCCTATTACGAGCCGTGGGGCTACACGCCGCTCGAGGCAGTGGCCTTTCATGTTCCCTGCATCACCACGTCGCTCAGCGGCTTTGGCGTCTGGGCATGCACCAGCCTCGGCCACGACAGCAAACTGGAGGACGGCGTGGAAGTCATCGGTCGCAACGACTACAACGCCCAGGAGGTCGCCGAGCATCTCAGCAACACCATCGCCCGCTTCTCCGCTTTCGACAAGAAGAGCGTCGACAAGGCCCGCCGGAATGCAGCCAAGCTTGCGGAGAAAGCACTCTGGAAGAACTTTATCGCATACTATTACGAAGCCTACGACGTCGCTTTGCGCAACGCGAAGGCTCGCACCCATTAACCCCATTAAGCTTATTAACCCCATTAACCCCATAAAATATGAAGATTAAAGCAAGTAATGCAAATCAGCCCAGCTGGAAGCCCATCATTGTCAAAGGCAATGTTCCTGCCGAACTCAGCAAACTCGAAGAACTCGCCCACAACATGTGGTGGGTGTGGAACTACGAGGCGCGCGACCTCTTCCGCGACCTCGACCCCGAGCTCTATAGTGCCGTGAAGCACAATCCCGTTGCACTCCTGGAGCGTCTCAGCTTCAGCCGCAAGGAGGAGATTGTCAAGGACAAGGCCTTGATGAAGCGCATCAGCGAAGTATACAAGCTGTTCCGCAGCTACATGGATGTGGAGCCGGACCGCAAGCGTCCCTCCGTGGCCTACTTCTGCATGGAGTACGGCATCCATTCCGCCCTGAAGATCTATAGCGGCGGCCTCGGTATGCTGGCTGGTGACTACGTGAAGGAAGCCTCCGACTCCAACGTCGACATGTGCGCCGTCGGCTTCCTCTATCGTTATGGCTACTTTACGCAAAGCCTTGCAATGGACGGACAGCAGATTGCCAACTACGAGGCTCAGAACTTCGGTTCGCTGCCCATCGAACAGCAGATGAACGAGGACGGCACGCCGATGGTCATCGACGTACCTTATATGAACTATCACGTGCACGCATTCGTCTGGCGCGTCAACGTCGGCCGTGTGAAGCTATACCTGCTCGATACCGACAACGAGATGAACTCCGAGTTCGACAAGCCCATCACCCACGCCCTTTACGGCGGCGACTGGGAGAACAGGCTGAAGCAGGAGATACTGCTCGGCATCGGCGGCATGCTGCTTCTCAAGAAGCTCGGCATCAAGAAGGACGTCTATCATTGCAACGAGGGCCACGCTGCGCTTTGCAATCTGCAGCGCCTCTGCGACTATATCCACGAAGGCCTGTCGTTCAATCAGGCACTCGAAATCGTCCGCGCATCATCGCTCTATACAGTCCACACACCCGTGCCTGCCGGCCATGACTACTTCGACGAAGAGCTCTTCGGCAAGTACATGAGTGGCTATCCGCAGATGCTCGGCATCAGTTGGGACGAGTTCATCGGCATGGGCCGCACGAATCCCGACGACCACGGCGAGAAGTTCTGTATGAGCACATTCGCTTGCAACACCTGTCAGGAGGTCAATGGCGTGAGCTGGCTCCACGGCGAGGTAAGCAAGAAGATGTTCAACAATATATGGCAGGGCTACTATCCCGAGGAGAGCCACGTCGGCTACGTCACCAACGGCGTACATTTCCCGACATGGTGCGCCACCGAATGGCGCCACATTTATGCCAAGTACTTTGACAAGAAGCACCTCAGCGACCAGTCGAACGAAGAGATTTGGCACGGCATCTACAACTGCCCCGATGAGGAGATCTGGGCCACTCGTCAGGCCTTGAAGCAGAAGCTCTTCAAGTATGTCAGCGAGCAGTATAAGGAGACGTGGCTCAAGAATCAGGGTGACCCGCAGCGCGTCGTGAAGTTGATTGAGAACTTCAATCCCAATGCCCTCGTCATTGGTTTCTGCCGCCGCTTTGCCACCTACAAGCGTGCGTACCTGCTCTTCACCGACCTGGAGCGCCTCAGCCAGATTGTGAACAACCCCGAGCGTCCCGTCATCTTCCTCTTTGCAGGCAAGGCACATCCTGCCGACGGCGCAGGCCAGGGACTCATCAAGAAGATTTACGAGATAAGCCAGCGTCCTGAGTTCCAGGCGAAGATCATATTCGTGGAGGACTACGACTTCCTGCTGGCCCGCCGTCTTGTCAGCGGCGTGGACATCTGGATGAATACGCCGACACGTCCCTTGGAGGCCAGCGGCACGTCGGGCGAGAAGGCAGAGATGAATGGCGTGGTTAACCTCAGCGTGAAGGACGGCTGGTGGCTCGAAGGCTATCGTGAAGGCGCAGGCTGGGCGCTCACAGAAAAGCGCACCTACCAGAACCAGGAGTATCAGGACCGCCTCGATGCCGCCACCATCTACTCGCTCTTGGAGAACGAGATCATACCTCTTTATTATAATAAGGATAAGAAAGGCATCTCGGCAGGCTGGATTAAGGTAATCAAAAACTCCATTGCCCAGATTGCTCCTCACTACACGATGAAGCGCCAGCTCGACGACTACTACAGCAAGTTCTACAACAAGCTGCGCGAGCGTTCGCAGAAGTTGCAGAAGAATGGCTATCAGCTTGCAAAGGAGATTGCCCTCTGGAAGGAAGCCGTTGCCGAGCGTTGGGATGCCGTTAACGTGGTGAGCATCGACAGGAACGAAGACATCAGCAACGGCAACATCGAGGCAGGCACGAAGTACAACATCGAGGTTGTGGTCGATGAGGCCGGCCTGGACAATGCCATCGGCGTAGAGCTTGTGACGCTTGTGACCGACAAGGAGGGCGAGGACCACATCTATCAGGTTGCTCCCTTCGAGCTGAAGGGCCGCGACGGCAACAAGTACACCTTCGTTTGTTCCCACACGATAGACAATGCGGGCAGCTTCAAGGTTTGCTATCGCCTCTTCCCGAAGAGCGACAAGCTGCCGCATCGCCAGGACTTCTGCTATGTAAAGTGGTTCGCGTAAAGACATCGCACTATACAGACCTTTTGCGCATCGGCGTGCCGATCATGTTGGGGCAGTTGAGCACCATCGTGATGGGGCTCGCCGATACGCTTATGGTGGGGCATTACGGCACGAACGAACTGGCGGCGTCGGGCTTCGTGAACAACATCCTCGGCCTGCTCATCATCGGCGGCATGGGCTTTTCCTACGGACTGACGCCCGTGGTGAGCGCTTTGCTGGGTGAGGGTAGGGCGCACAGCATTGCCGGCAAACTCAGGAACGGACTCTTTGCCTGTTCGGGCGTGGGGCTGCTGCTGCTGTGCCTGGCCGCCCTGCTTCTGGCATGCCTTCCCCTCCTTGGGCTGCCCGCGGAGCTTCTGCCCCTGATGCGGCCTTATTTGTTTACCCTGATGCTCAGCCTGCTGCCGCTGATGCTGTTCAATGCCTACAAGCAGTTTAGCGACGGCATACAGGATACGGCGATGCCGATGTGGATAATGCTCATCGGTAACGTCCTCAACATCATTGGCAACTGGCTCCTCATCTTCGGCCACTGGGGGCTGCCCGAGCTGGGTCTGCTGGGCGCAGGCCTTGCCACGCTTCTCAGCCGCCTCGTCCAGCTGATGCTGATAGCAGGCGTGTTCCATCTGACCAGGCGCTACGACCTCTATCGCAAGGACTTCCGACAGATGCGAATCACGAAGGCCGACCAGCGCGAGCTGCATCGGATGGGGTGGCCCGTCGCTTTGCAATTGACGATGGAGGCTGCCTCGTTCAGCTTCAGCGCCATTTATGTCGGCTGGCTTGGCGCAACGGCTTTGGCGGCGCATCATGTGATGATAACCATCAGCCAGTTGTTCTTCATGCTCTACTACGGACTGTCGGCAGCAGTGGCGGTCAAGGTGAGCTATTATCGAGGCACTGGCGAGGTGGAGGAGACGCGTCGGGTGGCAGCTTCGGGACTTCATCTCTGCTGGCTCATCGCACTGCTCGAAGGGCTTCCCCTCTTCCTGCTTCGCGACAGGGTCGGTCTGCTCTTCACGAACAATGCCGAAGTCACAGCGCTCGTGACGGTCCTGACCATTCCTTTCCTCCTCTTCCAGTTCGGCGACGCATTGCAATGCACCTACGCCAACGCCCTTCGCGGCATGGCTCGCGTGAAGGCGATGGTGTGGATAGCTTTCGTCGCCTATATCGTCATCTCGCTGCCCCTGGGCTATATCTTCGGCTTCGTTTGCGGCTGGGGCCTCGTGGGCATTTGGATGGCGTTTCCCTTCGGCCTCACAAGCGCCGGCCTGCTCTACTACAGAGAGTTCAGGAGAGTCCCTGAATGCTCTGAGAATTCTGAGTGTTCCGAGAACTCTGAAAACTCTGAGTATTCGGATTCTTCTGAGCACTCAGATTATTCCGAAAGCTCTGAGCCCTCTGATTATTCTTAGTATTCTGATGATTCTGAAAACTTCGAACACTCCGATGAAATATGAATTGAAGCCAATAGCGACCATCACGACGGACTTCCCCACGAAGTTCGGCATCCCCCGGCAAAGCGGGCTCGTGGGGGGGCTGAGGGGGAGGATTGTCTTCGAGCCCGAGTATCGCAACCCCGACGCTTTGCGGGGACTGGAACGCTTCAGCCATATCTGGCTGCTGTGGGACTTCAGCGAGGCGCGTCGCGAAGGGCAGAAGTGGCAGCCTACGGTGCGTCCGCCTCGCTTGGGCGGCAACAAGCGTGTGGGCGTCTTTGCCACGAGGAGCCCCTTCCGCCCCAATCACATCGGCCTCTCCTCCGTGCGCATTCTTGGCATCGATTTGCATACGCCCGACGGCCCCATTATTGAGGTCGAGGGCGCCGACCTGATGAGCGGCACGCCCATCTTCGACATCAAGCCCTACCTCGCCTTTACCGACAGTCATCCCGACGCGACGGGAAGTCTGGTGGATGATGTGGGAGGGAAGATGGAAGATGTAGGATGTATGAGGGATGATGGAAGAGGGATGAGGGATGATGTAGGAGGTATGACGGAGCTTGCTGTGCATGCTTCGCTTGAAGAGGCATTCGATGCGGAGCATCTCGAGGCGCTGAGGGAGATTCTTCTTTCCGACCCGCGCCCCCACTATCATGACGATGCCGACCGCGTCTATTCCTTCGAGTTTGCGGGAAAGAAAGTGAAGTTCCGCTTCAAACCCGACCAGATCGAGGCTTGGCTGGGGTAAGAGGCGACTTTTTGGCAGAGGTTTTCCGATGCCTCACGAGGCGTCGGCATTTCCTTGCTGTGGCGTCAGCGTTTCCTTGCTGTGGGAAGGGCTTTTCCTTGCTGTAGCGTTGGCGTTTCCTTGCTGTAGGGACGACAGAACCCTCAGCAAGTTGAGATTAAACAGATGGCATGCTCTGTCGCCCTTTCAGGGCTTGGAAATCGCAGC
>CAMJOE010000010.1:0-37620 GCA_946407485.1 uncultured Prevotellaceae bacterium | reverse complement strand
CGGCACTGCGGACACATGATTGATAGCTTTTTAACTTTTACCGGACAGCAATAATTATATATACGTCCCATCGAAGCTGTTTTTATGTCGCACGGAAATCACGGAAATCACAGAAAGTGATATTTCTGCGAGACATAAAGCCAGTCGTTTCCTATGCGAAAAGAATCTTTTCCGTGTTTTCTGTGATTTCTGTGTGACATAAAATCAATTGGGACATAAATATATCTTTCTGTGATTTCCGTGATTTATGTGTGACATAGCGCGTTTGCCTTCGTTTTTCGGGCAATTAATGCGAGAAAATGGTCATCTTTGATGCCCCGACACCCCATTTCACTTCAAAAATGCTATAATAAGGGGAAAAAAGTTAAAAT
Source organism: uncultured Prevotellaceae bacterium (assembly GCA_946407485.1). Taxonomy (GTDB): domain Bacteria; phylum Bacteroidota; class Bacteroidia; order Bacteroidales; family Bacteroidaceae; genus Physcousia. Next base: position 37,249 of record CAMJOE010000010.1, on the reverse strand, counting down.
AATTTGGTTCATTGCGGAGATAATCGTAAATTTGATGCGAAATCCTAAGTATTAACCCCTAAAATAGAGAATTATGAAAAAGAAAACTCTACTCATGATGCTTTTGATGCTGACATGTTTCGGCTCAGCAAAGGCAAACATCGTCGAGATTGGCGACGGCACGGACGACGTGACATCCGACGTTCTCCCGACTCGTGCGCGTTTCGAGTACTCGCTGACGCAGCAAATCTACACCGGCGCGGAAATAGGCATGTCCGGTACCATCAACGCCATCGCCTTCTACAAGGCCTCCGAGGGTACCGCGACGCGCGTCCTCGACATCTACATGTCGCCGACCGACAAGACCTCGTACCCCGGCTCGCTCGACTGGGAACACGTCACGGCCGACTATATGGTCTTCAGCGGCGAGGTGACCTTCGAGCCAAACGCCTGGACCTCGATTCCCCTCTCCGTCCCCTATGAGTATTACGACAAGCAGAACCTCGTGGTCACGGTCAACGACCGGACGGGCGAATACACTGCAGCCAAGGCGTCCTTCCGAGCCCTCTCGGCTCCCGGGGCATCCCTCTGTATCAACAACGAGTCCATGATGTACAAGCCCGAAGAGGACATGGATATGTACGTTGCTACGGTAGGCGACCAGAAGTGCAGCATCCAGCTCGACATCATGCCCGTGAAGGCAGGGAACGTCAAGGTGGGCGGCGGCCTGAAATCTTCCTACATGCTCCCCGCTAACCGGGACGCTAAGTACGCCCTTACGCAGCAAATCTACACGGCCAGCGAGCTGGGCACGGCGGGCACCATCAAGAAAATCTCCTTCAAGACCTCGAACAAGCCATTTAACTCGAACGGTGGCAGCAACAACGTGGATATCTACATGGTGCACACCGCAAACAGCTCTTTCAGCAACGCATACGACTGGATTGACTTCACGGAAGCCGACATGGTCTATTCGGGCTACATCTCCCATTACCGTAACAATACGATTGCGACCGTTACCCTGCATACGCCCTTCGAATACGACGGCAGCAGCAACATCGCTCTCATCATGGTTCAGCACAACGGCGCGATGGTAAGCGGCCCCTATGCGGAATGCCTCACCTTCGACGCTCCAAACCAGGCGCTCGTCAGCTTCAGCTACGACACGCCGTATGTCCCCACATTGCTTTCCACCTACGAGGGCACTTTGCTGGGCGAAAAGAACCAGGTTTGGTTCAACATCGTTCCGTCCGTTGTGATAGGCGGCTCCAGCACTACAGGAAATGCTCCCATCTATACGGCAAGCAAGTACGGCTTCTCGGAGCAGGTTTACTCCAAGGAGCAGGTGGGACAGTCGGGCGTCATTTACAGCCTGAGCTTCTTCTGTAAGAATCAGGCCAGCGACCCCGGCGAAAGGACTCGACAGATTGACGTTTATCTGCAGAATACGAGCGTCAGTCAGTTGTCGTATGCAACCGGTTGGATTGTGGACAACTGGCAGGAAGTCGGCGAAGAAGACAAGGTGTTCAGCGGGAGCGTGACGCTTGAAGAGGGCTGGAACAAGATTACGCTCGACAAGCCTTTCCGCTATCAAGGGTACGACAGCAACCTCCTCGTCGCCATCAAGGACAACACCGGCACGGCCGTGACAAACTACAGCGACGGCGCATCGTCCACCTTGTTCGACTCGTTCCACACCGGCTCCGGCAGGGAACAAGTCCTCTATATCTATGGCGACAACGACATCGACATCGCTTCTCTGGGCGAGGGCGACGGCATCCTCAGCAAATCAAAACCGAGACTGCGCATCGGCTTCGGCGACACATGGCAGATAGGCGAAGGCACGGAGACGACCGACAAGCTGCCGTTTGAGGGCAAAAGTCTTGCCGCCTACGTCACACAGCAAATCTACACGCCCGACGAGATAGGCGAAGACGTGGTCGACATCACCAGCCTTTCATTCAAGTACGTCGGCAACTACCTGGCATCCGTACGCACACTCGACATCTATCTGACTGACCCGACATACAAGGAGTCCTACGAAAACGAGACCGACTGGGCTCCCGTCAGGGAAGAAGACATGGTCTTCAGCGGAAAAGTAGAGTTCACAAATAACGAGTGGACCGACATCCCGCTGAGCAGACCGTTCCGATACAGCAGAAACGGCGGCGGATTGCACTACCTTGCCGTCACCATCGTGGACAAGCCTCTCAATTTCTTTGAGAGTACCGACTCAAAGTTCCTCTGCTTCCAGGCTGAGGGACAGGCTATTTATGCTACCCGCTCATATCATGAGGGCTACTATACTCCCGAGGAACTGGGCAGCAGCACAACCGGCACCGTGCTGAACTGCAAGAACCAAATCCAGTTCAACAACGTTCCGCTCGCCATCAGACCCATCAACTTCCGTGTCGAAGACGTCACCCTCACCACAGCAAGCTTCAAGTGGAACGCACCCACGACAGAAGTCAGCAGCTACAACATGCAGTACAAGGCAAATGATGCAACCGACTGGACGACAGTGGCTATCAACAATCCCGCTGCCACAAGCTATACCCTGACCGGCCTCGCTGCAAAGACAGAATATACCTGCCGCCTGCAAATAGTGAATGGCTCTGACCTTGGCGATTGGGCTGAGATACCGTTCTCCACTGACCTTAGAGTCAATAATATTGAACATGAAGCCACCTACAACTCTGCTGTCGTGACGTGGGACGGCCCGGGCACGATGTGGGACTTCCAGTACAAGCGCAATGAGGACACGACATGGAAGGGCGAGTTCAATCTTACCGAAAAGTCTTACACCATGACTGGTCTCGAAGAGGGCGGATATTACTACGTTCGCATTCGCATAACGGATGGTAATGACCATTTCGGCAACTGGTCGGAAGAGAGCTTCATTGTACCTGTTCGTTATCCGCAGCCTAACGACTTCAATGTAGGGACTGTCACCATGTACTCCGCAGAGTTAACTTGGGAAGAGACGGGCACCGCAAAGGCTTGGCAGATTTGCGTAAACGATGATATGGAGCACCTCATCGAAGTCGATGAGAAGTACTGCCCAGACGGCTATTGTGCAAGATACATCCTGGCAGGACTTGAGTCGGGAAAGCATTACGATGTCAAGGTGCGCTCCGTTTACCCGGAAGACGGCGCTTATAGCGAATGGAGCTACACCGCGAGCATTGAGACGATGACTCCCAATCCCGTTCCTTCTGACATTACGATTGCAGCCCTCGCTAACTCGGCAACCCTCTCTTGGAAGGGCGAGAGCGACAGCTATGAGGTGCGCTACAGAAAAGCAGCCGAGTTCCTCTACCAAGACTTCGAGAATGGCTGGGGCTATTGGTCTTCGCTGGATTTGTCGCCCAATTCCGGTATCAACTATAGCCACGAGTTCTGTTTCTCTTACTATTATTCCGGCTACCAGTACCTCATTTCTCCCGAGCTGAAGGACTTGCCCTCAGGCGCTACTTTCTCCTTCCGCCATCATAGCTGGGGCGTAAAGAATTCCTTCAAGGTAGGCTATTCCACGACATCTTCCGACGTGACTGATCCCACCGCCTTTACTTGGACCGACGAGATGGGCACCGACGATTGGGATTGGCACGACTTCTCCATGACGTTGCCCGCAGGCGTGAAATACATCGCCTTCGAAAACTATGCCGACATAAACAATAGTTACGCATCGCTCTATCTTGACGACATCTCCATCATCTTGCCTGGTGCAGAACCGGGAGAATGGATGTCCGTCGAATCAACGAAGAGGAATGCGACGCTCACCGACTTGCAGGCAGAAACGGTATATCAGTACCAAATCATCGGCCGCATGGCAGATTACCCCGATGCCGAAACAGACATCAGATACTTCATGACCAATTCGGATGTCATTCCCAGCATCTTTGGTGACCTCACCGTAGAAACGACGCCTACCACGGCGCAGTTCGACTGGAAGGGCAACTACGACATGTACAAGCTGGAATACAGGACAGCCGAAAAGGGCGTCACCATCGAACAAGATAACATCTACTTCAAGGAAGACTTCGAAAGCACGTTCACGTGGACAACAGTCGATACGTACGTCAATAGCGGCGTCATCAGCAACATTGGTGTCGACGGAGGCGCAGGGTTCATCTTCGAAACAGGAGGCATGTATCCCTCACAATACATCCTGCAAGCCGTCGGAACCACCTACGCTCCGGGCTCTGAGTTGAAGTTCGTCTATAAGGGTGATGCCTTCTATATGGGTGATGGCCTCTCAGTAGGTTATTCCACGACGGACTCCAACATCGGCAGCTTCGTTTGGGAGCCAATCTCAGACTTTGAGCCCTCGACAGATTGGAAGACCTATTCATTGGTACTGCCCGACGACGTGCAGTACATCGCATTCCAGTGGTCAGGAGCATCGGGCTCCGTCACCATCGACGACGTCATGATTTCATATCACGAGACAATCGGTTACATGGAGCCTGCAGGTCCGTGGCAGACCGTATGGACGAACGAGCCCACAGCTCTGCTTACAGGTCTCGAGAAGGGTACGACGTACGACTATCGCATGACATGCATCTTCCTCGGCGGCGGCGAGTCAGCAACTGGCATCTGGCAGTTCACCACTCCGAACGAAGCCATCGACATCGCACTGGATGCCAAGGGCCTCAACGAGGGTATCATCTCAGCTAATGCCGACGTCTATGCCGATGTCACCATTCAAAACATGACCCTCAAGAAGGATGGTCAGTGGCAATCCATCTGCCTGCCCTTCAATCTCAACATCGAAGGCAGCGTGCTCGATGGTGCAGAAGTGAGAACGTACGAGGATGCTAAGCTGTATATCGCTTCAGGCTTCGCCACTCTGGACTTCCTGACGCCCGTCACGAAGATTAAGGCCGGCCAGCCCTACATCATCAAGTGGAACAGCGGCGCGGACATCGTAGATCCCACCTTCGAGGGAGTGACCATCCGCGACAATAAGTTTACCCTCACCTTCGGCAATGAAGTAAGTTTCGTGCCCAACTACGATGTTTACACGACAGTTTGGTGGCCAAGGCATTATGTCCTCGAGGGCGGTTCTGTGCTCAAGCGGCTTGAAGAGGGTGCTGAGGTGAATGCCTTCGGGTGCTACTTCACATCTGAGAATAATTACTCATATTATTCCAACACCTTCGTTCTGAACACAGGCGAGGATGAAGACCTGATAACTAAGATTGCTTCGCCCAGCACGGAAACGGAGCAGGGAGCCATCTACAACGTATCCGGTCAGCGCCTCGGCAAGATGCAGAAGGGCATCAACATCGTGAACGGCAAGAAGATTTTGGTTAAGTAAATAGCATCTAAGGTCTCTAAGGTCCTTAAGGTCCTTAATGTCCCTAAGGTCTTTAAGGTCTGATATAGCAGGGCTCACGCATGTACAAAGCATGTGTGGGCCCTTTTTAGATAAAAGAGCAAGCCCCGTAGTGTTAACTACTAATAAACGGCGAGTCTAAACTAAATAAATATGTTAAAAGGCGGCATTCGGTGCTGCCTTTTTTTGTCTTTCTCTTGCTGTCTTGACGTAAACTCCGTTCCTTTGCAGTAGAAAAAGCCTTTTGGCATGAAGTCATCATATTGTTGAATCGTCAAAAACGTCAAAACAATGAAATTGTCAAATGATAAGATGAAGCCCTTGACTCGCGCAGAGATGGACGTGATGAACGTGCTGTGGGATGCTCAGCGCGCCCTCACGGTAAGCGAGATAGTGGAAGGTTATGCCGAGCCTCGGCCTGCCTACACCACCGTTGCGACTTTCCTGAAGATACTCGAAGCGAAGGGTTACGTGGAGCACAAACGCAAGGAAGAGACGGGCCGCACCTTTTACTTTTCGCCTATGCTCTCGCGCGAGAAGTACATCGCCCATGTGGTGAACGACGTGAAGGACACGCTCTTCGGCAGCTCAGCCAAAAGCTTCTGCTCTTTCCTCATACAGAACGAGGAGCTCACGGACGAGGAACTGCAGGAGATACTGGCCCTAATTCATAATTCATAATTCAAGTTTTGGAAGTTATGATGTGGAGTTATAATAGGAAGTTATGATGTGGAGTTATAAAGGGCCAAGTGTATCGGCTCCTCTTAACTCCTCCTCTTAACTTCTCCTCTTAACTTCTCCTCTTAACTTCTCCTCTTAACTCCTCTTCATAATTCATAGTCGACGATGTTAGCCTATATTATAAAATCTGCTTTGTTGCTGGCGGTCCTTTACGGAAGCTTTGCTTTGCTGCTGAGTCGCGAGACGTTCCACCGCTTCAATCGCCTGGCGCTGCTCCTTGTGCTTGTGGTCTCTCTCATATTGCCAGCTGTGCAGTTGAGCGTTAAGAAGCCAAGCTACCTCAACTATGAAGAAGTCCAAATTCCACATGTCGAAGTGATTGCATCCCCAGTCCAGAACGAGGTGCAGGACATCGAAACGCCTCAGTCAACCTCGCCTGCAATAGAAGAGTCAATGCAGGAACCGACCTTCCGCGTTGGTATGATGCAGGTTGTACAATATCTCTATATTATAGGATTGATTGCTTCCCTCGCCATCTTCTTCGTGCAGCTCTTCCGCCTCTTCCGTGAGATAAGGGGCGGCGTACATACAAAAGACGAGCTGGGCAACACGGTCGTCATCCACGGCGGCAACTTCGCGCCCTATAGTTTCCTACATTATATAATAATAAGCGCTTCGGACTACGAGCATCTGCGCCGCCCTATCTTGACGCACGAGCAGGCTCACATCCACCTCGGACACACCTACGACCTCCTGCTGCTCGAGCTGGTGAAGGCGCTCCAATGGTTCAATCCCTTCGTCTATCTCCTTGGTCGCGACCTCAAGGCCGTGCACGAATACGAGGCCGACAACGCCGTACTTTCCTTTGGCATCGATGCAAAGACATATCAACTCTTACTCGTGACGAAAGCTGTAGGCAGCCGACTGCAGACGGTCTGCAACAACCTGAGCCACCATTCACTTAAGAAAAGAATCAAGATGATGCACAAACACAATTCCAACCGCTGGCTGATGGGCAAGGCTCTCATCCTGCCGGCACTCATGGCGCTTGCCCTCGTTGTTTGGGCAAAGCCAACAGACTCAGCCGCCCCCTCTGAAGGAAGCGAGCACAGCAGGGAAACTGCATTAAAAGACAATAACCAAGTACAAGACGGCAGTCCCGTCACGGTGGCTGTACCTGGCATGGGACTTGTCATGACCGACGAGGTGAAGGGCTTCTCCGGGAAGAAGATGCTGAACGCCTTTATCCCGAAGGACAACGCAAAAGACTTTATCAAGAAGCATGGCCCGGCAATTACGGTCTTCTGGCTCAAGGGCACTTGGGTGGTGAAGGGAGATGCCTCTTACATCGAGGAGCATCCCGACTGCCAGTATCCGTGGGCGTTCCATACGAAGTACTACGACGTCATGCTCGACGGCAAACTGCTCGACATCAACAACCTGCCCGACCTGCCCGCCTCGGCTCTGAAGAAGGTGGAGATGGAGATGAAGTCCAAAGAAGGTAAACTAAAGGTGAACCTCATCACGAAACCTGTGCAGATTCCTGCTGGCGTGAAGGGCAACATCAACCCTGAGCTGACCATCCTCTTGACGGGAAGACCTCCGAAGGATAGTGGCTCCAAGACGACCATCTGGGAACGGCGAGGCGACTACGACGGCTTCAGCTGGAAGAACTACACCATCTGCTCGTGGAAGTGGGACGTCGATGACATCAGCGTCCACCTGAAGGAAGTGGCCATCCGTAGCGACCACAGCGTCCGCATCAACGTCTGCAAGGGCGTTCCGCAGGAGCACATCGACCGCATCAAACGCATCATGAGCGAGTGCGGCGTGACGAACTACAGGTTCGTAAAGCAGTAATCCGGGGCACTACTCACGTGTAGTTTGCCAACGACACACTAGTAAATTGTAGTCCCTACACTAGTGGACTGCAGTCCACGCACTAGTAAACTGCAGTCCACACACTAGTAAACTGCCAACGACACACTAGTAGTTTGCAAACTATCCACTGGTAAATCTAAATTTAGCAACGTGTCGCTGGCCATCCAGCAACGTGTTGTCAGCCATCCAGCAACGTGTTGTCAGCCATCCAGCAACGTGATGCCAGCCATCCAGCCTCGTGTCGCTGGCCTGCTGCCGACGTGTCCCATGATACAGCACCAGTGCTTTTATTAGTTTTAGGTTTTAGTTATTAAATGGAATTCCGAGGGCTCCGATGCGCTGCGATAGTGCGTCGGAGCGTTCTTTATACGGGGCAAATCAAAAAGTGACATGATTAAATCATTATATCGCCAAATTCGTGAAGGCAATTTACTACTTTTGCAAAGCAAAAAACCATAATAAGCTGTCAAACCGTTTAATTATCAAATCTTCAAATTATGAGGTTCCTAAATCGTGCACTTATGCTCTGCCTCCTTTCGGCGGCGTTTCTCTTTACCCCTCTTTGCGCTTTTGCCTGGACCAATCCTATGGTGCTGCCCGGCCTGCAAAACCGTAGCCTCGGCGACCCCTACATGATGAAGTACCGAGGTTACTACTACCTGTACGTCAGCGCAGGCGACCGCAACATCTACTGCTGGCGGACAAAAGACCTCGTCGAGTGGTCGCAACCCTTCATTTGCTGTACCGACGAGACGACGGCTGTTGCCTACGCCCCCGAAGTCATCTATTGGAACGGGCTCTTCTACATGTGCACCTCGCCCCGCGGAGGCGGTCACTACCTGCTCACCAGCGACAGTCCGACAGGTCCCTTCACGCACCAGACGGGCAATCTGGGGCGCGACATCGACGGCTCGATGTTTGTCAACGACGACGGCAAGTGGTACTTCTACCACGCCAACAACGGCGGGATTCGCGGTTGCACGATGCCCACGCACCTCAGCTTCGGCGAGGACGTCAACCTGGGCTGCTGCATGTCGGGCCAATGGACGGAAGGGCCTTGCGTCTTCAAGCGCAACAGCCTCTTCTACCTTATCTATACAGGCAATCACGTCTGGACTAACGGCTACCGCATCGACTACGCCATGTCCAACTCGGGCCCCCTCGCAGGCTTCCATCCGCAAAGCGAGCAGAACCCCATCCTCGTCGACACCGAAACGCCGACTCACAAGGCGCTGGGGCACGGCACGGCTTTCGTGGGGCCCGACCTCGACACCTATTTCTTCTGCTATCACAACCTGCAGGACAACAAGTCGCGGCGACTGCTCAACTTCGAACGTATCGCCTGGAACGGCGACAAGTTGATGATGACCGGCCCGACGAATTGGGAACAAGACCGCCCGCTGGTGGCTGAGAACGATTACTTCGAGCGTACGGAAGTAGGGGAGCGTTGGAACATGCTGGGCGACGGCAACTGGCAGATTGAGGAAGGCGACCGCCTCGTGCAAACAGGCAGCTCCGACACGTGCCTTGCCATCTTCCAGACGGAAGCCCTCGACAGCTATACGGCCGAGTTCACTTTGGCGACCTCAATGGGTAAAGCAGGCGCCGTCTTCTCCTATCGCGACGAGGACAACTATTGCCTCGCAGCCATCAATGCCTCGACGGGCAAGCTTGAAATCATCACCATTGCCGATGGGGAAGAGAAGTCGACGAAAAGCATCAGTCTGCCAGCCGATTTCAATCCCGACTGCTGGCATGCGATACGCATCGAGAAGAACACCACGCGCATCCGCGTCTATATCGACGGCATGCGCAAGTCGCAGTTCTCGCTCGATGTTCCGGCCGGTCGCGTCGGCTATGCCACGCTGGACGGCCCGGCTCGCTTCGGCTACATTGCCGTGAGCCCCTACGTCGATGGCAGCGCTTCGCTGCAAGTCAGCCAGCCCCTGCCCGGCATGATGGCCGCCAATCTTTGCGTCGAGAAGAACGAACAGGTGGCAGTCACCTCCATCAACATGACGGTTGGAAAGCAAAGCGCCATGCGTCTTGACCCGGGAGCAGCGATGACCTACAACGTCAACATCCAGCGCGCCGGCCTCTACAACATCGGGCTCCGCTACCGTTCCGCAGCAGCTACGCAAGCGCGGCTTCTGCTCGACGGCGACGTCCTGATGGACAACATCGAGCTGCCCGGCACACGTTCCGCCTACGCCGTCATGACGCTCAACGACATCGAGTTGCCGGGCGGACATCATCGCCTTACTTTCGAGCAGACGAGTGGCAGAATCTTCCTCATGGAGTACAACGTCAAGCGTGGCGTGGAGCATCCGCATCAGATGGCCGATGACTTCGACGACGGCTTCAGCAGCGAGTGGGGCTATCGCGAAGGCAACTGGAACATCGTGGACGGGCAGCTGGAATCGACCGGTCGTTACGGCAAGATGCTGATGGGTGGATTCGAAGACATTCACCTGACGGACTATACCGTGGAGTGCGACGTCATCTATGGCTCGGGCGGCACGAACGGCGGCCTCCTCTTCCGCACCACGAACGCCAGCACGGGCGGAGCAGACGACAATCCCGTCCTCGGCACCGACTTCCTGCAGGGCTACATCTTCATCGCCAGCGGCTCTTCGTCCACTTTGGGCAAACACAACTTCGGCTGGCAGGCGCTATCAACCGTCAGCCACTCCATCGACATCTCCAAGCCCCATCACATGAAGGTGGAGGTCGAGGGCGCCACTATCCGCTGCTACCTCGACGACATGGAGAAACCCCTCATCACGTACACCGACCCCGTGCCCTTCATCACCGGTCGCGCCGGCTTCCGAGCCCACGACAGCGTGCTGCGGTTCGACAACTTCGTGGTGACGCCGAAGGGGTGTGACCCCACCGGCATCGACGTCCCCCGCGCCGTGCCCTCCGATGTCGACAACGCTTCGGCTCCAGTCCGATACTATAACCTGATGGGGCAGCCCATCGTAGCTGGCAAAGCCGCGCAGCAAGGCCTTTACATCCGCGTCCAGGGCGCAGAAAGCAAAGTCGTGGCAGGCTCTCATCAATACTGACGGCACGGGCGAGAAGTTCGTGCGCACCTTTTGGGGACTGGACAACCCGTCGGTCTATAACGGCGGGCTGGCTGTGGCCGACTTTACTGGCGACGGCATTCTCGACGTATATGTGAGCGGCGACGGCGGCTTCTTCCCGGGGACACCACAAGCCATCGAACTGACCGGCAGCGACAGCGAGGGCTATTGGGAGCATTCGATGATTTGTCAGGGCGACGGCACCGGGCACTTCTCGCCCCTCCCCATCGAGCGCTTCGACCGATATAAAGTGCGAGGACTAAACTCCGTAGCCAGCGTTGCCAATGCCTATGATTGGGACGGTGACGGACGCATCGACATCATCCATCAAGGTTGGTGCCCCGAGGACAACAAGCAGAGCGGCTGCATCTGGCTCAATAGCGCGGAGGGTATCTTCCATCGCGAGAAAGTCTATGGCGGCGGGTCGGAGTCGGCCACAGCCATTGCCGATTGGGACGGCGACGGCAGGAAGGACATCCTCTCGACGGGCTTTTGCGAGAACCAGCAGTTCGTTGACCACAACTACAGCGCAGGGCGCACCTTCATCGTCACGCAATCAGCCGAAAAACTCACCGAAGCGCCAGCCCCCCCAAAAGTGTCAACATTGAACAAGCCGAGCAGGGAAAGGTGAAAGTCACGTGGACGCCTGCCGACGGCGCACCCCTCAGCACCACCTACGAGATGTATATCCGGACGGAGGACGGGCGACTGCTCGGCAACTGCCGTGCCTTCACCGACGAAGAGCATCGGGGACAGCGGAAGGTGGAGGAGGCGGGCAATCGTGGCACAGCAACCTCCGCACTGCTTTCCCTGAGCGACGGAGCCTACACCATCGGCGTGCAAGCTGTCGACGGGCGTCGTCAGGGCTCTCCCTTTTGCACCTGCCAGTTCGCGATGATCGACGGCACGCCCACCGCCATTCGGAGCATCGGCCGCCAGGATGCCGACGTTCATTATTATAATTTGAGCGGTCAGCCAGTACCGTCACCCGCCCGCAGCAGCAGGCAGATTGTCGTCAGCAAGGGGAAGAAGAGCATATATTGATGCTGCCCGGACGCCCCATGTCTCCTTTCTCATAAGAGAATCTTCCTTTTTGCTTGCCGAGGGGATGGCATTTCCTTCAGCAAGCATCGGCATTTCCTTCAGCAAGCATCGGCTTTTCCTTCAGCAAGCGTCAGCTTTTCCTTCAGCAAGCGTCGGCCTTTCCTTCAGCAAGCGTTTTAACACTATGGCTCGCGAGGGTCTTTTCTCTCGTTTTTATAGCTGCCCGGGGAAATCTTTTCCCTCTTTCTTTTATATCCTTTCTCATCGGTGTTTCTGACGAATAGCAGCTTATGAGGGCTTGCCAAAAGTCTCGAAGAGACGACAGAACACAGACGGGGGTGCAAGCCCCCGGTAATGTCGCAACGACATAGAAAGCCCCGAGGGGGCGACAGAGACATAAGCGAGTTGTTATTAAACAAGTTACATATTCTGTCGCCCCTTCGGGGCTTATTATTGTCAGGCTAACCAGTCCCGGGGGCTTGCACCCCCGTCTGTGGTCTTTCGCACCTTCGATGCTTTTTACTGGAAAGCAATATCTCGTTTTTCTGGGTCGGCCTTATTTCCTCAGTATTTTACGGCCGTTCTGTATGACGATGCCTTTGTAGTCTTTTCCTACCCTTTGACCTGCGAGGTTGAAAGGTTGTCCGTTGACTGTTGTCTGTTGTCCGTCGTCTATAGAACCGATTCCAGTCGCTGGGTCGAAGGGACCATAGAAATGCAGTCCGAAGCCTTCGTAGCACGTCCACCACGAGGCACCCGTCTTCGTGGAGCGTATGCCAATCTTCATAGTCGATGGCGATGGCAGGTTGAGGGGCAGGTGGTTCTGGTAGCAGCTATCGGCAAACCACGCCTTTGCACCTTGCGTGTTGTTAGGGATGTATAGGTCGTTGTACTTCAATCCCATGCCGCTCTTCCTTGTCTCGCTGGCTCCGTCCCAGATGTTCTGGACGGTTTGGGTCGTGGTCCGTCCGCCTGCCGTTGCGTAAAGCTGTGCCTTTACTGCATCCCCGCCCTCGGACCACTCTGCATAGGCATCCTGATAGGTGCCGGGTCGCTGGAAGGCGCTGAGCGAGAGGATGTAGTTGCCTGCCGGCATTTGGCAGGGGAGTGTCTGGCTGGCATTGAACGTGGCGTCGAGGTATTCGCCGAAGCTGCGGTCTTCGATGAGCCACGAGGCAGGGATGGGCTGCTGGGGCGATGCGGGCACGACGCCACTCAGGTATTCGCCGAAGCAGGTGCGGAGACGCTGGATGGCGCTCTCTATGCCCTCCATGTCGTAGCCGCTTCGTTCTGTCTCAATTTCCTGCAGCAGGTCGTTCATCGGCTGAGCTGCCTCGTCGATGCTGCTGTCCTCTGATATGGACTGTGCGGGCGTCTGCATGGAGATGTGGGCCTCGGCAAGTATGTCGTCCAGTAGGGGCATTGCCTGCTCGATGCAGTAGCCGTCGAAGGCCGTCAGTTCCTCCGCGCCGAGCAGGAGCCAGTGTTGCTGCATGTTGCTGTCGGAATGGTCGAAAGCGGCACTTCCGAATGCTGTCTTGCTGGTGGCGACGAGAGCCTTCTTCCCGATGGTTATCCAGTAGGATGGCGTGTCGAGTGTGCCTTTCTTGAAGTCCGACCGCGACGGCAGCAGTTGCACGCGTTCGTTCGTGGTGGGCGTGGTGCGCGATACGGCTCTGAAGTTCTGATTTGTAGCAGAAAGCAGCTTCCCGGTACCTACGTTTCTCAGCGAGTAGTAGGCCGTCTGTGGGTCGTAGAGGATGTTCCAGGCGAAGTTGTCGTCCGCCATGGCTTTTGCTGCGCCGACAGCCCTGTGCGCCAGGTTGCCGTCCTCTGTGATGCAGAGCAGCGAGGTCTCGTTGCCATTTTCGCTGTCGGCAGTCTTGATGTAGTATTTCGTCTCGTCATCTTGCGAGAAGGTATAGGCTGGCGAGGCGAATCCGACCGTCGATGAGCAGACGAGTCCGTCCTGATGCATGGCGTGGGTGAGGAGCACGTTTCCGTAGTAGAGGAGTGTGTTTTCGGGGTTGTAGGTGTCTTCCCACGAGCCGTTGATGCCGTAGTTGGGCCCGCTGAACGACGATTGTGGCCACATGTGGGTGTTGTCGCCCGTCATGTAGGCGTTGTTGTCCTTGTTGAGGAACCGTATCATCTGCGTAGCTCTCGGCCCGAGCCATCTGCCGCGGTCGCCGTTCTCGCGGTAGTTGCCGTTCCACCAGATGTCGCTTGTGCCCACGCCCACGCCGTGATTCGTCTCGTGCAGGATGGTTCCGGTCTGCTGGTACGACTCGTTGGCCCCGACGCGCATCCAGCCGCCATAGGAGCAGTCGGCCGTCGGCGTCCCCGCGCTGTAGTGTACGCTCAGGTTAATGCCCTTGACGGACGAGATGTTGTTGTAGAGCCACTTTATCTCCTCCACGGCCGAGGCGATGCGATAGTTCTCCTCGGTGCTGCCGCCGTTGTCGTAGTCGGCCGTCACCGTGCCGCGTGGCAGGGTAGGAGCCTTTATGATGTCGCCATAAGCCAGTCGGTATTTGTTGGTCAGGATGTAGGGGCGGACGTAGTACATCGTGCCCGGCTCGAGCTTTTCCATTCGGTAGATTTCCCCGTTTGCCGTGAAGTGGCTGGTGGAGCGATTGTCGAAGATGGTCGGCTCGGGATTCGTGCTCCAGCAGAAGCCTTTCTCCAAGATGCCCGAAGTGAGGTTGGTGGTCATTCGTCCCAGCAGAACGGTGGCTCCGGCGGCGATGAACTTGTTGGTGACAATTCTGGGTGTCGAGCCTGTGGAGTTGAGGATGCGGTAGTTGAGTGTCGCGTCGCTCAGCCGCTTTGCCAGCGGGCCGATGTCCTCGTTGCTGCCGCTCTCTATCAAGGCTTTCGCTTCGCTGATGGCTGCGGCAAGTTCCTCCTGCCCCTCGCCTTCGCCCAATACCTCTTCCGCTGCCGCAACGAGTTTCTGCAACTCGGCATGTTCGGCCTCGATATTGGTGTCGAGGCGCATCAGCTTGACGTTATCGATGGAAGCCCAGTTGGCATTCGTCGAGGAGACCTTGAAGCCGATGCGCGTCGTGCCTTGCAGGACGGTGAACGTCAGGTCGTAGTCCTTGCTCTCCGTCACCGTCAACTTCTCGTTGTTCGCATAGAACGTCGCCCCTCTGCAGGCATCGATGCTTCCGCTCTGCTGGACGTTCTGCAGGCCAGCCGTCAGCCGATAGGTGCCCGCCGGCAGATAGAGGTCTTGGCTTATCTCGACGTTCGGAATCTTCCCGCCGGAAGACACCCAGCGCTCCATGTATATTTTGCCGTGCTTGCGGCTGAAATTCGAATTGGTCACGAAGTAGAAGCCGTTGTTGTTCCAACCCGCAAAGCGAGCCTCGAAGTCCGGGTTCTCAATGTAAGTGTTTGTCACGTCAGTATCTGCCAGCATGTTAATGGAAGCCAGCAGCAAGAAGCAGAAGAAAATGGTTTTTTTCATAGATATTATTTTATGTTTTGCTTGTTATGTCTTTTTTGTAGTTAAGTAGTTAAGTAGTCGTCCTTCGGACAGTAGTTAAGCCGAATGTTTGGGGAGTAGCATTTCAGGCGAATTAAGTATTGGCTTAACTACTTAACTACTGTCTACTTAACTACTCCATAAACTTCAGAATATTATTTGTTTGTCGCTTTCCTTGCCTTGAACCCGATTCTCTCCACGGCGAGCAGGACGTCTGCCTCGCTTGGCGAACCCTTGATGCTTGCCCTGCCTTCATGAAGAGAGACCTCCACGGCCTCTACGCCCTCCACGGCGGCAATGGCCTTCTCGACGTTCGCGGCGCAATGACTGCAGTTCATGCCCTCTACATTATATATAATACACGAGGCAGGTTCTTCATCATGATGATGGTGGTGGCGCTTCCACGGCCAAAGAGCATTGACCATGAGGGCAAGCAGCAGAGCCGTGCAGATATAGGAGAAGATGCCGATGCCGCCATCGTGGCAGGCTGCTTCCGTAATGCCGCTTTTTACTGCAAACCACTCTCCTGGCAGAAGATAGTCGATGCCAAGTCCGAAGAGCATGGCTCCGATGATGATGGAGAGAAGATAGAGCCAAAGGGTACGCTTGCCGAAGACTTTACCGATGACAAGCATCGAGGCAGAATTGACGGCTGGGCCTGCCATCAGCAGCACAAGTCCTGCTCCTGGGGTCAGTCCCTTAGCCATCAGGGAAACGGCAATGGGAATGCTGCCCGTTGCGCAGACGTACATGGGGATGGCAATGGCAAGCACGATGAGCATGTTGAGCAGCTTATAGTCGTGTAGCGCAGCCAGCCATTCGTCGGGAACGGCGACGGTGATGAGTGCGGCTATGAGTAAACCGACGACGAGCCATTTGCCCACGTCTTCCATCATCTCGACAAAGGCGTAGTCGAGAGCTTCCTTTACTTTCTGAAGAAGCCCCGTCTTTTCGGCCTTGACGTGGGCGCATTCCGAGATGGACGAATCTTTGTCTTCCATCGCTTCATCCTTGTTCGTATATTTATTGACCAGCCAACCGCCGAATATGGCTGTGAACAGAGCAGCGAGGGGGCGAACGATGGCAAAGGGAAGGCCCATGAGAGAGTAGGTCGCCGCAATGCTGTCAACGCCCGTTTGCGGCGTGGCAATCAGGAAACTGGTGCAAGCTCCGTGGCTGGCACCTTCGCGTCGAAGGCCTACTGTCGTAGGAATGACGCCACAAGAACATAGCGGCAGGGGAACACCCAAGGCCGCAGCCTTTATGACACTCTTCATGCCTGGCCTTGCAAGATGCCTTGAATAAAGAGTTCGTGGCACGAATACACGCAAAATGCCTGCAATGAGGAAACCCAGCAGAAGATAGGGAGACATTTCTGCTGTCATCAGCACCAGAGCGTCCCAATATCGTTCAATCCATTCAAATACCATAAGATGTTTTTTTAGTTTTCTGCTGCAAAGGTACGGCGGATTTTGTGCAACTGGGTTGCAAAGTGCAGTTTATCGGGTTATTTACTTTTTGGAAGCGCATTTTGGGCAAAGACCTTTGGCCATGTAGTTGATGCTTTCAAGGACATATCCCTGTGGCAGGCTGACGTTCGGAATGGGAATGTCGTTGATGCAGAATGTGCGTCGGCAGCATTCGCAGAAGAAGTGAACGTGCTGGTCGTCGTCGTGTTCGTGGCCGTCGGTGCTATGACAGATTTCATATCGTACGCCATCGCTTCCGTCTTCAAGAACATGAACCAGGTGATGCTCGCGAAACAATGACAAAACCCTGAATACGCTGGATTTGTCGAGCGACAGGATTTCGCATTCCAGCTCGCTGAGCGACATGGGTTGCTTGGCTTCTGCAAGTGCCCTGCACACCAAGATGCGATTGGCCGTTGGCTTTATATTGTGCGAATCGAGCAGAGCCTCGATGGGCGAAGTTTCGTGTTTCATGCCTGCAAAGATACGAAAAAAATGTAGAATGAAGAAAATAGGATGAAGAATTATTTACGAGAAGGCACAGCGATAGCAAATTTTTCACTCTTCATTTTTCACTTTTCACTTAAAAGTTTGTATCTTTGCGCCAAAATCATAAATAATAGGTATGCAAAAGACAATAGGTGTGCTGACGGCAATGAGCGTGGAATATCGCCAAGTGGCTGCCATGATGCAGGATATAGAGACGGTGCAGTCGGGGCCGCAGGAGTTTCTCGTCGGCACTTTGGGAGAGAGTAGGGTATTGCTGCTGCAATGCGGCATCGGTAAGACAAATGCGGCAACGGGCGTGACGAACCTCATCATGACGTTCCATCCCGATTGCATCATCTCGACCGGTGTGGCAGGAGGCATCGACGCGCAGCTCGACGTGATGGATGTCGTCATCGGTCAGGAGGTCTGCTACCATGATGTCTATTGTGGCGACAACTGCGACCCGGGACAAGTGCAGGGCCTGCCCAGGCTCTTCAAGGGCGACGAGCATCTCGTCGCCATCGCCACCTCGCTCGAGGCCGACGTCCGCGTCGTGCCCGGACTGATTTGTACCGGCGACCAGTTCATCACCAATCGCGACGAGCTGGACGTCATCAAGGAGAAGTACCCGCAAGGCCTTGCCGTCGATATGGAGAGCGGAGCCATTGCCCAGGTTTGCCATCTTTGGAACGTGCCCTTCCTCAGCTTCCGCATCATCAGCGACACCCCAGGCGTGAAGGCTCACTTCGAGCAGTACCTCAACTTCTGGGACACGATGGCCGACAAGAGCTTCACCGTTACGAAAGAATTCCTCAGTAAGATATAAGATAATATTGTTGTTCGGTAAAAAGCACTAGACAGCAATATTAAAATAAGGCAATGATATAGTAGTTGGCACAATGGAAGCCTGAAAGGCTGGAAAGAATACAGGCGGGGGTGTAACCCCCGTAACAAGTGCGAGCGGTAAACGGAACCCTGAAGGGGTGGAGAGATTTCTGGTGTTCTGTCGTGCTTTCAGCACTTAGTTGTTGCGATGTCTTCTTTGCGGGGGTTCTTCCCTTCGGTCAGGCGCAAGCGGAGTTCACCCCCGCCTATGTTCTTATCAGGCTTTGACTTTCCCTTCGGCCGTCGACCTTCGGTTCAGCCTTCATCCTCCCTCAACTAAGCTCTTACACTTATCCAAAAAGCGTGCCAACTGTTATGTCATTGCCTAAAATAAGGAAGGCAACCTCATTCGGTTGCCTTCTTTGCGGAGAGACTGGGATTCGAACCCAGGGTACCCGTAAGAGTACGCCGCATTTCGAGTGCGGTCCATTCGACCACTCTGGCATCTCTCCTTCGATTTGCGGTTGCAAAGGTACAAAAAAATGAAGAATTAAGCGTGAAGAATGAAGAATTATTTTGCTAAAAAGTTCTTATTCGTCATTCTAAACGAAGAAAAGTGATGCTCCGGCCACCGCGATGACGGCTCCAACCACTTCCTGCATGCTGACTTTCGTGCCGAACATCAGCCTCGAAGGCCAAAGGATGAGGATGGGCGTGAGCGACATCAAGGTTTGGGCAACGCCGGCATTCGTCATCCCTACTGCCATCAGGCTGAGGCTGACGCCAAAGAACGGGCCGAGCAGGATGGCTCCCATGGCCGCAGCAGCACCGCGAAGGTCGGTGAAGAAGCGGGTCATGTTCTTCCATTTCCTTAAGAAAAGGAGCGTTACGCCGAAGCCAATCAGTCCCATGATGGCTCGAATCTGCGTCCCTGCGAAAGGCATCATCGCTGCCACATCGGTTGCTTCGGAAGGTATCTCGGCTGCATAATGCATCAGTCCTTGCTTGCTGAGGACGAGCCCGACGCCCTGTCCCATGCCAGCACCGATGCCAAGCATGATTCCTTTCCGTGGAAGCTTGAGGTGGCGGGTGCCCGTGTCGTCCTTTCCCATGATGGAGATGCCGATACCGCTCAAGGTTATTACCATGCCGAGAAGTGCCAGCCCGCTCATCGTCTCGCCCATCATGAGCCAGGCGGCAATGGCGGCAAAGGGACTGGCGAGCGTCATGAAGAGCTGGCCGAAGCGGCTCCCCATCACGATATAGGCGTTGAAGAGACAGTAGTCGCCGAAGACGAAACCCATGAAGCCGCTTGCCAGGAACCACTTCCACACCTCAGGGCTTGCGTGCTGCGGCCAAGGCTTACCGCATGTCCACCATAGCACGATGCCGAGCAGAAGGATGGTAATGAGCATGCGCCAAACGTTGAGCACAAGCGTGCCCATCCGTTTGCTGGCGACTTCGGCAAAGAGCGCTGTGAAGGTCCACATCACAGCGACAAGGAGGGAAAGCAGTTCGCCGCTCATTTATTCAAAGTCGTATCTGTCGAGCAGTTTGCCGCATTTCGAGCAGAAGACCTCGTGCTTGTAGATGACGTTGCCGCAGTCGTTGCAATGGTACGTTTGCTCCTCTTTTCTTGTCTGTTGCTCTTGCACCGAGGCTTCAGCGCCGAGGTGCTCTTCTGACTGTCGGAGCTCCTGCTTTTCTGTATCCTTTGTTTCCATGAGATAATGGTTTTCGTTTTGCAAAAGTACGAAGAAAAACTGAAACGACAAAGGAATGGGACAAAAAAGAGAGTCAGAATAGCTTCCGACTCTCAATAAAGGTATTTGTAATGTTCGTGGTGCTCTTACTTGACTAAGATAGTCTGCTTGCAAAGATACGAAGAAAAATGAAAGAATGATGGAATGAGAATGAAAAAATGAAAATTCGGATGATTTTTAACAAACACGAATGGCTTATTATAATTCGTGCAATTCGTGCAATTCGTGGTTAAATAATTACTCTCGTGAGTAGTTCGTGCAATTCGTGGTTGGCAAACTGCTAACGTGTCGTTGGCAATTTGCTAACGAGTCGTTCGCAGTCCACTAGTGGGTGGACTGCAGTTTACTAGTGGGTGGACTGCAGTCCACTCGTGTAAGGACTGGAATTTACTAGTGTGTCGTTGGCAAACTACTAGTGTGTCGTTTTGCAGATGTCCTGTATGACGAGGCCGGCGAGGGTCATGCCGAAGATGGCTGTGATGTGTGCGAGGGAGCCGTTCGTCTGCACCTTGTTGAAGGTCTGGCTGCCGTCGTGCAAGGCTTTGCCGAGGTTTGGCAGGGGCGTCTCCTCGCTATGAACGCATAGGAACTTGCGGGCGGGGAACAGTTTGTGGCGCCGCATGGCCGACCGCATCGCCGCTGCCAAGGGGTCGCCCTTTATCTTCCAGAACTCCGAGACACGCACCTTCGTGGGGTCTATGCGCAGAGCGGCTCCCATGGAGGAGAAGAAAGACCCACCCCATCCCTCCCTTAAAGGGAGGGAGTTGGCTTCCACTTCGGTCGCCGACCTTTGATTCTCTCCCTTTAAGGGAGAGTTAGAGAGGGTCCGTATGATCAGGCTTATCTTGTCCTTTAGCGAGTCGATGGCATCGATGACGTAGTCGTAAGTCTCTATGCTGAAGTCGCTTGCCGTTTCCTCGCTGTAGTTCTTCTGCAAGGCAATGATGTCGGCCTGCGGGTTTATCTCAAGCAATCGCGTTCGCAGCGCTTCGACCTTCGGCTGGCCTATGGTCTTGGTGGTGGCCATAAGCTGGCGGTTGCAGTTCGTGACGCATACCACATCGCTGTCCACGAGGGTGAGATGCTCGATGCCTTCGCGCACCAGGCACTCGGCACACCAACTGCCTACGCCTCCAAGGCCGAAGATGATGACACGCTTGCTGCGTATCCGCTCCATCGCCTCGCTGCCAAGCAAAAGCTCCGTACGGTTGAATAAATTATCTGTCATTTGAGCGTAAAACTTGAAATTTGAGGATAAAGGTAAGGAAAAATTCCTTAATAATGGTCACTTTTACCTGTATTAAATGTTTTTTCGACGGTTTCTGCTCTGTTTGTTGACATTTTTGTGTATCTTTGTCAACACGTATCTGCACTTTATACATTATTTAATATTATATACAACATGAGAAACATCTTTTCATTAGAAGGCAAGAATGCCTGGATTACGGGAGCCTGTTACGGCATCGGTTTCAGCATTGCAAAGGCTTTTGCAGAGGCTGGCATCAAGAACATCATCTTCAACTGTCGCAGCGAGGAGGCGATGCAGCGCGGTCTGGACAGCTACCACGAGGCGGGCATCGAGAATGTGAAGGGCTACGTCTGCGACGTGACCGACGAGCAGGCCGTGAAGCAGCTCGTCGAGAAGATTCATGCCGAGGTGGGGCAGATTGACATCTTGGTCAACAATGCCGGCATCATCAAGCGCATCCCCATGCACGAGATGAAGCGCGAGGAGTTTCAACAGGTCATCGACATCGACCTTGTGGGACCATTCATCTGCTCGGCGGCAGTCGTGCCTGAGATGATGGAGCGCCGTGAAGGAAAGATTATCAACGTCTGCTCGATGATGTCGGAGCTTGGGCGCGAGACGGTAAGTGCCTACGCAGCAGCCAAGGGCGGCTTGAAGATGCTGACGCGCAACATCTGTTCGGAGTACGGCGAATACAACATCCAATGCAACGGCATCGGCCCGGGGTATGTGGCCACGCCGCAGACGGCACCGCTTCGTGAACGTCAGCCCGATGGCAGCCGCCATCCTTTCGACTCGTTCATCTGTGCCAAGACGCCAGCAGGCCGCTGGCTCAACCCCGAGGAAATAGGTGGTCCCGCCGTGTTCCTGGCCTCGCACGCCTCGGATGCAGTCAACGGACACATCCTCTACGTCGATGGTGGTATACTGGCATATATCGGGAAACAACCTTGATTAATTCATAATTCACAATTTATAATTCATAATTCTTGGATGCTTTAGCACCAAGGCGCGATTGTAGTCGCGGAACACAATTCTTAATTCATAATTCATAGTTCATAATTCATAGTTCATAATACGTAATTCATAATTCGTAATTCATAGTTCAAAAGCCCGCCCTGTAAATGGTTAAATTACTAAATCGTAAATAAATCGTAAATAGTAAATTGTCAAATTGTAAATTATTTTGGTGATGGAACAGGTATTCAGTTATATCATCAGTCTTGGGGCGTCGGTCATGATGCCTATCCTCTTTACCATCATTGGTCTCTGCATCGGCATGAAGTTCGGAAAGGCGTTGAAGTCCGGGCTCTACGTGGGCGTGGGCTTCGTTGGCCTTGGCATCGTGACGGCTTTGTTGACAAACAACTTCGGCGCCCCGCTTTCCGAGATTTCGAGCCTGTACGATTTGCAGCTGGGCGTGTTCGATATGGGATGGCCTGCCGCTGCAGCCGTGGCCTACAACACAGCAGTGGGAGCACTTATCATTCCCATCTGTCTGGGCGTGAACTTCCTGATGCTTATCACGAAAACGACACGAACCGTGAACATCGACCTATGGAACTACTGGCACTTTGCCTTCATCGGAGCCGTAGCCTATTTCGTCATGGGCGAGAGCCTGGCTTGGGGCTATTTTGCCGCTATCGTCTGCTACATCAACACGCTGGTGATGGCCGACCTGACGGCAAGCAAGTTCCAAGGCTATTACGAGGGCATGGAGGGCATCTCCATTCCGCAACCTTTCGTGCAGAGTTTCACTCCGTTTGCGATGCTTGCAGGCAAAGCGCTTGACCTGATTCCCGGCTTTTCCAAACTCGACATCGATGCCGAGGGACTGAAGAAGAAGTTCGGCGTGCTGGGCGAGCCGCTGGTGCTGGGCGTCATTGTCGGAGCGCTGATTGGTGCATTGGCACAGCTCGACATCAAGAAGATACTGTTCCTTGGTGTCACGATGGGAGCCGTGATGGAACTCATTCCCCGTATCACAAGATTGTTTATCGACGGCCTGATGCCCATCTCGGAAAAGACGCAGGAAGTGGTGAAGAATTCAAAATTATTTAATTCAAAATTCAAAATAAAGAAGATATACATCGGCATGTCGCCAGCACTCGTGATAGGTCACCCCACGACGCTTGTCGTCAGCCTCCTGCTCATTCCCGTCACGCTGGGCATTGCCGTCGTCCTGCCCGGCAACCAGTTCCTGCCGTTAGCCTCGCTCGCAGGTCTGTTCTATGTGTTCGTGATGGTGCTGCCCTACACGAAGGGAAACGTCGTGAAGACCTTCATAGTGGGACTGATAGCATTGGTCGTCGGACTGTACTTCGTGACAGACATGGCTCCGGCCTTTACGCAGGCTGCCCATACCGTGTTTGAACAGACGGGCGACAATGCCGCCAAGATTCCCGAGGGCTTCGAGGCCGGCTCGCTCGACTTTGCATCCTCTCTCTTTGGCTGGGTCATCTACAAGTGCGTGAACAATCTGCAATGGATTGGCGTAGCGGTGCTGACGGCATTCACGCTCGGCATGATGTACTACAACCGGCGGTGTATCGTCGCCGATGAAGCGAAAAGCGACATAAATGAATAATACAATAACAATAACGACAATGAAGAAAACAATTTTAATCCTGATGCTTATGGGAAATCTTACATCTGGCCTTGCCCAGCAGACGATGAATTTCCAGAAGGCCTGTCACCCCGATGACGTAAAGCACTATGACACGCAGACTCTGCGCGACCGTTTCGTGATGGAGAAGGTGATGGCAGCCGACGAAATCAATCTTACCTATTCGATGTACGACCGCTTTATCTTCGGCGGAGCAATGCCGGTGACGAAGGAACTGAAGTTGGAAACAGACCCTCAGCTCCGTGCCGACTATTTCATGCGTAACCGCGAACTGGGAATCATCAACACCGGCGGCGAAGGTTCGGTCATCGTCGATGGTCAGGAATATCCCCTCGGCTATCGCGAGGCGCTCTATGTAGGACGCGGATGGCTGGGCAAGGACAAAGATGGAAAAGACATCGACTCGAACCGCGAGGTCATCTTCCGCTCGAAGGATGCCAAGAACCCGGCAAAGTTCTATCTGAACTCAGCCACAGCACATCACCACTACAAGACGCAGTGGATAACGCTCGACGGACGCAAGAATGGCAAGATACAGAGCCTGAAGGCGACCGTCACCGGACCGCTTGGCACGCTGGCCGAGTCGAACCAACGCACCATCTATCAGCTCATCGTCAACACCTCGCTCGAGGAAGGACCGTGCCAGTTGCAGATGGGACTGACTCAGCTGCAGGAGGGTAGCGTATGGAACACGATGCCGCCTCATACCCACGGCCGCCGCGTAGAAGCTTACTATTACTTCAATGTGCCAGAAGGGCAGACCGTGAGCCACATCATGGGCGAGCCGCAGGAGAGTCGCGTGGTATGGCTGCACAACGAGCAGGCCATCATGTCGCCCGAGTGGAGCATCCATTGCGCAAGTGCGACGTACTACTATACCTTTATATGGGGTATGGCAGGAGAGAACCTGAACTATAACGACAAAGATGTCATTCAGGTAGGAGACTTGAGATAAACCAGGCGAGGCCAGGCTTTCCGGTTTACCACTTGTCGCGGGTCTGAATGTCGTCAGCCCAGCGATGGTCCTTCGGGAAAGGTTGGCCTCCCCATGCCTTTACCTGTGTCCAAGGCTGCGGAGCATCTGTCCAGAAAGGATGGTCAGCAGGCAAGCCCAACGGCATGAACATCATGGAGGTCATGTAGAGAGAGCCGTTGTTTGTGTACCAGTCGGCCACGTCGGGCTGTGAGCCACAGAAACCAATGGTAAGGAAGCCGGCATCGTTGAAGTTCTCCTGAACATCAAACATTCGGTGCAGCACCTTAGTCAAAGCGGCACGTACCTGCCCGTTCGTCAGTTCGGAAGGCAGTTTCTCGTACCAAGCCATCAGAGCCAATGGCTGCATTGCTGCCAAACGGTAAGTGATGGAGCGACCGAAGACGGGGAACGTGCCTTCGGGAGAGATGAACCGCTCCAAGATGATGGCGAATTTCTGTGCACGCTTCAAGGCGCGGTCGTGGTACTTCTGGTAGTCCAAGCGCGAACTTTTCTTTGAGTCAACCATCGCCTGAAGCGTCTCGAGATACATGGGGTGGAACACGAAGCTCGAGTAGTAGTCGAAGGCATAGTTCGGACCGTCGGCATACCAACCGTCGCCTACGTACCATTCCTCCACTTTGCGGCAAGCAGAGTTGACGCGGTATTCGTCGAACTGCGCACCGGCCTTCGCCAGCAGACTCTCGATGGTAGAAGAGAAAAGAAGCCAGTTGGTGTAGGGCGGGTCAATCTTGCGCAACGACTGGAACTCCTTGATGTAACGCTGCTTGGTCACCTCGTCGAGTGGCACCCACAGCACGTCCCATGCACGGAGAAACGATTCGGCGATATAGGCAGCATCCACCAGATTCTGTCCCGACTTGCCCCAGCACAAGTAGTCGGGCGAGTCAGGATTAACAGAATTCCTGTAGGCTGCCAATGCCCACTCTCTTAACTGTTTGCGTTGCAGGCCCTCGGCTGTCTCGTCGTCGGGCAATGTAAGCCAAGGGGCAATGCCTGTCATCAAGCGGCCGAATGTCTCCATATAGACCACGCTGCGGTCGCGATTGTCGAACGAAGGCGAGAACTCAGTCTTCATGTTCTTCTGCAACTCACCTTTGGCCATATTCTCAAGGACAGGTTGTGCCATCTTGTAAGCCAAAGAACACCAATATTCACGGTCGGTCTGCTCTGCCTGCTTTGATTTCTTTGCAGCCTGTAGAGGCAACAGTAGCATGAGGGCTGCCGTCAGTATGAAAAGCTTCTTATTCATTTTATAATATTATATGTAAGGGGTTGACGTTGGTTAGCCATAAACTCGTCTATTACATTCTGCCACTGAGCCTCGGAGCCTACGTCATAAAGACTCCAAGCTGCGCCGAAGAAATAAGTATAAGGTGCTCCCGTGTAGTGGTTCACGATGCCAATCGCGTGGTTCAGTTCACCCTTCAGCATTTTGGTCTTGCTGACGCCATTGGGGAACAACGTCGCCACATAGATTTGCGACTGATGCAGGTCCGGACGGTCGGTCGGGTCGGCATAGCGGACGTAGTTCTTTCCCAAGGCAAGACCATCGTCGCCATGCATGACGACTCCAGCGGCTAAAGCCGTTGGCTTCTCGATGCCGTCGTACCAAACCGTCATGCGATTGAAGTGCGAGCCTCTGTCCAGACTGATTAGCCGGTGCTCGGTGATGCCCTCGGCGGTGGTGCCGTATGTCAGCTCTGCCGTGAATCGGAGCGGACCGTTGTCGAGTATCTGACATGTCTTGTAGCAATAGGGAAACACGAGCTGGCCGTCGCTCATCAGTGCCGGTGCCCCACACCCTAACGAGGCCCCCACGCCATAGGCATCCATGCCGTTGCCGTGGTCCAAATGGAACGAGGTGCTTCTGTCTATATCAGCAAATGCAACCTTTTGCCCTGCTTTCCGCAGAGAGTCTTCCATCATGTTCCCTTCGCGGTCTTTCATGTATCGCTCCTCCACGACCAGTTCCGGGGTGTTCTTGACCCACACATCAATACCAAACGAACGTTCGCCCGTCTTCTGCAGCGCAGGGCCATAGATGCGATAGGCCGAGCGGTCGTTCTCCCATGCAAGGTCATCCTTGCGGATAGGGTAGACCTTGCCGCTGACGTATGCCTTGGGGGCTGACGGCTTGCCTTTGCTGACAGTAAATGTGGCTTTTCCGTGAGGTTGCACCGACACAAAGAGCAACAGCTTCCCGTCATAAGTCTTCTGGCAGTCAACCTCCTGCCCGGCCATGTTCTCTATCACGATTGGTTCGTCGGGACTGATGCCCAACTGTCCGCAAACGGCCTGCATGTCCACTTCTGCCACCTCTTGTCGCTGCCGGTCGCTCTCGTTTTGAAAGGTGAGGGTGAGCTTCTCTGTCTGCAAGTATCTGCAGTATTCGCATGCAGCCAGCAGAAAGGCACCTACACCGAAGTTAGCCTGGCTGTTCGCATCGACAGTCTGCCCAGGTATGGCCCGTTCGCCGATGGGTTGAACGTAGCCCACCTTTCCGTCCGTTTGCAGAGCGACTTCAGAGAGGTAGTGCCAAGCTTTCTCTATAGTCGGAACAAACATCTTCTTCGGCAGATAGCCGTTGTTGACGCCCCAAAGCAGGCCGTAGCAGAAGAATGCCGTGCCTGAGGTCTCGTAGCCAGGAGCTTGTTCAGGGTCCATCATCGACCGCGTCCAATGGCCTTGAGGTTGCTGCAGTTCCTTGACTCCTTGAGCCAGATTGACGAATTTCTCTGCAAAGAATGGTTGGTGGCGATAGTTCTTAGGCATGTCCTGCAACACTTTGGCAAGGCCTGCAAGCACCCATCCGTCGCCACGTGCCCAGAAATCCTTCTTGCCGCTGGCGGTGGTATGCTTGGGATAGACATACTTCCCGTCGCGGAAATAAAGACCGGTCGAGCTGTCGAGCATGATGCTGTCGCTAAAGCAAAGGTTCTCGTAGAGCTTGTCCAGATACTTTGCGTCGCCCGTGAGCAGGTACATCTTCGTCATCACGGGCATCACCATATACAGTGCATCGGCCCACCACCAGTAGTCGTTGGCTTTCGAGTCGGCCTCGTAGCCCATCACTTCTTTGGCGCGTGCCACTTTCTGCTCGGACTTTTTGTCTGCAGCGTCGATATTGTAAAGGTCGATGTAGGTCTGGAAACATATTTGCCAGTCGCCAAAGAGCACATAATCCTGACCTTCGCCGTACTGCCGGTATTTCCATTTCTTCGAGTCCGGCTCCGTGGCACCTTTCCAATGATTATGTTCAGCCCAACGGACGCTATAGTCCAACATCTTCTGGTCCTTCAGCAACTTATACGCTTCGATATTGCCCGTATGGTAGGCCGCTTCGTCCCAAAAGGCACGAACTTCTGCCGAATTGTTGGTTTGCCAGTAGGTGTTAACCTTCCGGATGATGTCCTTCACCTCGTCAGTAGTCCATTGCCTTGCCTGTGCGCTTATGGCTGAAAGGATTGCCAATAAAAATAATAATTGTTTCATGGTATGTATGTAAGTAATAAGTTACTATTTGAGTTCCACTACCGTGATGCCTGCGCCGCCGAACTGGACGTGTTCGTCGTGGTAAGAGACGATGCCAGGGATGGTGTGCAAGTACTGGCGGATGGCTTGCCGAAGTGCTCCAGTACCTGTGCCGTGCAGGATACGGACGCGCGATGCGTTGACCAGCAAAGCGTCGTCGATGAAGTAGGTGACAGCCTGCAAGGCTTCGTCGGCTCGCATGCCCCGCACGTCAATCTCCTGCCGGAAGTCGAGATGCTTCTGCCGGATGCTGTCTTGTGTTTGTCGGCTTACGATTACAGTTTGCTTTGCCTCGCCATTTTCCCCTCCTTTGGAGGGGTTGGGGGAGGCTTTCTCCAATCGCTTGAGGTCAACGATGGTTCTCATCACGCCAAAGGTGACGGTGGCTTGCTTGCCCTCGATGGCCGTGATGGTGCCCACGGAAGTCTGGCCTTTGATGCGAACGTAAGAACCGACGGAAAGAGCAGACCCCTCTAAATCTCCCCTTAAAGGGGAGACTTTCTGACTTGAGTTCTCTCCCTTTAAGGGAGAGTTAGAGAGGGTCTTTTGCTTTTCTTTTTGCCTCTCCTGATGCCGCTTTCTGCGCTCTTCTATCTGTTTGCGTTTCTTCTCGACGTAAGCATCCAGCTCTTCCTGACTCATTTGGCCTACCTCTTCGCGGAAGGTTTGAAGTTGCTGACGGGCAGAGCGCGTTCGTTCCTTATCGGCTTGCGCCTCCTTGATTTCGCGTATCGTGTTCTCTATCTGAGCGTTTGCTGCAGCGATAATCTTGTCGGCCTCAGCCTTTGCCTCGCGAATGATTTCCTTACGCTTGCCTCGCAGCTCTTCAATCTCCTTCTCGTACTGTTCGATGGTCTGCACCATCTGCTTCTCCTGCGAATGAATGGTTTGGCGCTTGCCCTCCCAATAGCGTTTGTCGCGCGTAATGTCGAGCAGATACTTGTCGGCATTGACGTACTCGCGCCCCACGAGTTCCGTGGCGTCGGCAATCACATCCTCGGGAATGCCTATCTTGCGGGCAATCTCGACAGCAAAGCTGCTGCCCGGATTGCCTATCTGCAACTGGAAGAGTGCCGCCATCTTCTGCCGGTCGTAGAGCATGGCGCCGTTCACGACACCCGGTGTGTCCTCGGCAAAATGCTTGAGGTTCTGGTAGTGTGTCGTGATGACGCCGAAGGCTCCTTTCTCTACAAAACGCTTCAATACGGCTTCGGCAATCGCGCCGCCGATAGTTGGCTCTGTTCCGCCGCCGAACTCGTCTATTAATAATAAGGAAGAAGGCGTGCAGCCAGCCATCATGCGTTTCATGTTGAGCAGGTGGCTGCTGTAGGTGCTCAGGTCGTCGTCGATGCTTTGCTCATCGCCGATGTCGATGAAGATCTGGCTGAAGATGCCAGCCCTTGAGCCGTCGGCCATCGGGACGGGCAGACCGCATTGCAGCATGTATTGCAAGAGACCTACAGTCTTCAGGCATACACTCTTGCCGCCCGCATTCGGTCCGCTGATGATGAGGATTCGCTGCCGCTTGTTCAAAGTGATGCAGAGCGGCACAATCTTCGAGCCTTGCTTGCGGAGCTTTGCTTCCAGTAGGGGATGGCGGGCATCGAACCAATCGATGAGCGGCGTGGAATAAATCTCGGGTGAGAGAGCTGCGATGCTTTTTGTGAGTTGATGCTTTGCGATGAGAAACTCGATGTCGGCAAGGAACTCGAAGCCTCGCAGCAACTCCTTGATGTTCGGTCGTAATTGCTCTGTGAACTCGCGAAGGATGCGGATGACTTCCCGCTTTTCCTCGGCCTCAAGCTCGCGGATGTGGTTGTTTGCTTCTACCACTTCGGCGGGTTCGATGAAGACCGTCTTGCCCGTTGCACTTTCGTCGTGAATGATGCCTTTGATGCGACGCTTCAAGGCAGGAGCAACAGGGATGACGAGTCGTCCGTCGCGCATGGCCGGCGTGACGTCTTTCTCCACCAATCCCTCAGCTTGAGCCAACTTAAGGATGTTGGTCAAGGTCCTGCTGACGCTACCTTCGGCTCGTTTCAATTCATGACGAATAGAAAGAAGTTCGCGGCTTGCCTCGTCCTTGATGCGTCCGAATTTGTCGAGCATCTGTTCGAGCCGACGGGTAATGGTGAGGAAGGTGAAGACGCCCTCGGCAAGCTTCTCGAGGGCAGGATAGGCGCCACCTTCCAAACCTCCCACTAAGGAGAGAGGCTGTGCTTCCCGAATGATTTTCACCCACGCATGAAGGGTGCGAAGCGTTCGAAGCAGTTCCCAAACCGATTGCTCCTCAAGATATGTTCCTTCAATGCGAATGCGATGAACTTCCTCTCGTAAATCGAAGAAATCTTGTTCTGGTATCTCGGTAGAACTCTGTAGGATATAGCTTAGTTCTGCAAGTTGTTGATGAAGTGTCGTGACGGCTTCGTGGTCGGCGAGGAACTGCATGGCATCCACCTTCTCATGTCCCAAAGGACTGAGGCAATAGCCGTGCAACATCGCTCGCACCTCGTTGAAACCTATCTTCTCTTCTAATGACATTATTATTATTTACGATTTAGCTATTTACGATTTACTATTTATTTACTATTTAACTATTTTATTATTAATTTTCCCCTCCTGTTTCCCCTCCTTTGGAGGGGTTAGGGGAGGCTGTTATTTTATTTTCCCTCCCTTCTCCCCTCTCGGAGAAGGGTTAGGGGTGAGGCTGTTATTTTAGGTTCTTTTCCGGGTACATTGTGTTCCACCATGTTGGGTCGTCCTGCAGCCAACGGGCGAACCAGGCCATAATGCTGTCGTGCCAGCGGATGCGCTTGTTGTAGTTCAGAATGTGGTGGTTTTCGCCATCGACCGTGATGAAGGCACACTCGCGGCCCAGCAGTTTGAGGGCTGTGAACATCTGTATGCTTTCGTTGATAGGCACGTTGGTGTCCGCGCCGCCATGCATGAAGAGGATGGGCGTGTGGACCTTATCGGCATTGAAGAGCGGGGCGTGGCCGCTATAGAGCTCCATGTTGTTCCAAGGGTAAGAGTGTGCCGCAGAGGTTGTGCTGTAGGAATAACCCCAATAGCCATAGCCCCAATAGCTGGCGGGGTTGCTGATGCCGGCATGGCTCATGGCGGCGGCAAAGATGTCGGTCACGGTCTGCAGGTACATCGTCATGAAGCCGCCGTAGCTTGCTCCCATGCAACCAATCTTGTCGGCTTTCACGAAAGGATGCTCCTTGCAGAACTGCTTGGTGCCCTGAATGATGTCGTCGGCCGTGTAGTCGCCGTAGGCATTAACGTGACGCGAAGCGAATTCCTGACCGAAACCGCTGCAACCCGAGGGCTGGATGAGGTAAACCACATACCCCATTGCTGCCCATTCCTGGAAGTTGTAGTAGCTGTCGAGGAGACGCCCCACGGGCGAGCAGCCGCCGTAGTAATAGACGAGCATCGGGTACTGCTTCGTCTCGTCGAAGAAAGGCGGTAGGAAGTAGCAGCCGTAGATGGTGTCGCCGCGCTCGGCCTTGAAGTTCCAGTCGCGGCATTCGCCAAGCTGGATGTCCTTGAGTCGTGTCGGGTTGAGGTCATAAAGCAGTCGATCCTTTTGGCCTCCTCGACCCCCTTTAGAGGGAGTAATGTCGAGCAGCCAGCAACGGTCCGTGCTCATGCTGCTCTCGCCGATATAAGCGAGGAGGGGTTTCTCCTCGGAAAGGCTGAAGCTACTATATATATAAGGTTCGGAGAGAAAGACCCTCTCTATCTCCCCCTTAAAGGGGGAGGACTCCTTCCCCTTACGGGAAGATTTGGTGGGGTTGGGATTGATGCGGTAGAGGCTCTTCAGGTCGCGGTTTTCGCAAAGCGCATAAATCATGCCGTCCTGTTCCGACCATTGATATGAGGTGACGGACGGGTCGAAGTCGCGGGTCAGGCAGCTCACCTCCTTTGTCTCGAGGTTGATGAGGAAGAGCTCGTACTCGTAGCTGCTGGGTATCTTGTCTTTCGGGAGCGTGTTTCCTATGCCGCCAAGAGCTTCGGGGCTTCCTGTCAGAGAGATGTATTTCTCGTCGGGCGAGAACTGGAACGAACCGATGAAGCCATCGTGACGAACCAGCGTGTCGGCCTTTCCTGTCTTCATGTCGAGCAAGATGAGGTCGGTGAACTCGAAGGGGCGTTCCGTCAGCTTTTCCGAGCGGATGGAGATGAGGAATCGGCTCGCGTCCTTGTTCGGGATGACGTAAACGTTCCGGGCGCCCTTGGTGATGGGTGTCGTGATGCCCGTCTCGATGTCGTAGAGCGAGTAGTTGCGGCGGTTGCGATAGCCGGGCTGACGGTCATCGGGCTCAAGGATTTGGTGCACGTCCTTGTTCTTCTCCTCGGGAACTTTCTCGTTGATGGTGACGAGGAAATGCTTCAGGTCGCGAGTCGGGTAGGCGTTTCCCTTGCCTGTGTATTTGCCGACAAAAGTCTTCTCGCCCGTATTGGGGTCAACGGTTTCGTAGCACCATGTACCCTCCGTTTCGCGATAGCAGCGCAGATAGCGGTCGCCTTTTGGAAGCCACCTTTGGAAGCCGTCGAGACTGAACTCCTTGCCGGTTGCGAGGTCGATGAAGATGTCCTTTCCTGCTGTTTCGCCTCCCTTGTAGGTGATGTTCTTATGGATGCGGACGTACTTGCCCGAGCTGGAGAGCTCCACGCCGTTGATGCGTTCGCCGTGCATCATGTCGGCATTTGTCCAGTAGCGCTTACCTTCGGGATTGATTTCGATGTCTTGTTCGCTCTCAACGGAGATGCGGAGCGTGTCAGAGACCCTCTCTATCTCCCCCTTAAAGGGGGAGGACTCCCTCCCTTTAAGGGAGGGGTTGGGGGTGGGTCTGTTGACGAGCAGCTTGATGCTTACTTCGTGCCGCCCGGGAACCAGTTCGAAATCGCCGCCCTGCTCGTTGCCATCGATGAAGAGCTTGTGCTTGCTCTCGCATTTCACGTTGACCTTGCCCTTCGCGAAGCCCGTGTTCTGTAGGGTGAAGCCGGCAAAATAGAAACCCTCATCATCGATAGAGAAGGGGAGACTTGTCTCCCTTCCATTTGGGGAAGTTGGGATGGGGCTTTCCATAAAGGCCTCGTCGAGGTCGATTTTGTTCCCTTCGCTATCGAGGCTGTCGGTCATAAAGGGTTTCGTGATGGGGTAGGGCCCGGCCAAGCGGATATTATCGACATCTTTTGTCTCAGCGGCCAAGGCCAGCGGCAAAGCTATAAAGCAAGCAGTAAGTTGAATAAATAGTTTCATAATGTTCAATGTTCAATGTTGACTTCGTCGAGACTGCTCTCGCTTGGCATAGCTCAAATCAAGATTTGGCTCTGCTCTCGCTTAATCGCAGCCTTCAATGGAGTCAGTTTCTTGTTACATTCTTTACGCCTTTTACGGTTTTGAGTTTCTTGATGAGTTGTTGGAGGCGGCTGGTGTCGTCGAGCATGACGGTGAGCGAGCCGTTGAAGAGG
This sequence comes from uncultured Prevotellaceae bacterium, assembly GCA_946407485.1. Classification (GTDB taxonomy): domain Bacteria; phylum Bacteroidota; class Bacteroidia; order Bacteroidales; family Bacteroidaceae; genus Physcousia. Next base: position 3,311 of record CAMJOE010000010.1, on the reverse strand, counting down.
CCGTCGTTGCTGTCGATGCTGATGCTGCGGAGCAGGATTTTCTCTTCCTTACTTATTATATTAGTGATGTTGTTGATGATGCCGATGTCGTCGTTGCCGATGACGCGGAGGGTGATGGGGTACTGGCTGCCGCGTTTGCCTGCCCATTTTGCTTTGACGATGCGGTAGCCGAATCGTTGGCGAAGCTGCGGGGCGTTGGGGCAGTCCTCGCGATGAATCTTGATGCCGCCGCCGCTCGTGACGAATCCGAAGACCGCGTCGCCATAAACAGGCTGACAGCATTTTGCCATCTGGAAGTCGAGGCCCTTCAGGTTTTGGTCGATGACGAGGACGTCGGACCCCCCATCCCCTTTTAGGGGGAGTTCTTTACTGGGCAACACGAACTGGTCGGCTGTCAGGCGCTTTGTGGCGTCAGCTGCTGCTTCTCCATGGTCGAAGCGCTGCTGCTGGGCGTAGGCTTCGAGGACGGCATTCATGTCGAGCTTGCCGTCGGCGAGGGCGGCGTAGAAGTCGGTTACGATGCGGTAGCCGAGCTTCGTCATGGTATGCATCAGCACGGGCTCCTCGTAGTCGAGCTTCTTGTTCTTCATCTTGCGCTCCAGTTCCTCTTTGGCGAGCAGGGCCTGCCGGCTCTCCATCTCCTTGAGGCTCTGCCGCACCTTCGCCCTTGCCCGTGTGGTCGTGACGATGCTGAGCCAGTCCTGCTTGGGCGACTGGTTGCTGCTGGTGAGGATTTCCACTTGGTCGCCGCTCTGCAGCTTCTGCCGGATGGTGACGTTCTTTCCGCCGATGCGGGCTCCGACGCATTGGTTGCCCACCTTCGAATGGATGTGGTAGGCGAAGTCGAGCACCGTTGCTCCCATCGGCAGCTTGAAGATGTCGCCTTTTGGGGTGAAGACGAACACCTCATCCTCCTTGAGGTCGAGGCGGAACTGGTCCATGAGTTGCGCGTCGTCGTTCGTCTCGAGTGCGCTGCGGACGCCAGCCAGCCACTCCTCCACGCCGCTCTCGCCCGAGCGAATGCCCTTGTAGCGCCAATGTGCAGCCAGTCCGTGCTCGGCGATGTCGTCCATTCGTTCCGTACGTATCTGCACCTCCACCCATTTCTGTTCGGGGCCGAGCACCGTGATGTGGAGGCTCTCGTAGCCGTTGCTTTTGGGCACGGAGAGCCAGTCGCGCATGCGCTTCGGGTTGCTCTGGTACATGTCGGTAATGATGCTGAACACCTGCCAGCACTCCATCTTCTCGCGTTCCGGGGGCGACTGGAGGATGATGCGGATGGCAAAGAGGTCGTAAACCCCGTCCACATCGACGTGCTGCTTCTGCATCTTCTGCCAAATGGAGTGGATGCTTTTCGTGCGGCCCTTCATGTGATAGTGGAGGCCTGCCGCCTGCAGCTTCTCGTCGAGGGGTTTCAGGAAGCGCTCGATGTAGGCATCGCGGCTGCGCTTCGTCTCGTTGAGCTTCTCTTTGATATGGTAGTAGGCATCGTGTTCGAGGTATTTGAGGCTGAGGTCCTCCAGCTCGCTCTTCAGCTTGTAGAGGCCGAGCTTATGGGCCAGCGGGGCATAGAGATAGGCGGCTTCCATCGAGACCTTCTTCTGCGCCTCGACGTTCTCCGTGTCTTTTATTTGCCGCATCACGCAGACGCGGTTGGCTATCATGATGAGGATGACGCGCATGTCCTCGGCGAAGGTGACGAGCAGGCTGCGGAAGTTCTCGCTCCCCACGGTAGCGCTCTTGGCGTACAGCTCGCGGATGCGGAGCAGTCCGTGCAGGATGCGAGCCACCTCCTCGCCGAAGTCCCTGCGGATATCGTCGAGCGAAGCGGCGCCGCTCTTCACCACCGACCACAGCAGCACGCTCAGCACGCTGCCGCGTGACAGACCGATTTCCTCGGCCACGATGAGCGCCGTTTCGGCATCCTTCACGATAGGGTTGAGCCCGAAGGCGTCCGGGTGGAGCATGCCCTGAGCGATGGTGCGGCTGAGGTAGCTGGAAAGCTTCTCCTCGTCGCCCTCCCGAATCACGTCGGCTGCAAGCTGGAAGAGGCGGTGCTGGATGGTCGAGACCCGCCCGCGCTCCTCGTCGGTAAAGATATTTAGAGTCGTCATGTCTGTTTCAATCTACAATCTTCCCTGAATGTTGACTTCGTCGAGACTGCTCTCGCAGCCTTCAATGTTGACTTCGTCGAGACTGCTCTCGCTCGGCATAGCTCAAATCCAGATTTGGCTCTGCTCTCGCTTAATCGCAGCCTTCAATGGTCAATGTTCAATTTTCAATCATCGCCCTTTCTTCGTGCAAAGATACAAAATAATTAATAATTAAGAATTATGAATTAAGAATTATTTTGCGGAAATAGGATAGTAATAGCCGATGGCGGCAGCTGTGCGGGGTGACTGTCACTTGAAAACAGATGATTCAAGTGCTTTCGTCTTTCGTCAGCTCCCGTTCCGGGCACCATGTGGAATTCCTACACGAGGGAAAACAAATTCCCACGTGAAGGAAAAGCGATTCCCACGTGTGGGAAAACCGATTCCCACGTGTGGGAAAACCGATTCCCACGTGAAGGAATTTTCAAGGCCTTATGGGAGTGGCAATCCCGTCACAGGAAACGGACGCCCCGAAAGCCCCTCTGCTCTGCCTCGGAGACGCCTCAGCTGCTTCCCGCATTTACCTTTTTGAAACATACATATAGCAAGAGGCAGGAAGCTGCAATCGCTCCCTGCCCTTTCCTTCTGTCGATATATGTCTTTACGAGTTCATGCTGAGCAGGAATTCCTCGTTGCTTTCTGTGTTTTCGAGGCGCGACTTGACTTCGTTCATGGCTTCGAGCGAGGTCATGTCGGCGAGGAACTTGCGCAGAATCCACATGCGGTCGAGCGTCATCCTGTCCTGCAGCAGGTCGTCGCGACGGGTACTGCTGGCTATGATGTTGACAGCAGGGAAGATGCGCTTGTTGGAGAGCATGCGGTCGAGCTGCAGCTCCATGTTGCCCGTGCCCTTGAACTCCTCGAAGATGACTTCGTCCATCTTGCTGCCGGTATCGATGAGGGCGGTGGCGATGATGGTCAGACTGCCGCCGTTCTCGATGTTACGGGCTGCACCGAAGAAGCGCTTGGGCTTGTGCAGGGCATTGGCATCCACACCGCCGCTCAGCACCTTGCCGCTTGCCGGAGATACCGTGTTGTAGGCTCGGGCAAGACGTGTAATGGAGTCGAGGAAGATGACTACATCGTGTCCGCATTCCACCATACGCTTTGCCTTCTCCAGCACGATGCCGGCTATCTTGACATGGCGCTCGGCGGGCT
>CAMJOE010000009.1:0-37844 GCA_946407485.1 uncultured Prevotellaceae bacterium | reverse complement strand
ACCCTTTATTCTCAGTATTCTCCATTGTCCAACCATCGCCCACAGTAATAGTGGTGTTCTTTCGAACCGATGGGCGTCCATTTGTTGCGAGCCATGGACAGTTCATTTCCCAGCCTTACTGTTTTACCTTCGAAGGTTTTGTGCTCTTCGTTTACCATGTAGGCAAACTGCGCGAAGTCCGTTTCGTTGTTGACAATAAAGCTGCTGCTGTTGGCATAGTCTTTAGCCCAATATCTGTCGCGATATTGTGCGTCGCTCCAGTTACCATTCTGAGCAATTGCTGCTACGGCCAGAAGCAAAAAGATGGCCGTCGTAAAGTGTCGTCGTAACATTGTTATAAGGTTTTTTTGTTATTCTGTTACGATATGGTGGGTACAAAGATAAAATGTTAATAAAAAAAGCTAAAATCATTATGTTTTTTAGCAAAGAAGCAAAAGAGTACAACTTTTTCTCTATCCTACGGCTCCTTCCAAGTTCACGCCAAGCAGTTTTTGTGCTTCGACGGCGAACTCCATGGGAAGTTTGTTGATGACCTCTTTGGCATAGCCGTTTACGATGAGCGAGACGGCCTCCTCCGTGTTGATGCCGCGCTGGTTGCAGTAGAAGAGTTGGTCTTCCGAAATCTTGCTGGTGGTGGCTTCGTGCTCCACGACGGCGGTATCGTTGTGGACGTCCATATACGGAAACGTGTGTGCGCCGCAGTGGCTACCGAGCAGTAGGGAGTCGCAGCTGCTGTAGTTGCGTGCCCCTTCAGCTGTGGAGGCTATCTTGACGAGGCCGCGGTAGGCGTTTTGGCTGCGTCCGGCGCTGATGCCTTTCGAGATGATGGTGCTCCGGGTGTTGCGCCCGATGTGAATCATCTTGGTGCCCGTGTCGGCCTGCTGATAGTTGTTGGTGACGGCCACGCTGTAGAACTCCGCCTGACTGCCGTCGCCCGAGAGCACGCAGCTGGGGTACTTCCATGTGATGGCGCTGCCCGTCTCCACTTGTGTCCAGGAGAGACGGCTGTCCTTGCCGCGCAGATGTCCCCGCTTCGTGACGAGATTGAGCACGCCGCCCTTGCCCTCGCTGTCGCCCGGATACCAGTTCTGCACCGTCGAGTACTTGACCTCGGCCCTCTCCTTCACCACAATTTCGACGATGGCCGCGTGGAGCTGGTTCTCGTCGCGCATGGGAGCCGTGCAGCCCTCGAGGTAGGAGACGTAGGCATCGTCGTCGCACACGATGAGGGTCCGTTCGAACTGCCCGGTGCCGCGGGCATTGATGCGGAAATACGTGCTGAGCTCCATGGGGCATCGCACGCCTTTGGGGATATAGACGAAGGAGCCGTCGCTGAAGACTGCGGAGTTGAGGGCGGCAAAGAAGTTGTCGCGATAGGGGACGACGCTGCCCAGGTACTCGCGCACCAAGTCGGGGTGTTCGCGCACGGCCTCGCTGATGGAGCAGAAGATAATGCCTTTCTCGCGGAGCTTCTCGCGGAACGTCGTCTTGACGCTCACCGAGTCCATCACGGCATCGACGGCTGTCCCGGCCAGCACCATGCGTTCCTCCAGAGGGATGCCGAGCTTGTCGAAGGTCTTCATCAGCTCGGGGTCGATGTCGCCCGTGCCTTGTTCCTTCTTCTTCTGCGTCGGGTCGGCGTAGTAGCTGATGGCCTGATAGTCTATCGGCGGCATCTTGAGGTGTCCCCATGTAGGCTGTTCGAGGGTGAGCCAGTAGCGGAAAGCATTCAGCCGAAACTCGAGGAGCCAGTCCGGCTCACCTTTCTTCTGAGAGATGAGGCGCACGACGCCCTCCGAGAGTCCCTTCTCGATGATGTCTGTCTCGACGTCGGTGGTGAAGCCGTACTCGTACTTCTTCTCCGCCACCTCGCGCACAAAACTGTTCTTTTCCTCCATGCTTCGTTCTTTGCGACTGCAAAGATACAAAAAAAAGTGAAAACTGAGGGTTGCCGAGCGCAGGATTATTTCATTTTCCCTTTTTCATGTACGAAAAACACATTTGACAAAAAGAAAGCAAATTCGCGATAAACCGTCATTCTGTCAATTTTTGCACACTATGCGACGAGCGAAAAAAGGGGTCGAAAAGCGCCGGATTCGGCATCTCCACACGTAGCGATTCCAAACGCCACACGTAGCGATTCCAAACGCCACACGTGGCGATGGAAAATTCTGCATGCGGTGTTGACAGATTCCGCTGACCGAAAAGTGTGCAAAAATGCGATGAAATGGGCCGTTTTGTTAACTGGAAGTGTCAATCTGGCCATCGGAAATCGATGATTGAACGTTGAAGGGCGTTGGCAACTGCTTGTGAATGAATCTGTTCCGAAACGCCTTCGATTTAAGGCCAGAAATTCGAAAAAATGACCCAAAACAAGGGCGAAGGCATTTTCGGCGATTCTGAGGATTTCTTGAAAAATTGGAGTGTAAGCAAAATGGCTTTATTGGTGACAAAATGTCAAATCCGAAAAGTTAGACTCCAGTGCTGCAAGTGCAATTTTTTTCCCTTTTTTTCTTTTCCCTTTTCACTTTTTTGCGTACTTTTGCGCCCGCTTTTTGAGACGGTATGATGACTGGATAATCTGGTTCGCCATCAGGCAAGTGTACACAGATGTGGGTACAAACCCCGGCGCTGAGGCATCGGGGTCCACGCTGTGCTTCAGAATGGAAAGTTGTTATTGTCCTGCAGCATCTCCCTCGTCGGGAATGGTGTCACAGGGAGCAATGGGAGCATCGTCCTCTTCTTGTGTCCCGTGTAGCGGCTTGCCGGGATGGTAGTACTTCATCACGTTATAGACAGATTCCGGAATCGCCTTGAGCGGCCCGCAAAGCTTCGACTGCTGCATCGTCTCCTCGGGAATCAACTCCATCGACGAGAAAAGCCAGATGAGCGCTCCCAGCACGAGGGCGTACTTCAGCAGACAAAGGAGGCCGCCGAGCACGCGGTTGAGCGTCCCCAAGACTGGTATTTCGTTCACCATCTTCGTGATGAGGGAAGCAATCAGGCTTGCCGCAATGGGCACGATAAGCCAAAGCAGCGCAAAGGCAGCCACATAGCAGATTGCGGGGTGGTGGATGAAAAGGAGCAGCACGTCGCCCAGCTGCTGGTAGAAAATGGTGGCTCCGACGAAGCCCGCCACGAAGGCTACAAGCGAGATGAGTTGCTTGACAGCTCCCGAGAAGAGTCCTCTGATGAAGCCGACCACCAACAGGATAAGCAACAGGATGTCCACGGCCATATTAATTCATAATTAACAATTCATAATTCATAATTCATAATTGTGAGGCAGCCTGTTTTATTCTGGGCGCAGCCTAATTATGAATTATGAATTACGAATTATGCATTGCTTAAAGCGTTGCCTTGATTTCTATCTCCTGGAAGGTCTCTATCATGTCGCCCTCGCGCAGGTCGTTGTAGCCCACGAGGGAGATACCGCACTCGAAGTTCGTGCTCACCTCCTTGACGTCGTCCTTGAAACGCTTCAGTGCATTGATGGCGCCCGTGAAGACCACGATGCCGTCGCGGATGACGCGAGCCTTGTTCGAGCGGCTGACCTTGCCATCGACGACGTAAGCACCGGCCACAGTGCCCACCTTCGTGATGTGATAGACCTGTCGCACCTCGACGGTAGCCGTCACCTCTTCCTTGATTTCGGGCGACAGCATGCCTTCCATGGCGTCCTTCACCTCCTCGATGGCATCGTAGATAACGCTGTAGAGGCGGATGTCGACGTCCATCTGGTCGGCGAGCTTGCGTGCTGCTGCAGAGGGACGCACCTGGAAGCCTACGATGAAGCAGTTCTCCGCCGCAGCAGCCATGTTGACGTCGCTCTCGCTGATCTGGCCCACAGCCTTGTAGATGACGTTGACCTGTATCTTCTCTGTGGAAAGCTTGATGAGGGAGTCGCTGAGTGCCTCGATGGAGCCGTCCACGTCGCCCTTGACGATGAGGTTGAGTTCCTGTACGCCTCCAAGTGCGATGTTGTGCGCAAGCTCTTCCAGGCCGCGGCGCTTCATGGTGCGCAGGCCCTGTTCGCGAGCCAGCTGCTCACGCTTGCTGGCAATCTCGCGTGCCTCTTGGTCGGAATCCATCACATGGAAGGAATCGCCGGCCTGCGGTGCGCCATTCAGACCGAGCACCGTTGCTGCTTGCGACGGACCGATGTCCTGGACGCGCTGTCCGCGTTCGTTGAGCATCGCCTTCACGCGACCATAGTTCGTGCCGGCCAGGATGATATCGCCCACGTGCAGCGTGCCGTTGCTGACGAGCACCGTTGCCACGTAGCCACGGCCCTTGTCCAGACTCGACTCAATGATTGAGCCTGTTGCCTTGCGGTTGGGATTGGCTTTGAGGTCGAGCATCTCGGCTTCCAGCAGCACCTTCTCCAAAAGGTCTGCCACGCCGATACCTTTCTTGGCGCTGATGTCCTGACTTTGGTACTTGCCGCCCCATTCCTCGACGAGGAAGTTCATATTGGCCAGGCCTTCCTTGATTTTGTCAGGGTTAGCGCCGGGCTTGTCTATCTTGTTTATGGCGAATACGATGGGCACGCCGGCAGCCGTGGCATGCGCGATGGCTTCCTTCGTCTGCGGCATGATGTCGTCGTCGGCAGCGATGATGATGATGGCGATGTCCGTCACCTGAGCACCACGGGCACGCATGGCGGTGAATGCCTCGTGACCCGGCGTGTCGAGGAAGGTGACGTGGCGTCCGTCGTCGAGCGTCACGTTGTAGGCGCCGATGTGCTGCGTGATGCCACCTGCCTCGCCGGCGATGACATTGGTCTGGCGGATGTAGTCGAGCAGCGATGTCTTACCATGGTCGACGTGACCCATGACGGTGACAATTGGGGCGCGTGGCACGAGGTCCTGTTCGTCGTCCTCTTCCTCGCTGACTGCTGCGCTGACCTCAGCGCTGACGTATTCTGTCGTGAAACCGAACTCCTCGGCAACCAAGTTGATGGTCTCGGCGTCCATTCGCTGGTTGATGCTGACCATGATGCCGATGCTCATGCACGTTGCGATGATCTTCGTGACGGGCACATTCATCATCGTGGCGAGCTCGTTGGCTGTCACGAACTCCGTCAGCTTGAGTACCTTGCTCTCTGCTGCTTCGTTGGCCAGCTCTTCCTCCATTCCCTGGCGGATGGCCTCGCGCTTCTCGCGACGGTACTTAGCGCCCTTGCCCATCTTCGAGCCCTTGCTGGTGAGGCGAGCCAACGTCTCACGTACCTGCTTTGCAACTTCCTCGTCGCTTACTTCAGGCTGCAGGGGCACCTGCTTGGGCTGGTTCTTCTGCTTCTTCTTTCCGCCGCCGCCGCTCTGTTGCTGCTGCTGCTGGTTGTTGTTGTTATTCTTCTTCTGATTGTTTTGCTGTTGGTTGGCAACGGCATTGACGTCAACACGCTCCTTGCCGACCCTGAGGCGCTTCTTCTTGTCTCCACCTTGAGCCTCAAGGCGTTCGCGGCGTCGCTCCTCGTGCGTCTTCTTCTTCGGACGTGTCGTCTGATTCAAGCTGTCCAGGTCAATCTTGCCTTTGATGGTCAGGCTTGGTGCTGTGCCGGCAGCAGGCGTCAGACGGAACACCTCTGCTTCTTTCTTCTCGACAGGAGCAGGTGCTGCAGGCTCCTCCTTCTTGACGACGGGTTTTTCCTCCTTCTTCGGAGCGGGCTGAGGCTTCTCTACCTTCGGTGCAACGGGCTTCGGCTCAGCTTTCTTTACCTCCTCCTTTGCCTTGGGCTTCGGCTCGGCCGGCTTCTCAGCCTTCGCTGGTTTGGCAGGCTTGGCGTTAAGGTCGATGTGCCCCAGGATCTTGGGACCGGCAACCTTCGGCGCTTCTATCTGCACCTCTTCCACAGGCTTCGCCTTCGGCTCCTTGCGTTCTTTCTTTGACTGGCCGATGTGCTGCTGGATGAGCTGCGTCGCCTCGTTGCGAAGTCCTTTGTCGGAACTGAATTCGTTCTGTAGCTGGACGTATTGCTCCTCGGTAATCTTATAGTTGGGATTGGCCTCAACCTCGGTGAAGCCTTTCTTCTGCAGGAATTCAACTGCCGTCTGCAGACCGATGTTGAACTCCTTGGTTACTTTATTTAATCTGATGCTCATATATAAGCTTTGAATGAAGAATGAAGAAATAAGAATTTAGAATATGTTGCCGCGGGGATGACGTAAACTGTATTATTCGAACTCGGCTTGCAGGATGTGCAGCACTTCGTCCACTGTCTCTTCTTCGAGGTCGGCGTTCTGGATGATCATGTCACGCTGTGCGCCGAGCACGTCTTTTGCTGTCTGGAAGCCAATCTTCTTGAGCTCGTCGATGATCCAAGGTTCGATGGCGTCGGTGAATTCGTCGAGGCTCACGTCGTCGTTGTCCTCTTCGCTGTCGAGTTCACGGAAGACGTCGATGGTGTAGCCGACCAGCATGCTGGCGAGCTTGACGTTGAGTCCGCCCTTACCGATGGCAAGCGACACCTGGTCGGGGTCGAGGAAGACCTGTGCGGTATGTTCTTCCTCGTTGAGCACGACGCTGTTGACGCGTGCGGGGTTGAGGGCGCGGGTAATCATGAGTTGTGTGTTGGAGGTCCAGGTGACGACGTCGATGTTCTCGCCCCTGAGCTCGTGTACGATGCCGCGAAGTCGGCTGCCCTTCACGCCGACGCAGGCGCCGACGGGGTCGATGCGGTCGTCGTAGCTCTCGACGGCAATCTTGGCGCGTTCGCCTGGGATGCGGGCAATCTTGTGGATCGTGATGAGTCCGTCCTGGATTTCAGGCACCTCGGCTTCGAGCATGCGCTGCAGGAAGTCGGGCGATGTGCGGCTCAGGATGATGCGAGGCTTGCCGCCGGTGTTCTCTACGCGAAGGATGACGGCCCGTGTGCTTTCGCCCTTGCGGAAGAAGTCGCCGGGAATCTGTTCCTGACGCGGCAGGAGCAGTTCGTTGCCCTCTTCGTCCATGAGGAGCGTCTCGCGTTTCCAGGTCTGATAGACCTCGGCGCTGATGACTTCGCCTTCGCGATCCTTATACTGGTTGTAGAGTGAGTCGTACTCGAGCTCCATGATGCGGCTGGCGAGGGTTTGGCGGAGCTGGAGGATGGCGCGGCGTCCGAACTCGGACATGTCGACGCGCTGGCTGACCTCTTCGCCAATCTCGTAGTCGTCTTCAATCTTTTGCGCCTCGCTCAGCTCGATTTCCTTGTTGGTGTCCTTCACCTCGCCGTCGGGCACGACCACGCGGTTCTGATAGATTTCGAAGTCACCCTTGTCGGGATTGACGATGATGTCGTAGTTCTCGTCGGAGCCGTGCATCTTAGCGATGACGTTGCGGAAGCATTCCTCCAACACGCTCACCAGGGTGGCGCGATCGATGTTGTTTTTCTCTTTGAAGTCAGCGAACACCTCAATCATGTTCACTGAATCCTTTGATTTAGTTGTCTTTGCCATTATGTCATTTACTATTTAATCATTTTCCATTGACTGTTCCCTTTTGCTCCCTCCTCTTCGGTGGAGTGTTGGGAAGTGGGCTTTTACTTCACCTTAATGAGGTACTTTGTGTAGGCGACGTCTTCGAAGCGGAATTCCGTGGGGACTTCCTTTGTGACGGGACGCTTCATGCCTTCCTCTTTCACCTTTTGCAGGATGCCGACCTGGAAGCTTTCGTCGCCGACGCTGAGCAGTGTGCCGTGGTACTTGTGGCCGTCATGCAGCTGTGTCTCTACTTCTTTGCCGACGTGTATCTCGTATTGGCGGTGTACGCGGAAGGGCTGTCCCAAGCCGGCGCTACCCACCTCGAGCTCGTAGTCTTCGTCGTCGCGGCTCAGTCGCGATTCGATGTGACGGCTCAGGTCGGCACAGTCCTCAATCCACACTCCGTCCTGGTGGTCTATCTCCACGACGATGCGGTCATCCGGGCTGATGCTGATGTCAACAAGGAAATACTCTTTGCCTTCAAGCCATTCCTCTACGGCTTGCTGCACTGCACTTTTACTGATCATTTGTTTAAGCGTTGTTTAAGTGTTTTTGGTGTTATTAAAGAAAAGTGAGGAACCTCAGAGCCCCTCACTTTCATCTTTTCGCGTGCAAAGGTATGCTATTTCCGCGAAACCTGCAAATAATTAGGAAGAAAAATGGCTTAATGCACGGATTTCGTTATGTTTATCATCGGGAAATGTGGATTTTTGTGTCTGCAAAGGCTTTCAGACGACGGTGATGCCCTGATACTCCTTCTGGACTTGCTCGTAGCTTTGCAGGTTGCCGATGTCGTATCGGCGTCCGGGCATCTCCATTGCGTGGACGGGTGTCTGCGTGCAGAGCCATGCGATGTAGCTGCCGGGCGCATCGGTGCCGCAGCCCTGCTCGATGCCTTGGCTGACGAGACGTGCGTCGCGTCGTGTGTAATAGTAGAAGGGCGGGCAGGCCCAGTGTGTCTCGGGCGTGGGCGACTTCTCGGTCATGCGCAGGACACGGTCGGCCGAGTCGACTGTGACGACGCCGCACTTGAGGAGCCGCTGCTCGTCCTGCTCGTAGAAACGCATGATGCAGGATGTCCCTTTGTCGAGGGCGTAGCGCACGAAGCGCTGGAGGCTGAAGTCGAGAAGGTTGTCGCCGGCGATGACGAGCATGTCGTCGTCGAGGCCGAGACGTTCGATGGCGAACTGTATGTCGCAAACGGCGCCCAGTCGGGTCTCGTTGCTCGAGGTGCCGTCGTCCACGACGGTCACTTTCTGCTGCTTCTGGGCGGCCCACTCCTGGAAGTGGCGGGCGAACTTGTGATTGGAGATGACGACGTATTCATCGACCAGCGCGGCGCCGTCGATGTCGTCGATGAGCCAGTCGAGGATGGTCTTGTCGCCCACTTTGAGCAGGGGCTTGGGGAAGTTCTCTGTGAGGGGGTAGAGTCGCGTGGCGTAGCCAGCGGCAAGGATGAGGCATTTCATGGTGTAAGTGAAAAGTGAATAGTGAAAAGTGAAAAATGATAGTTACTGTTTATGGCGATAGCGTATGAAACTAGAGTTCCTGTATAAGTGCATAGCGAAAAGCGTCAAATGAAAATACCTTTGGGCCAGAGAGAAACTCTTATTTTTCACTTTTCACTTTTCACTATTCGTTTTTTAAATGAGTCCGTCTGCACTCTCGCAGATGTGCACGCTGAACTTGCCCTCGAGCTGGGGGAATGCGGCGAGGTATTCTTTGGTGACGTGCTGCCTGATGCTCTCTTCGAAGGCGGGGTCGATTAGCGCCATGCAGCATCCTTTGAAGCCAGCGCCGCTGAAGCGTCCGCCGTAGATGCCGTCGGTGTGGCGCATGATGTCGTAGAGCGTCTTCAGTTCGGGCGAGCCTGTCTCCCAGTTGGAGATGCTGCTCTGTCCGCTCTCGAAGCTCAGGCGGCCGTAGGTCTCGAGGTCGCCTCGCCGCCAGGCCTCCACGCCCTGCTCCACGCGGTCGAACTCCGTAAACCAGTGCTCGGCCCGTCGCTGCCAAGTCTCGGGCAGGCGGCTCTTGTACTGCTCATAGACGTCGCGCGGCACGGCCCTCAGGTTTGCCTCGGGGAACTTGCCGTACTCCATGCCGGCGTAGGCCATCAGGGCGTAGGCGGCGCTGCGTGCTTCATCGACGCGCATGTTGAACTTGCTGCCGGCCAGGGTACGCTCAATGCCGCTGAAGAAGACGGCGATGCGGTAGGGCTTCATCGAGGGATGCGTGGGGATGAGTTCGTACTCGTCGGTCTTCGTGTCGAGGTACAGCAGGTGATTCTTTTTCGAATAGACCTCGCAGCTCTGGTCCAGCTTGCCGCTGTTGACGCCGACGTAGTCGTTCTCGGCTGCCATGGAGATGAGAATCATCTCGAGCGGCGTGGGTTTGATGTTGTTGACGTTGCAGAGGGCTTTGAGGAAGACGAGTGCGACGGCGGCGGACGACGAGAGGCCTCCGATGGGCAGGCTTCCCTCGATGACGCCGCTCAGGCCGCAGGTCAGGGGGTAACGTTCGGCAAGCTTCAGCGTAGCGCCTCGCAGGTAGTCGGCCCAGTCGTCCTGTTTGCGTTTCGGCACGTCGCGGACGTGGAACTGTGCGCGTTTGTCGAACTGCAGCGAGCAAAGCTCGATGACGCCATTGTGCTTGGGACTGTAGGCCAGATGTATGCCCTTGTCGATGGCCAGGCCTGTTATCTTGCCGAGGTTGGCGTCGCTGTGGGCGCCGATGGGGCAGACGCGGTAGGGGCAGAAAGCAAGGGCCTCCGGCTCGCGCTTGTAAATCTCATTGAATCTTTCTTGGCATTTCATGGTGTTCTGAATGTCTGAGTGTTCTGAGTATTCTGAGTGTTCTGAGTATTCGGAAGTATTATTTTACTGCTATGTTCTGCATGGTTCCCATATTCTCGCAGAAGCGGAGGCGATATTCAAAGCCGCGGCGGCTTGTGCGGATGATGATGGTCTTCTTCTCGCCTGGCAACAGGGAGAAGAAGTTGTCGCTGTAGTAGGTGCCGTGCACGGGCTTGAGCGCTTTGTCGGTCAGGAGGAGCTGGCAGAAGAAGGCGATGCGCCGTCCGCTGTTCTTCACCGTCACTTCCTTTTCGCCGACAGAAAGGAAGCGGGCTGTGACTGTGGGCTTTGCCTCGGGCATCGACGCGAGGGGCTCGAAACCAGCGGTGCAAGGGCCGGTCAGCGTGCTCTTCCCTTCATACTTGTTCGTCGAGCACCAGTAGAAGTTCTTGCTCACGACCTTGCCTTTGGCGTCGGTCAGCTCGAGGGCAATAAAATAGACGGGCGTGATGTCGTCGGGGATGCTGACGGAGAGCACGTCGTTGGCCACGCCATCGGCAGGCACATCGACCTTTGCCTTGACGGTGCTCACCTTGCGGCTCTGCAGGTCATAGACCTCGGCCTTGGCCAAGAGTCCGTTTTGTGCTTCAACATAGTCGTTGATGACGCTGACGGTGCCCTTCAGGTAGTCGTATTGAATGTGCAGAGGCTCGAGGGCATGCATGGTATGATAGAGCGAGGCAGTGGGTTCCAGGAACCAGTCCCACATGCGGGCGCACACTTGCCAGTTCGCGCAGTTGTGGTACCAGAAGAGCAAGCCCGAGCACCAGCGGTCGCCATACTGCAACTTGTTCTCGTTCCACACTTCCCAGATGCTCTTCGAATTGATGGCGCCAACCATTTGTCCGCGGCGAGCGAATTCCTCGATGCTGTGCGACTCGCCGTACTGATTCACCATGTCTTTGTAGAGCGTGGTCATGAGGTGGAAGCCGTTGCCGTCCATATAATCCCACGTAGCCTTATTGATGGGCCAGAGGTCTTCCCGTGGCATCATGTCGTAGAGACTTTCCACGATGGGTAGCGTCGGAGCGCCGTATTCGGGGTTGAAACCGTCCACGCGACTGCCTCTGTCTGAGGCCGTGTTCTCGTAATGGCGCATCGGATTGACTTGCTTATATGGGCTGCCGTCGTGCACACCATCGCATTCGCTTTGCATCTGGTACGGTATGCCGGGTGCCAGACGCTTGATGAGCTGCTCGGCGCCTGTGACGGCTGTGCTCTCGTTGCTCGACACATAGATGACGATGCTTGGGTGGTTGCGGATGCGCTTCATGGTGTTTTCCACGTTGGCCAAGTAGAGCGGCTCGTCCATGGGGTGCTTCGTGTCGCCCGTCATCCAGAACTCTTGCCATACCATAATGCCGTATTCGTCGCACAGCTCGTAGAAGCGGTCACTTTCCGCTATGCCGCCTCCCCAGAGGCGAAGCAGGTTGATGCCGGACTGATTGGTGTAGGCGAGTTCGGTCTCCATCCTTTGGTCGTTGGTGCGGAGCATTGCCTCGGGTATCCAATTGCTGCCGCGGACGAAAGTCTTGTGGCCGTTCACGATGAAGACTTTCGATTTGTCGGGCGTCTCGCGAGAGGCAATGACCTCTTTGATGCCGAAGCGCGTGGAGAGTTGGTCCATCGTGTCGCCTTTGCCATCAGTAAGCGTCAGTCGAAGTGTATAGAGGTGTTGCTCGCCCTTGTTCTTTGGCCACCAGAGTTTGGGGTTCTGTATGACGAGTTGCGGATAGTCGTCTGGCGTGAAGGTGACGGTTGCGTGTTCTCCCCGCTGCAGCTTCATCTTCTTGGAAACGAAGGTGATGCTTCTGGCGTCATCGTCTTCGATGGTTCCGCTGACGGTATATTCTCCGCTATTTGTGCCGGGGTTCCATACCTCGACACTGACTGTCTCTTTCGCTGCATCATAGTTCGGATGGGAAAGTTCCGAGGAGACATAAGGGCTGCGGAGTTGTTGGGGACCTGTTGCATAGAGTCGGATTGAGCGCCAGATGCCGGTGTTGCGGTCGCGGATGCCGTCTTCGTAGGTGAAGTCCCAGCCCACCGTCATCAGTTGCGACACGTTCTGTCCCATCCATCCATCGCCTCCGTTGTGCCACTCGCCAACGGCTCCCCAGCCTTTCGGCGCAGTTGTTCCAGGCACATCGACGGGGAAGACACGAATGGCAATAGCCGTCGTCTGTCCGGGCTGCACGGCGCGGTCGGTGATGTCGAACGGTTGGCTGTTGAACATGCCTGCCATCGTGCCAATCATATAGCCGTTGACCCATATCTCGGCTCTGTAGTTGATGCCCATCGGCTCGAGCCAGATGCGCTTGCCCTTATAGTCGGACGGCACGATGAACTCCGTTCGGAACCAATAGGTATAGAATTCTCTTCCTGCTTTCGCAATGTCGGGAATGACGTCGTTTGCCATCTTGTTGGTCTGCCCGAAGTAAGGCTCTGGATAGACCTTCTGCTCGACAAGGTTCGTCAGGACGGTGGCGGGCACAATGGCCTCTGCCCAGCCTTGCGGATTGAAGCCGGGGGTGGAGATTTCCCTGCCAGTGGCCTTTGTCTCTCCATCACGCATCATGTACCAAGTCTGGCTGCCTCCGTGCCCAAGGCGAGAGTCGAGGGTGATGTAGTCCTGCCTGTCGCCGGCCACGGCGGGCAACATTGCGACGAGTGTCAATAAAGAGAAGAGGATGTGTTTCATTAGTTTATGTTGTGTGTTTCTTGGTAATTAATCTTCTAATAGAGCAGCTGCGCACCACAGATACGGCCCTTGTCCATGGTAGTCGCCGGTCATTTTCGGACGGTCCAGATAGTAGTTGAAGTCGTTCTTCTTGCCGGTGCCGACGCAGATGTTGGTGACGTCGCCGTCATTATTAATATAAGGTATAAGGGCGAGCCATGCTTTGCGAGCGGCAGGGGCATACGTCCCCGCAGGTAACCAACCCTCCTTCACGCCACGAATAAAAGCGTAGGTGAACATGGCGGAACCTGATGTCTCGGTCCAGAAGTCGGGCTGGTCGATGAGTTGATTCCAGAGGCCTTCATCGTTGCGATACTTCAGGAGGCTCTTCATCATCTTCCGATAGCCCTTCATGATGCGCTTGTAGTAGGGGCTGTCCTTGGGCAGGGCTTTCAATACTTCTGTGAGCCCGACTGCCATCCAGCCGTCGCCTCGACCCCAGTAATAGGGTACGTCGGGCGCATGATAGAAGAGGCCGTTGGGACGCTGCAGTTCGTCGAGGTACTTGACCATCTCGTGAGCGGCTCGGTCGATGTATTTGCGGTCGCCGGTTGTGCGGTAGGCCCAGGACTGCACTATCGTTATCATGTACATGTCGTCGATCCACATTCGTGTCTGCCAAGTGTAGCCTTGACGTGCGAGGCGTTTCTCGCTTTCCTTCGCATTAGCGGGCAGTTCCCATTGCGAGTCGGCATACGAGAGCCCCATCTGCTTGTAGCTTTCTTCCGTAGGGAAGGACTTGTAGAGACTCAGCGGCAGGGAGCCGAACATATTGAAGTCCACATGATTCTTTGCAGGGATATTCTCCTTGTGATTCGCCAAGAGGTCGTCGAAGCGCTCCTTCATTTTGCGGATAATCACATCGTCGCCCATAGCGCGCCCCCACATGATGGCGCCGTTCCAGGTGCACACCTCGTGGTATCCCAAATTCTTTGTGTCACTCCAAGTCGCATGCTTGCCATCGATGAAATGATAGGCGAGGCGACGTCCCACTTCCTGCGGCGTGCTGCCCTGAGGGAAGTCTTTCAGGGCATCATTCTTTGCTGCATTTGCCGTCAAGGCGAGCAGCAGGGCCAAAATCGTTAAAATTTGTCGTTTCATGTTGAATATTTAATGAGTTTTCTTCTAATTCCATGCAAAGATAGATAAAAGTTTGCACATTATGAAGCAAATGGCCTAAAAACTTGTCTTATTTTGCTCTTTTCCTCTTTGTCTTTGCTTTTGAAAGGGAAAAGTTTACTATCTTTGCACTATCCTTTCGTGACAAAAGAGCAATGGAGACGCATTTCAGCCTGGAAGATTCGCCGACTTTTCGTATGATACGGCTCGATGAGGTGGACTCTACAAACAGCTACCTGCGGCGGCTCGACATGCAGGATGACCAACGCCTGACGCTTGTGACGGCCGAGTTCCAGAGCGCTGGAAGGGGAGCCGACACGAACCGATGGGAATCGGAGCGAGCCAAGAATCTCCTTTTCAGCCTTCGCCTGATGCCGGGCAACCTGCCTGTCCGACGGATGTTCGCGGTTTCGGAGGTGGCTGCCCTTGCCGTTCGAGACGCCCTCAATGCGTTTGCGCCAGGCTTCTGCATTAAGTGGCCCAACGATATCTACTATGCGGACAGCAAGGTGGCTGGCATACTTATCGAGAACGACTTGCAGGGAGCGAAGATCAGATGCTCTACGATTGGCATCGGCATCAATGTCAACCAGCGACTCTTCCTGAGCGATGCCCCCAATCCACGTTCCCTGGCGGACATCGTGGGGCGCGACGTGGAGCGACGCTTCGTGCTGGAGCAGTTCATGGAACGTGTCATGCACTACATGAAGTCGCTCGACGAGGGCAAGGATGACGTGCTTGATGCTCTGCACGAACACTATAAGGAGGGTCTCTATCGAATGGGTGAAGAGCATGAATTTTTCGATGAAATGGGCGTTTTTTGCGCAAAAATCGTAGATGTTGAGCCGTCGGGCCACCTCGTCCTGCAGGACAAAGAGGGCCGCCTCCGCCGCTACGAATTCAAGCAGGTCAGGTTTAAGATATAGTGACTATAGGAACTATAGGAACTATAGTATAGATAAAAAACCACAAACAACATAAGAAACATGAGATTCAAACGCATTCTACTCAAGCTCTCGGGCGAAAGCCTGATGGGCGAACAAGGCTACGGCATCGACGTGAAACGCCTGAGCGAGTACGCCGCACAGATTAAGGAAGCCGCCGACATGGGCGTGCAAATCGGCATTGTCATCGGCGGAGGCAACATCTTCCGCGGCCTGACGGGAGCCGGCAAGGGCTTCGACCGCGTCAAGGGTGACCAGATGGGCATGTGCGCCACAGTAATCAACTCGCTGGCCCTCAGCAGCGCCCTCGACGCGGCAGGGCAGAAAAACCGCGTGATGACAGCAATCCGGATGGAACCCATCGGCGAGTTCTATGGCAAATGGAAGGCAATCGAGGCGATGTCGAAGGGCGAGGTGGTCATCTTCAGTGCGGGGACGGGCAGCCCTTATTTCACTACCGACACCGGTTCCTCGTTGCGAGGCATCGAGATCGAAGCAGACGTGATGCTGAAGGGAACACGTGTGGACGGCATCTACACTGCCGACCCTGAGAAGGACCCGACAGCCACGAAGTTCCACGACATCACGTACGAGGAGGTCATCGCTCGCGGACTGAAGGTGATGGACATCACAGCCACCGCCATGTGCATGCAGAACAACCTGCCCATCTACGTCTTCAACATGGACATCGTGGGCAATCTCAGGCGCGTCCTCGACGGCGAGGAAATCGGCACCCTCGTGCACAATTGAGCCATTTCATCGTATCGCGAACGCCTGCCCTTCAGGTCGCGAACGCCAGCCCGACGTCTCGAGGTCCTAGATCTTTCTCGTCGGGTTGCTCATCCCAACGTGTCGCAGGGTTTGCAAGTTCATGTAGTTGCAATTGAAAGTACATGAACTTGCAATTGCATATTCATGTACTTTCAAACTCTCCTACGTGTCGCGTTGGGCGAGGTGACGTGAAGAAAGGGGTAGAGAGAAAGCAAAAGGCCCACGGCCAACCGTGAGCCTTTTGTTGTTTTATTTGCTCGAAGCTGGTCTTTTCGAGAATATGGCCTTGATGCGCGCCATGTCGAACTTGGTCGTGCGGTCGTAGAAGTAGATGCCGTTCTGCTCCTGCTCGACGTCGGTCAACTGCGTGTAGGTGTAGCCCCAAACATTATCGGCTATCTCCATCAGGGCATCGACCTGGCCCTCCAGACGCGTATAGAACTCCTCGAGCGAATGTGGCGGTTCGCCATACCCCCAGGAGGCGTTGGAGTTGCCTGTCTGTTGGTCCTGTCCCTTCACCCATTTGATGCCGCCGAACTCGTCGAGGAGATAGGGCTTGTCGGCCTTCTCGTAGCGCGGGAAGTCGTAAATGTTGACGTCCGTCGGGCGGTTGAAGCCGGTGTTGGTACGCGGCACGTCGCGCGTCTCGTTCGGCGTCTGGAACCATCGCTGTCCGTTGAAGATGGTCTCTTTGAGACGTTTCGGGTCCTGCTCGTAGTTGTGGGTCGTCCAGATGTCAGTCTTGATGTGGACGCCTCCGCTGACGTCGCAGACGGGTCGCGTCGGGTCGAGCGCCTTGCTCAAATCATAGACGTCGCTCACGAAACGCGGGAACTGGACGCGGTCCGGCCACCACTCCTCGTTCATGGGCGTCCATGTGACGATGCTCGGATGGTTACGGTCGCGCACGATCTCCTCGGTCCATTCGCTCAGGAAATTGCGTGCCACCTCGGGGTCGTTGGCATTCATGCCCCACGACGGCGCTTCGCCCCAGGTGATGTAACCCAACTTGTCGGCCCAGTAATGGAAACGCTCCTCGAAGACCTTCTGGTGGAGGCGTGCGCCGTTGAAGCCGGCAGCCATGGAGAGCTCGATGTCGCGGCGCAGGGCGTCATCCGTGGGAGCCGTCCAGATGCCGTCGGGGTAGAAGCCCTGGTCGAGCACGAGACGCTGGTAGAAAGGTTCGTTGTTGAGGTACGTCTTGTTTCCCTCGACGTGGATCTTGCGCATGCCGACGTAGCTCTGTACGCGGTCCACGACCTTGCCTGCTGCATCCTTCGTCTCGTACGTGAGGTCGTAGAGGAAGGGGCTTTCGGGGCTCCAGAGCTTTTGTCCCTTAACGGGGAGCACGATGGTCGAGTTGTTCTGCGCGCGGACCGTCTTCGTGGCGACCACCTTGCTGCCATCCTTGAGGGTGACCGTCAGCGTGCCGCCCGACTCGCGATAGAACGTGGGGTGCAGGATGACCTGACTCTGGTCGATGTCCGTGATGACCTGGGCGCGGAGGAGTGCGTTCTCATCCACCGGCTCCATCCATACCGTCTGCCAGATGCCCGTGCAGCGCGTGTACATGCATTCAAACTGGTTGAGGCGCACGTTCTGTTTGCCGGCGGGCTGCTTCGTGGTGCGCGTGTCGCTGTAGGCGTGTACGACGAGCGAGTGCTCCCCTCCGTCGGCCAGGAACCTCGTCACGTCGATGGCAAAGGATGTGCTGCCGCCGAAGTGCCTGCCCGCAAGGCGTCCGTCGATGAACACCTCGCTGTTGTAATAGACTGCGCCGAAGTTGAGCATCACGTTGCGGCCCGACCATTCCTGCGGCATGCGGATGCTCCGCTGGTACCATATGTTATTGATAAAGTCGGTGTAAGCCACGCCGCTCAGCTTGCTCTCGGGGCAGAAGGGCACAGTAATCTTGCCCTGGAAGCCCTTGCTTTCAAAGAAGCGCTTCTCCATGCCGGACCCTACAAAGTCGAAGGCATAGGTCCAGTCACCATTCAGGTTAAGCCAGTCTTGGCGTTCAAATTGAGGGCGAGGGTACTCAGCCCGGGGCAGTGCCCATCCTCCGCAGGCAAAGCATAGCGCGAGGAGTGAGAGGAACAATCTTTTCATCTTCTATTCTACTTTTTAATGTGATTGATGGTGCAAAGATACGAAAAAGAATTCAGAATTGATAATAAAGCGTCAAAAATGACGTGCTGAGGGCGAAAAATGTGTCATAAGGCAAAAGAAGGGGGCTCAGCCCTCACGGACCGAGCCCCCTCGCTCGCTATACATTATTTATATATATAATGTCGTCAGTGCCCCCGGGCTGCACCCGAGGTCCTCTCCGTTCGGAAGACCCCGGGCAAGCTCAGGCAGTTCTCTTACTTAACCAATACCTTCTTGCCGTTCACGATATTGATGCCCTTCTGCAACTTCTCGAGACGCTGGCCGGCAAGGTTGTAGATGCCGGTCTGAACCTTAGGCTCGGAGCTTGCAATCTCGTTGATGCCTACGGGGATACCGTTGATGAGGTTGTAGTAGAAGCCTTCAGTCTCATCATAGTAAACTACCTCGTGGTCGGGGAATAGCACGGGATACTGGTCTTCATTGATAGTCTGGTACCAATTTATCTCGGTCTGGTCGCCGTTCAGTTTGTAGCAAACCTCGCCGCTCATCAGTTGCTTGTCGTTGACGGTGGTGACAGTAATGTTGTTCTCACCGCTGGCGTTGGTCGTGCTGCCCAGAAGCATGTAGTTGTTCAGGAACTGAGAGTTGGCGTGGCTACGCAGACGGCCGACGAATGCGCCGCCGTAGGAGGCCGTACCGTTCTCCATCTCCACCTTGCCGACATTGAGGCAATTGAAGACTCCCTTGAATGAGTCGTTGTTCACATAGCCGCAGATGCCGCCGGCGTAAGCGTTGGCAGTGTTGTAGATGATAGTACCGTAGTTGGCGCAGTTCGTGTAGCTAACGCCGTTGTTGGAGTAAGCGCCGATGCCGCCGATACAATCGTGAGTGCCACCTGCCTCGTAGATCGTGCCGCTGAATGAGCAGTTGGTGGCCGAGCTATTCTCACTCAAATGTCCTATGACACCACCCACGTGGTGAGCCGTCGCAACGACTGCGATGTCGAGTGAAGAATGAACGTTGGAGACGGCAGTACCCGTTGCCCAACCAATGGCGCCGACACCTGTACCGGTAGAGTAGGTGATGGAGCCTTCGATGCTAAAGTTCTTGATGGTTGCGCCGCTGGCATAGCCGATGAAACCAAAGGCGTCGTTGCCGGACTCCTGATTGAAGCCTGTCACCTTGTAGTTCTGGCCGTCGAACTCACCCTTGAACGGGTTGCTCGAGTTGCCGACGGGCTCGTAGCTCTCGATTTCGCTCATGTCGATGTCATTCGTCATGACAGCCTTCACATTGCCTTCGCCGCTGTTCACAATCAGCGAGAAGAGGACAACGTCAGTGGCAGTAGCCAGCTGGTAAACGCCATCCACGGGCTGGATCATGAAGTCGGAATTGCGCAGCTTCTCGGCGATGGCGAGAGCCTGTTCTGTAGAAACTTCTCCTTCATCATAAGCGTTCTGCGCATTCTGGATTTCCTCGTCCCAATACTCATAGTCTTTATCGCTGATCATCCCGATAGCGTCGAGGCTGCCGATGATGTCGGAAAGCTTGTTCGCCGCGTCGAGCATGGCGATGTAAGCCTTGCGGCTGTCATATACTTTATTAAAGAGGTCGGAGAAGATCTTGATGAGCGCCATCTTGTCTTGAGTCTGATCAACCAGACCGACAGCTATGGCGAGCTGTTCCTTCAGCTCCTCAGACATGTTGGGATACTTGTAGAAGTCGCTCGGGTCGTTACTGGTCTCGAAATCCAATATGATTTCTGCACGGCTCTTATAGCCATCGAGCACGTCGCTCAACTTGCTATCGGCGTCGGCCTCTGCAGCAGAACCGAGGTAGGTGAGGTGAAGGTTGCCGAACGGCATCCAGTCGTCGCCGATTCCCGTCGCGAGGTTGCGCACGCCGACTGTCAATGTGCCGTCGGTCACCTCAGCAGCCACGTAGTTCTGATAGCGGCCGGCGTTGAATGCGTAAGAGCATCCCTTGAAGGTAGATGGCACGTAGCCTTCCACGTCGTCAAGGTATTCGTCGTCGTCGCTGAGCAGACAGTTCACTCCGTCCTCCGCGTCGTCCGTGGCGATGACATCTTCGCCGGGAACCATCATATAGTTATAGGTACCGTTCAGATACAGCTGGCCGGCGTAGAACTTAGAGTAGATGTCGTTGCCCGGAAGGAATAGGCCGTTGAGAGCCATCATGTAGATACCGTTGGGCAGATTGCTAAGCGTCTGCTGTACATAGAAGTCGTTGCCCTTGCCGCGTGCAATGTTCATCACTTCTTGCACACCACCGGTGGCGAACGATGTGCCGTCGCCAGCTTCCTTCTTCCAGCCGTCGAAATGGTCTTCGCCCTCTGTGAAGTTGGGATTTGCGAGCAGGCGAGTGATCTCGTTACCTGGGAGGATGCCGTCTGCAGCGACAGCGGCCTCGCAAGATTCAATGCATAATGATGGCGGAGCAAGGGGCAGGTTAAGCAAAATGTCGCTGAATCTGTCGGATTGCTTTCTTTTTGCTATTTTGGAAACGAACGCGACGCGTGGGAAAATAGCCTTCATAACGTCGGATTTCCTGCTCCCACAGCAAGCGTCGGCCTATGCCACAGCAAGCGTCGGCCGACGCTACACGTGGGAAAGGCCGACGCCACACGTGGCGTTTGGCTTTTCCACTGCAGGCGAGCGTGGTTTTTTATGGGTGAAAAAGGCGTTTTTTGCGATGAAATGGCAGTTTTTTTCAGTTTATAGTATATAATTCATAGTCCATAGTTATGGGATGCTTATTGTAAATCAAGATGTTGCGAGGCTTTTGCGGTTGGAGCGCATTTTTGCGAAAAAACGGCCCTTAGCAGTCGCGCGGCGATTTCAAACGATTCTCAGCAGGTGACGAAAAAGCAGGAAGTAAGCAAAATGACGAATTTGCTTACTTCCTGTAAACTGAAACAGCCGGCTGCGGGTGATGTGGCAGCCGCTGGCGCCGGCTAACTAAAACTTTGCTTTCACCATGACGGGGAAGTGGGTCGATGGCAGGCGGCGCTTGTGGCTGCCGCTCTCGGCCGTGAAGTAGCCGTTTTGCAGCTGCCCGTACGCCTTGATGGTGATGCTCCTCGAGGCAAAGACAAAGTCGTAGCGACTGCTTTCGTGGTTGTTCTCGAGGTCAAAGTTGTTCACCGTCCCGTACTCGGCACTCTTGTAGGGTGCTTTCGTATAGCTGTCGGCATACTTGGCGCTCAGCCTTGTGTAGGGTTGCTTCGTCTCGTTCACGCCGAGGTAGCCCACCACGAAAACGGGCAGGTTCTCGGTGTTCATGGCCGTGCTGACGGTGCGCAGGTGGTTGACGGCGGCCTGGGCGCTGTCGGGCGTGAAGCACATGTTGTAAACCAGGAAGTCCTTCCCCTCCTTCCGCAGCCTGGCCCACGAGCAGGTGCAGTCCGTCGGGAACCCATCCAGGACGCCGCACGAGTCCAGCTCGCACGTGCTGTTATACAGGATGTCTTCTGCCAGCTCGTAGCCCGTCATGCGGTAGCCCAGCGTGGTGAGCTGGCTGCTGGTCAGCGATTGCAGTCCGAGCACGTCGGGCTGCTCGTACTTGAACATGTCGACGATGACGGGCCAACGCGTCGACCACTTGTCTTTACCGTCTCCGTAGAGTTTTTCTTCGTTAGTCGAGGTGACGTAGTAGCTGCCGATGTAGATGTCCTGAGCAAAGGCGCAGGCGGCCATCAAAGCGATGATGAGGGTTGATATCGTCTTTTTCATGATTACTTGAGTACTTTCTTGCCGTTAATAATGTTGATGCCCTTCCGTATTCTCATGATGCGCTGACCTGAGAGGTTGTAGATGAAACCCTCGGGGCTGCTGATGCCCTGCGGGTCTTGAAGGTTGATGTCGTGTATGCCCGTAGCATCCACGACGTTGAGCGTCACCTCCTCGGGCTGTGCTCCCTGCGCTGTGAGGGCGGCCTCGAAGGGGTTGATGACGACGTTGTCTGCCGTGAGGTGGAAGGAGTTGCCGCTAAAGGCGTAGCCTCCGTTCGTGGTCTGTCCCTCGAGCGTACCGGTCAGCAGGAAGTTGCCGGCAGCAAGCGAGGCGTCGGTCGGCGGCACGGCAACGTGCACGTTATAACCTTCCAACTCGAAAGCCCCGCCGATGATGTGGTAGAAGCCAGGTCTGTAGGCGCCGAGGTTGACACAGGGCATGATGGCTATCGAGCTGTCGTCCGTCAGTTCGGGTATGATTTCGTAGAGCTGCACGTTGTCTGTCGAAATGGCTGCATACGGCAGATAGACGGTGCCCCAAGCGCCTGGAGCCTGGCCCGCGTAGCAAGCGTAGTCGGCCGTGAAGGCGACGGGCGTCGTGAAGTAATTGGCGAGGGAGAGGTTCGGCAAGCGTCCGCCCTGGTTGACGTAGAAGTCGTAGTTCGTCACGTCTGTCGGCGTCTGCTGCTTGCCCTGCTGTCCCACATAGACCGTCTTATGCTCGGGCTGTCCTCCGATAATGGGGTAGGGGTCGGTCTCCTCTCCAGCGTTGAGGTTCTGGAAGAAGACGTAGTCGGCCTCCTCAAGCCCCGCGTTGAGCATTGTCGTGAGTCGTCCGCCCGTCACGTCCTCGTCGGAAACGGCCGTGGCACCCGTGGCGGAGGCGGGGTTCGTGCCGGTGCCGAAGGCTCCCCTCGTCGCTCCGCCCAGGTAGTAAAGGCAGGAGGGAGGCGTCGTCATGGCTTTCAGCTGGCGCCCTATTATCTGTCCGGCGTAGGTGTCTTGGCCGGTGACGCTGCCCACGTTGGCACAGTACGACATCTTGAAGCCGATGTAGTTCACGTAGCCCAGTATGCCGCCGGTGTTCGTCGAGGAACCCGTGGACTTCACCGTGCCGTAGTTGATGCAGTAGGATATGCTGTTGCCCGTGCCGTCAGCATATCCGGCGATGCCGCCCACCGTATTCGTGCCGGCATCCGTCAGCTTGCCCGAGTAGGAGCAACGGCTCACTTTGCAGACGTTGCAGAGAGAGCCGGCCACGCCCCCGATGTGCTGCGTGTCGTTGTTGCCTTTGCTCGCGGTGATGTCGAGCGCAGAGTGGACGTCGGTGATGGTGGTGGCGTCGGCATAGCCTATCGTGCCGTGCTCGGTGCAACCCTCAGAGACGATGAGCGTCCCGCTGATGCGGAAGTTCTTGATGGTGGCGCCCTGCGTCTTTCCAAACAGTCCGGAGTAGGACTTTCCCGTCTTGATGGCGATGTTCTGAATGGCGTGGCCCTGCCCGTCGAACGTACCCGTGAAGGGCTTGCTGCTGGTGCCGATGGGCAGCCAAGTGGGCATGCCCGCCATGTCGATGTCGTTGAGCAGCACCGCCTTTGCTGCCGCGTTCTGCGTGAACCCTGCAACGCCGTTCACGATGAACGAGAAGGCTTGCAGCTCCTCAGGCGTGGAGAGCTGATAGACGCCGTCGGAGATGGGCGGCTTCGACGTGGGGAGCTCCGTCGTCTGTACCGTGGTCTTGTAGGCAAGCTTGGCAAACACGGGGCTGTGGTCGGAGTAGGCGCGCTGGTGGTAAGTCGCCGTGCCCGACGTCGAGAAGTAACACGGGTTGAGCACCGCGTAGTGGGTGACGTTGAAGGCACTCTTCGTGACGAAGATGTGATCGATACGCCGCAGCTCGTTCGACACCGTGCTGTAGTTCTCCGAATTGAAGCCGGGGCACGTTCCGTTCGTCATGAACTTCTGTTTCGCCTTTTCCCAACAGTCAATCAAAAAGCCGGAATTGTAGAACAGCTTGTATGCCTCGCCCGTCTGCACAGCATTGTAGTCGCCCGATATGATGACGGGTGAGGTCCTGCTTGCTATCTCCTCGATTTTTTGTTTGATTAGATAATACGATTGTTGCCGATTCGTCTCGTCGAGGTCCATGTGGGTGTTGAAGTGGTAAAGGGTGACGCCGGTCAACTTGTCGTAAAACTTGCCCCAACTGCATATGCGGTAGTAGGTTGTGCTGCCGCCTTTGCTCGGGAATCCCTTTGAGGGCTTGTAGGGCGTGTCGCTCAGCCAAAAGTCTCCGTGATCAATCAGGACCAGTCTTTCTTTACGATAGAAGATGGCAGAATACTCGCCGCCCGTGCTCCCGTCATTGCGTCCGACGCCGACGGTGCCGTAATCCGTCAGGCCGTTCTTCAGGTCAGTCATCTGCGCGTTTACTGCTTCCTGCACGCCCAGCAAGTCAGGCTGCTGGAAGTTCACGAGGTTGATGAGGTACGTGCGACGTGTGTTCCAGCCGTTGCCTGCATTTGTGTCATCGTTGTTCTTGTACCTGACGTTGTAGGTGCAAACGGTGAGCTCTTGCGCTTGTACTGCAAGGATGCCCAGCAGCACAAAGAGGAAATGGAATAGCTGTCGTTTCATTGTTTATTATTTATGGGGTTGATGGGTTTTATGGGAATGGATGGGAAAGTATGGGTGTGATGGGTTATGTGTTGAAGTCAAACGTCAGCTGCGGCGTGCCGAGCAGATTGAAGGTAA
The DNA here is from genome assembly GCA_946407485.1 of uncultured Prevotellaceae bacterium. Classification (GTDB taxonomy): domain Bacteria; phylum Bacteroidota; class Bacteroidia; order Bacteroidales; family Bacteroidaceae; genus Physcousia. Next base: position 13,341 of record CAMJOE010000009.1, on the reverse strand, counting down.
GGCGGTGGTAGGGGGAAGTGCCGTGCTCACGTATTGCCTGACGATGTGCCGGCGCAGGGTAGCCCTTGTTCCTGTCCCAGTGATAGGCGGGGTATTCTGTGTGGAGCTTCTTCATGAAGTCATCCCTGTACGTTTTCGCCAGGATGCTTGCGGCGGCGATACTCATGTACTTGCCGTCGCCCTTGACGATGGTCGTGTACGGCAACTTGTTGTATGGCATGAAGCGATTGCCGTCGACGATGATCTCCTCGGGTCGCACCTTGAGTCCGTCGAGGGCGCGATGCATGGCGAGAATGCTGGCACGCAGGATGTTGATGCGATCAATCTCCTCGTTGCTCACGATGCCGACGGCCCAGGCAAGCGATTCGCGCTCGATGACCTCACGAAGCGCGTAGCGTCGCTTCTCGCTGAGTTGCTTCGAGTCATTGAGGAGCTCGCTCTCGAAATCAGGTGGCAAGACGACTGCGGCAGCAAAGACGGGCCCTGCCAGGCAGCCGCGTCCGGCCTCGTCGCAGCCGGCCTCGATGACGTCTTTATGATAGAAAGGTTGTAGCATTGGCAACTCCCATCGGATGTGTCCTGTTGTTTTTCTGTTTTCTAAATGTCTTATCGCTTGATGATGGCTCTGATGATGAACCAGAAATGCCGTACGACGGTCGGCAGCCACCCGTAGTAATGCGTCATGATGCGGAAGCGTTCGCGCAGCGATTCTTGATGATTGTGTGTCGTCATGCCTTCGCTGAGGTAATCCGTCAGGACGAGATGCGTGTTGACTATCCTGAAGCGGCGTCGCTTGGCGAGACGGATGATGCGGATGCACCAGTCGAAATCGCCCGAGAAACGGTAGGCGAGGTTGTATGGCTCCAGTTTCGCGAGGTCTGTGCGGACGTAGAACGACTGGTGGCATACCAACATGCCGCTGTGGAAGCTGTCGGGCGTGAGCTCTTCCGGCGGCGTGAGTCGGCGTCGGCGAATGAAGTTGCCGTCGTCGTCCACGATATGCGTGTCGCCATAGAGGATGGCGGGATGGCGGCTCTCTCCCTTCACCCAATCCGTCTGATTAGCAATCGCGGAGATGGTATTCGTGTCGTGCAGGCAGTCGCCGGCGTTGAGGAAGACGATGTAATCGCCCGTCGCGGCCTGCAGCGCCTTATTCATCGCGTCGTAGATGCCCGTGTCGGGCTCGCAGACAAGGCGGATGTTGTGTCGCGCCTGGTTTTCCTCGACGTATCGCTGCACGAGGGAGAGCGTGTGGTCTTTGGAGCAGCCGTCGATGATGAGGTGTTCGATGCGCTGATAGTCCTGCGCGGCGACGCTGCGGAGTGTGCGTCCGAGGGTCGCTTCGGCGTTATAGGTGACGGTTGCTATGGTGATGAGTGGCTTCATGCTATCCTCTGTAGATGTCGATGTATTGTTCGGCCACTTCCTCCTCGTTGTATGCGATGGATGCTTTGCTGCGGGCGGCGGCGCGCAGGTCATGGCTGAGGACGAACCGTATGCCGTCGGCCAGGTCGCTGGCGTCGCGGTAGCGGGCCACGTAGCCATTCTTCGTGTGGTCGATCATCTCGGGTATGCCGCCCACGTTGAAGCCGATGCATGGCGTGCCGCAGCTCATGGCCTCGGCAATCGTGTTGGGAAGGTTGTCCTGCAGGCTTGGCGTGACGAAGGCATCCACTGCGTTGTAGATTTGCGGCATCATGTCTTCGCCGACGGAGCCGAGGCGGAAGGTGGGGATGCTCTGGGGCAAGGGAATCCGGTCCGAGTCCTTTCCCACGATGACGAGCCGCAGGTCGTCTTCGCTGAGGCGTTGCAAGGCCTCGACGAGGTAATTGATACCCTTCCGCTCGTCCGTCACCTTCTGACTGCAGAAGAGAAGCAATCGGCCGTCGCCGGGCAGCGCAAGCGCCGTGCGTGCCTTCTGCATGTCGGTGGAATGGTACTTGTCCGAGGGGATGCAGTTGTTGACGTGGGTCACCCATTCCTGCGGCATCGCCCTCTGCGCCTCGTCCGTAATCCACTGGCTGCAGCCCACGAAGGCCGGGTGCCAGCGAGCGTACATCTCGCGCTTGCGCATATATAGATAATGTGGAGTCTTGCCGTTCATGATGGGGCACTTTCTGCATTCCTGCTCGCGGCAATCGCCTCGGTAGTGGCATACCCCGAGGTAGGGCCATTCGTCGTGAAGTGTCCAGATGACTCGCTTGCCGCTTTGCAATATTTTGCCCATTTCATCGAGAGAAACCATGCCTTGGTTAATCCAATGGAGGTGTATGACGTCGGCCTCCTGGAAGGCCCTTGTGGCGGTGATGTTGATGCCTGCATTGGCGATGTCGGCCTGCCAGAGGCGCGAGCGGTTGAATCCGCAATGGGGCAGGATGGCGAGGCGTTCCCGCAGCTTCGGCCACTTGCCGCCCACCTGGATGACCGCCGGGTCGTCCGACTGTTTGTCACGTACCATGAGCCGCGCCTCCACGTCGTTTTTGTTGAGGGCCACCAAGAGACGTCGTGCGGCTATTGCTCCGCCTCCGCTCGCCTCGCTTGTGCTGATGAGCAGAACCTTCATCGGTAAGCCTCCTTTCCGAGCCATTTGTTGACTCGCCTGCGCATGGATTTGAGGATGAAACTGAAGTTGCCGTATCGCAGATTGAGTGCCAATTCCTCGATGGAACGGGCGATTTTTGTCATCGGACACATCCAACCCATGATTTTGTAAGCACGCTTGCGGTATGCCACGTGCTCGAAGATGTAGGGGGGATGCTTGAGAGACCCCACTGCACCTCCCTTTGAAGGGGAGGCTTCCTGGTCAGAATTCTCCCCCTTTAAGGGGGAGTTAGAGGGGGTCTGCAGTTCGAACCGCTGCATCGTGAAGATGCGCCGGTAGCCGCGTGGCATCGTCTTGAGCGAGCCGCCGAAATGGGTGCTGTCGGCCGTCGCGCCGAGGTTGTTTATCATATTCCTTCGGGGCACGATGGCGAGGCCTCCCGAGAGCAGGAGGTGCGACCAGAAGATGGTCTCGTAGAACGCTTTGCCCTGCTCGCGATGCTTTCGGCACATCGGCAGGAAGTCGTCGCGATAGCCGCGCTCACGTATCAGCTCCTCGAGTTGACGTGTGGCGACGGGGTCGTCGAGCCATGTGTAGTGCTCGTCCCACTGGTCCACGACGCGTCGCCACGAGGCCCAGCCCCAGATGCTGAAGTTGGTGGTGAAGAAGTAGTCGCCCTCGGCGTCGTCGGTCTGCTCCTCGACGTTGAAGCCGCTTATCATCGTGATGCGCTCGTCGTCGGCATAGCGGTCGAGCAGCTCCTTGCAGAAGGAGAAGAAGCTCACAGAGGGGACGTCGTCGTCCTCCAGTACGACGCATTTCTCGACGCGGCTGAAGGCCCATTTCTGCGAGATGTACTCCGAGGGGTCGCAGCCGAAGTTGCGTTCCTGATAGAGTGTCTCCACCTCGCACTCCCAGTCCACCTGCGCCACGACTTTGCGGCAAGCCGTGATGCCGGGCAGGTCGGCGTCGCTCCGCGGGCCGTCCTGGTAGAGGAAGAGCCGCGAGGGCCGCGCCTTCTTCACTTGAGCGAAGACCTGACCCAGCTGCTGAGGCCTGTTGAAGAATAGAATCAGCACCGGAATATCGACGAGATACGGTTTCATGCCTGCAAAGTTACGAATAAGTGAGCGAATTGCAAAGGAAAAGAAGAAATTTCTTTTCATTTCACTTCCGAACGTGAGTAACTTCGACGAAGTCAAGGTTACGAAAATTCATTGAATATTGAATATTGAATATTGAAAAAATAGGAGTCTGGCGCCAAAAAACATCCTCCCGGGCCTCTTTTTGTGATGGAAAAAACGTCGCCACTCTTTGCGGCAGCCGGAAAAATGCCTCGAAACGCCCATTTCATCGCTTAACGATGCCTCTTCCTGCTCATCGCGCCGATTGCTGCATCGCCATGCAGCAATTGCTTTGTCGCGATGCAGCAATTGCTTTGTCGCGATGCAGCAATCCATCCTACTTGTGGCGCGGGATGCTGCAAGATGAAAAAACGGGCGACTTTACACAATAAATTGCGTAAAAACATACAACATAACGAAAAAAGTCGTATCTTTGCACGGAAACTGACAACATATTCACCTGCCGGACCCTCTGCATGTGGGTCCGCCCCTAAAATTACCCGAATGAAAAAACTATTGATGGCAGCCGCCTTTCTGCTCGCTCTCGTTGGCTGCACAGAGTCGATCGACACGTCTGCGAGATACGTCTTCACGAGTAAGACCATATCCGAATACCTGGAGGACAAGGAGTACTACAGCGAGTACCTACGCCTGCTGAGCACGATGCCCGTGAGTGCCTACTCCGAGACCACGCTGAAGCAGTTGCTGTCGGCACGCGGCCACTACACCGTCTTCGCGCCTACCAACGACGCCATCCAGCTCTACCTCGACTCGCTCTGCCGTAAGGGCATCATCTCCGAGCCCTCTTGGAACGGCTTCCCCGACCAGAGCACGCTGGACAGCATACACAAGGTCATCGTCTTCAACAGCATTCTCGACCACGGCGACCAGCCGGCGTACGACATCTCCGATTTCCCTCAGCACGAGCATGAGTTCGGTCTGGCCAACATGAACAACCGCAAGCTGCGCGTCTTCTACGGGCAGACGGACCTCGACAGCATCAGCATCGACGGCGTTGCCACCATTTCGAAAAAGAATCGCGGCATCGTCCTCACCAACGGCTATGTGCATCAGGTGGATGGCGTCGTAGCACCCAGCGACGGACGCCTCTGCGACTTCCTGCGCCTCTGGGCTAAGAAGCCCGGCAGCGGATACCATGTGATGGCCAAGCTCCTGCTGGCGTGCGGACTGGAGGATACGCTCAACGCCTACCGCGACGAGACGTGGGAACGCCTCTACCAGACGGGTATCGTTAAGGACTTGCCTACACATACTTCGGTTAACAGGATAGGCACCATTCCCAGGCACCGCTACTATGGCTTCACGCTCTTCGCCGAGACCGACCGTTTCTGGTCAGAGACGCTCGGCAAGGCCATCGAGGACATCACCGTCTCCGACGTGGTCAGCTACCTCCAGGACTCAGGCCTCTTCGACTACGTGCCGGGGACGGTCTATGACGATGACTATCGCAACCAGATGAACGTCCTCAATCAGTTCGTCACGTATCACCTCCTGCCGCAACGCATCGGCAGGGAGAAACTGGTCATACACTACAACGAAACAGGCTTTAACGTCTCCTCGTCCAAGCGGCCCACTATTCCCATCATGGACTACTACCAGACGATGGGACTGCCCCGTATGCTCAAGACCTACGAGAGCCTCGAGTCGAACGGCATCTACCTTAACCGTTTTCCCATCCTCCGCAACGGCAGGGGACAGTTCGGTCCAACTAAACAAAACATCAACGACTACCATGAGAGCGGCATGTTCTTCCGCATAAAAGGCTCCAGCACGACGCCCAGCGAGAACGAGGGCATCCGCATACTCACCAATACTGAAGCCGGAACCGATGCCAGCAGCATAGCAAACGCCGTGGTCTATCCCATCGAGCAACTCCTCGTCTGCACCGAAAACGTCTGCAACACGATGTCGAGCCAGCGCATCCGCTTCGACGCCTGCTGCACGATGCCCGAACTGATGAACAACGACATTCGCCAAACGAAGGCGTATTATACCTACGGAGCAGACAATGTCCGCGCCATTCCCACGAACTATCCATATCTACAGACTGTTGAGATTAAGGAAGGGACACTCTTCTATTATATGCAGGCATACATGTCGGGCTGGCATAACTTGCAGGGCGACGAGTTCAACATCATTGGTCGGTATGACTTTACGATGCAGCTTCCGCCAGTACCGCGTGCTGGACAATACGAGATACGCTTCGGCGTGGCTACAGGTTCGCGTGTCCGTTCTATGGCTCAGGTCTATTTCGGCTCAAGTTCCGACAGGATGTCTGTAACCGGTATTCCGATGGACCTTCGTATCGGAGGACTCGAGAAACGCATGGAAAGCATCACCGTCCCGTCAAACGTCGGCTGGGAAGCCGATACGGACGACGAGGAGTATAACGACCGCGTGACGAAGGCCATGCGTACCAAAGGCTTCATGAAAGCGCCGTACGCGTGGTGCAATGCCAATGGCAGCGGCGACCCCGTCCGCACGTTCCACTACATGTCACGCCGTATCATCATCAACACCTTCCTTCAGCCTTACCAGAACTACTACATCCGCTTCCAGTCCGTGCTCGACGCCGAAGCCAAGGAGTTCTTTATGGACTACTTCGAATACGTGGCAAAAGAGGTTTACGATAACCCCGAAGAGTCGGAGGACATCTGGTAGGAGGGCAGAATTTTTAGTTCATAGTTCATAATGCATAGTTCAGAGTTTATAGTTTTCCCCTTTGCTTAGGTGCAATAACTATGAACTATGCATTATGAACTATGAACTAAATTCAGCGTTGCCATGCCTGCCGTGAGCAGCAGGGAAAGGATGAAGAAGGCCGTGCTCAGCCAGCTGCCGGTCAGGGCGAAGTAATGGGCGATGAGCGGGCTGGCGCTGCAAAGGAGCAGGGCCATCGTGGTCTCGTAGTGCACGGGCTGCAGCAAAAGGAACGCCATCAGCAGCAACGTCTGCGATACATATATATAAAGTATCATGCGCACGCGTATCTTGTCGTCGTACTTCGTGCGCAGGTAGTGCATGATACTGATGAGGCTGAGCAGCCCAACGACTCCCGCAGAGACTTGGCAGACGAGGGGCATCGAGGTGATGGCCTCCACGCTCGGCATCTCGAACTGCACCATCCCAGCCAGCCTCCCGACGAAACTCTCCATGTCTTTTGTGACAAAGCACCAGACGGCGTAGCACCAGTACGGCACCACGAGTCCGAGTACGCCCGCCCAGAAGGCGCGCGACGTCATGGAACGCAAGAAGATGGCAAGGTAAAGGAAAAAGAAAAGCGCCATCGGCAGCATGACGGGCGCAACGAAACTGCCCAGACCGAGCATCAGAAAAGCATGAAAGGCAAGGGCTTGCGGGCGGTGGCGCTGGTAGCAACGGAACAGGAGGTGGTAGCTCACGGTCAGGAGCGCCGCCGCGACGAGTGGCTCGCCCAAGGGGTGCATGAAGGCCAGGCTGGCGCATAGGATGAGCCAGACGCACGACATCATACGGGTGCGGATGCGGATGATGTGCTGCTGGGCGTTCGTCTCCATGACGACGTAGGTCGTCAGCAGGCAGAGCGCCAGTCCCAACAGGCAGCGCACATCGAGCGCCCTCTGCGGAAGCCACCACATCGCCGTAGCCGCCACCACGCAGAAAGGCAGGGCGAAGACGCTTCCTGCTATCTTGTTCTGGAGCCTGTTGTGTTTCACGTCATTATTTTAATTCATAATTCATAATTCACAATTCATAATAAAACTACGTTCTGCACTTTCCGAAAGAGATTATTATGAATTATGAATTACGAATTATGAATTGTCTTAAAGGTCCGCCCCTATATCCCTGCGGAAATTCTTGCCTTCGAACGTTATCAGCTTGGCGTTGGCAAAGCTCTTCTGCAGGGCTTCCTCCTTGTCCTTCCCGTAGCTGCTGACGGCTATGACACGTCCGCCGTTGGTGACGAGCTGCCCATCCTTCATGGCAGTCCCCGCGTGGAAGACGATGCTCCCCCACACGTCCTCGACGCCCGTTATCTCAAAGCCCTTCTCGTACGAGCCGGGATAGCCGCCGCTGACAAGCATGATGCAGACGGCTGCGCGCTCGTCGAACTCCACTTTCTTCTCGGCAAGCGTGCCTGTGGCTACGCCCTCAAGGAGGTCCACGAGGTCGCTCTTCAGGCGCAGCATCACGGTCTCCGTCTCCGGGTCACCCATGCGGACGTTGTATTCGATGACCTTCGGGTCGCCGCCCACGTTGATGAGGCCGAAGAAGATAAAGCCCTTGTAGTCGATGCCTTCGGCCTGCAGGCCCTCCACCGTCGGGCGGATGATGCGGTCTTCTACCTTCTGCATCCACGCCGCGTCGGCAAACGGGACGGGACTCACGCTGCCCATGCCGCCGGTGTTCAGGCCGGTGTCGCCCTCGCCGATGCGTTTGTAGTCCTTCGCCTCGGGCAGAATTTTGTAGCTCTTGCCGTCGGTCAGCACGAAGACACTGCACTCGATGCCGTCCAGGAACTCTTCGATGACCACGCGACTGCTGGCGCCGCCGAACATGCCGCCAAGCATCTCGCCCAGTTCCTTCTCAGCCTCGGCCAGCGTGGGCAGGATGAGGACGCCCTTGCCTGCGCAGAGCCCGTCGGCCTTCAAGACGTAGGGCGGCTGCAGTGTCTTGAGGAAGGAGATGCCTTCCTCCACGGTGGCTTGGGTGAACGTGCGGTAGGCGGCCGTAGGGATGCCGTGCCGCTGCATGAATCCCTTGGCGAAGTCCTTGCTGCCCTCCAGCACGGCGCCCTTCTTGCTCGGGCCGATGACGGGGATGTCCCTCAGCCGCTCGTCCTCACGGAAGAAGTCGTAGATGCCGTTCACCAACGGGTCTTCCGGGCCGACCACGACCATCGAGATCTGCTTCTCCACGCAGAACGCCCCGATGCCCGCGAAGTCATTAACCTTGATGCCTACATTCTCGCCCACTTCCGCCGTGCCGGCATTGCCCGGGGCAATGTAGAGCTTCTCACATTTATCACTTTGACTGATCTTCCATGCCAGCGCGTGCTCCCTGCCGCCACTGCCTAACAATAGTATCTTCATACGTCTTTTAATCTGTTTTATGCTGCAAAGATACAAAAAAGCAGGCGAATCACCAAGTGAATCGTCCGCTTTTTTGTATTCTGCCTCAAGGTAGTGCCTGCAACTCCAGCATGTGCGACCCGATGCCGCCAGCGAAGTTCGTTGCTGCGTCGCGATGCAGCAATTGAATTGTCATGACGTTGCAACGAACTCCGCCTGCGGGGACATGCAAAAACAGCTGCCGCATCGTGCATTGCAGGCTTCGTAGGCCTTCCTCCTGTTACTTGACAGCTTTTTTGCCTCCGATGATGTAGAGTCCGGGCCTTGACGGCTTGCTGCCAAGGCGGCGACCGCTCAGGTCATAGACTGCCTCGCCCTCCGTTGCCATACGGGGCGAGTCGATGCGGTCGGGGTCAGGATTCCTGGAGAACACCAACAGCATGGGCATCCCCCAGTCGAGGTCTTGAACCCACACATACTCAGCGCGACCGGCTTGCAAGGCAAACGCAATCTCTCTGTTGGCCAGCTGCTCGTCCGTGGCTTGCGTGCCTTGTACAGCGCCGAAAGCATCCTTGTAGAAGCAGTTGTCGATGAGATAGCTTTCCCCCTGAATGGGTCGGATGAATGTGCCGGTCTGTCCCGACGCTTCGGGCAGGGTGCCTACGGACAGGCAGTTCCGCAGGGTGGCGTGGTTGTCGTAGTAGCCGTTGACGTGCGACATGATAGTGCCGGAATGGATGCCGGTGCCGAGTTCTCCTGAGAACAGGCAGTCCTCGATAAGAATCTCGCATTCTCTGACGTCCGGGTCGTCGCAATAGCTGGCGATGCCGCCGATGGTTCCCTGCAGGCTGCCGTAACCCTGTACGTACATGTAGGCCGATACCCAGCATTCGCGGACAACGAGGTTTCCCATAATGGTTCCTGCCACGCCGCCGGCACCGCATACCTGTTGCTTGATGCTTCCATCGACGTGCAGCTTCTTGATGATGGCGTTTGCAACAACCGAGAACGGCGCGACGGCTGCATCGTAGCAAGCCATGTCGTAGTCGACCGTCAGCGTGTGTCCCTGTCCGTCGAACACTCCTTGATAGGGATGTTCATAGGTTCCTATCATCATTTGGTTGTTGCCCAAGTCGATGTCGGCAGTCATGCGTGCATTGGCATTTGCTTCAATCGAGCCGTTGTTGATGCCGATGGCAAAGTCTATCCACTCCTGCGCAGTGCCGATGTCGTATTGATAGATGTCGACATCGTCGATGATGTTGTAGAACTCCTTCCACTCGTTGGCCTCCTTGTAAGCATCAATGGTTCCGTTCGGTACATGAAGCGTACACTTCTGCTTGTCGATGGCTTGCAGGGCGCCGTCCTTGCACTCCGGTGGCGTAACGGCTTCGCAGATAAGCGTCGTAAGCTGTTCCAAAGGCTCACTGCTCCAGCCGAAGGCATGGTGCTGGATGTCCTTCATGTTCTTGCCCAGACGGACAGTCTTCAGTGCGTAGCAGCCCGCAAATTCGCTGCTGCGAAGATAGGAACAGGAGCCGGCGAAGGTAATCTCCTCAACAGAGGGGTTATCCTCTATGATAGCGTATTGCAGGTAGCTGGTGCTTTCTGCGTTGCGGCCAAAGTAAGCCTTCTTTATGTGGGAATCTGAATCGCGGAACATGCCCGAGCTGCCCACCTTCAGCGGATGGTCGCAGTCCTCGATGACGAGTTCCGTCAGAGCTTCGTTATCGGAGAAGGCACCATAGCCCAAAGTATCTACGCTGGCAGGGATGACCACGCGCTCGATGGACTTGCACCTTGAGAAGGCCCCACCCAGGATTTCCTTGCAGTGGCTCAGGTCGGGCGTTGCCTTGAGCGCGTAGCAATAGCAGAAAGCATTTTCGCCAATGGAGGTGATGGCTCCTGCCTCCACTGTCTCCAACGACTCGCAACTGTCAAAGGCATCCTTCGGAATGACCGTCACGTTCGGGCTGAGCCTTACGGTCTTCAGGCTGTCGTTGTCCTCGAACTCGCCTTCTGCTATCTGCGTCACCAAAGGACCTTGTTCGATAAGCTCGACGGGGCCGTTCATGCTGCGGAAGACTTGCTTCCATGTGTCGAGCGACACCATGTTGCGGCCTTGATAGATGTATCTGAGACCGCGAAGGGTGCGGAACATATCGTAGCCCGACGGCAGTTCGATTGTGTTGGGACTGTCCTCGATGATAAGCCGCTCTATGCTGTCGCAGTTACATATTGCATTGCTCCCCATCTCCTCTACGCTGGAGGGAATGGTTATCTCTTTCAGTTTTTTGCAATACTCAAAGGCAGTGTTGCCGATGCGCTTGATGGTGTTTGGAATCTTCACCGACGTGAGTGCTGTACAGTTATAGAAGCAGTTGTCGCCGATGCCCGTCACGGTCTGTCCCTCGGGCGTGACAGAAGGAATCTCGGCATCGCCTCGGTAGCAGTTGTCGGTAACTAAGGTTTCAACCTCCATGCCGTTAATCCACACCTTTCCAGGGTGCTCGTAGCAGATAACGGTAGCCGTGCCGTCTGCGTTGATGTAGAAATGCCAGTCGTTGTTGTCTGCCCATGCAGTCATGGCTGTGAGCAGGAATGCGCAAAGAAGTAAATGTTGTTTTTTCATATTGTAATAAATAGTTATGTAGTTTGCTCTACAAAGATAGACAAAATGCAGGCAAGAAGGACTTACAAAATAAAGAAATCGACTGACAATTGCTGTTTTGTCAGTCGATTCTTGCTTTCCAATCCGTTGGCGTCATGCCTGTGATGGTTTTGAAGGTGCGGAAGAACGTTGTTTCGTTAGCGAAGCCCGATGCCGTCCACACCTCGGAAAGCTTCTTTTCTGGCTTGTGGCGCAACATCGCCTTTGCGTAATTGATGCGGTAGCCGTTCACGAATTGGTTGAACGAACAGCCCTTCTGCCGGTTGATGCAGGCGGAGACGTAGGAAACGTTTGTGCCAAGACTTGCGGCAATGTCGGATATCTTCAGCTCGCTGTTCAGGAAAGGCTGTTCCTTGTCCATCAGTTGGCAAATGCGTTGCATCAAAGCCTCGTCGGTATCAATTTTGTCGATGGAACCGTTGTTTTTTGCTTCTTCCTCAGTCTTTTTCCTCCTGCGCCGCCATAGCAGAACGGCTAGACAAAAGAATAGTGGTAGAAGCGTCAACATCCACAGCCATGTATGGTGTTGAGTCTTCGTCTGCTGTTGGTCGGTATGAGAACTAACTGGAAGCAAGAGGACAGAGGCATGAGGCGTAAAGTTATCGACGGTAGAATCGGGATTGCATTCCATGCCGCCAGTAAGCAAAAGGTTACCGTCAGGCATCAATATGGGATAACCATAGACGGGATGACTGGTGGGTTCTGTATAGAAGAGTGTTAGGTCGGCAGGAGTTTTGGTAATGTCGATAGCGAGAACATAGAGTCGTCCGTCAGTATCGCCAACACCATAGAGATAGGCAATCCCTGCCTGATGGTCAATATCGAGCCACGATTGGTAATTGACGCGTTTGCCTTTGCATGTTGTTGGAATGGGACCATTGGTAGGAAGCAGTGAGAACTGAATGCTGTCGATGCGGCAGATGGCAATTTGTCCTTCTTTGTTTTCTACTGGTATGAGATAGGAGTATGAATGTTGCTGCTCATTCGCTACAAGGAAGTTCCTGCTGTCTGTCTCCACCAAAGATGCAAGAGGCTTCCACTCTTCGAACAGCGGCACAAGGAATGGTTCGCCCTTCAGACGGTCAACGATAATAGTGTCTATAAAGTTTGCGCGTTCGTCGGTTCTGCTGAAAATGATGACGTCATCGTTTGCTATACGCATCACATGAGGTCGCGAACGTTTCTGTGCCGTTTTCTTTACGCTGTGGAAATATTTCCGACCGTCGAACACCTCTATGTCATCAATATTCTGGTACCAGTTTCCCGAGATGACCACACGTCCGCTGTCTATCTCTGCGCCGCTTGCGAAGCTCCGCTTTGTGTCGAGGCAACCGAAGCCTTTAACGGTGTGTGATGCTGGATCGTACATCTCGACGGAATAGATATGTCCTATTCCCAGCGGTTCGGCATGACCACCTCCAACGAGAACCTTGCCCGAACTGAGCGGCACACAAAAGCCTTCGTCGTGAGGATAAGCTGTTTCAATGAGATGCCACTGCCCGTCGCGGAAGTATTCGGCAGTGGCTGTCGGCACGAAGCTTGTGGTGTGGCCTCCCACGACAGTCGGCTCGCCATTCACAACGAACACGGAATGCCCAGAGCGCGGCATGTTCAGGTCGGGCAAGCGGACTGCCTCAATCTTCACCACGGGACATGCGGCCTGCGCATTGTCTTTGGCAAGTGACGCTGTCTGTAATGCCGTCAACGCAAGCAGCACTATGGAGGCGAGCCTTGTCATCCCTTGTCGTTACTTCAGATAGTCTTCGAAGTACTGCGTGATGCGTTCGTGCAGGTGGACGCTCTTATGCCCCGCCATGTTGTGCCCCTCGCCTGGATAAACGAAGAAGTCGGGCTGCGTGCCGGCCTCGGCGCAAGCGTTGAGGAACTGCAGGCTGTGCTGGGGCACGCAGGTCGGATCGTTCATGCCGATGA
>CAMJOE010000008.1:0-39061 GCA_946407485.1 uncultured Prevotellaceae bacterium | reverse complement strand
GCGTGATTGTGGGAATGCCGCAAGCCGCATATTCGACGAGGTATTCGAAGTACCATTTCACGCTTTCCATCAGCGTTATTTGCGAGGCAACACGCTCGGCAAGTGTAGTCGTCGAGAAGTCTGCCGTTAGGGTTTGCGCGATGTCTTCCTTCGTGTATTTCTCTATCTCAGTTGCAAACTCGCCAATCAGTTTCGCATAATCAGCTTTCCCAGAAAATAGGTCCTGCTCGGTCTTTATCGTCAAATCCATCTTGCCTGCATGGTTGACCAATTGCGGACGAAGCTCTTCGCTGTGGGCATTCACGTATCGGGCGAATCCTTGGCTGATGAGCAACCAAACCATATCTGGCGAAAGCGTAATGGACTTGTGTGTCTTGTAGGCTCTCAACACGCTCTGAAAGAAAGCATCCTTTTCCGGATTCTTCAGGTTCTTAGCATCGGCAAAGCTTGTGGCAACGATGTTATAGTAGGCATCATTAAAAATCGTCTTGTCTTTGCTCAGGATGGCTTTTGCCATTTGCTCGCCATCATAAAAGTGCTTATATCGCTCAGTTATAGGCTCCAGGCCTTCATCAACCACGAATGTAATGCTGCCATCAGTTTGACTAATGACTTTCCTTTCCTCTGCCTGCCCTGTTAGTGAGATAAGAGCAAGAAGGACGATGAAGGCTTTCTTATACATATTTATATTATGCTTCTTGAACAGGAATCTTTGCGACTCGTCTTGCATGACGGCCGCCTTCGAAAGAAGTCGAGAGGTATTCGTCCATGATGGCATCAGCCTCCTCGTTCGTGATGAAGCGGCCAGGCATCACCAGCACATTGGCATCATTATGCTGCCGGGCGAGATGGGCTATCTCGGGAATCCAGCAAAGAGCGGCACGAATGCCTTGATGCTTGTTGAGCGTGATGCTGATGCCTTCCCCGCTTCCGCAGACGGCAATGCCTTTTTCGCACTCGCCCGCCTCTATGCCTTTTGCCAAAGCATGCCCGAAGTCCGGATAGTCGCAGCTCTCCTCGCTATAAGTCCCGTAGTCGTGAAACTCGATGCCCCTCTCTGCAAGGTATTGCTTTACATGTTGCTTGAGCGGAAAGCCAGCATGATCACTTGCAAGTCCAATCATGATAATATCTTCTTTACCTGATTATATACGTTCTCGGCTGTAAAGCCGAGTTTCTCGTCGAGCACTTTGTAGGGAGCGGAGAAGCCGAAGCTTTCGAGGCCCCAAATGGTGCTGCTTGGATGAGCTCCGATGAGGAAGCTTTGCAGGTTGACGGGCAGACCGGCTGTCAGGCCGAAGACTTTTGCTCCTTCAGGCACTACGCTCTTCTGATAAGCGATAGGCTGATTGCGGAAGAGGCCCTCGCTCGGGACATCTACTATGCGAACCTTGTAGCCGTCCCCCCGAAGGAGACTTGCTCCTGCCACGAGGGTGCTGACTTCCGAACCCGTTGCAACCAGAACCACATCGGGATTCTCGTCGCTTCCTGCCACGATGTAGCCGCCCTTGCGAGCCTGTTCGTAGTCGTTGCCTTCGGGCAGGTTCTCGATGTTCTGACGACTGAGGATAAGGGCAGTAGGTGAGCCGGTATTCTCCATCGCCATCGCCCAAGCCGTCGTGGTCTCCTTGGCATCTGCGGGTCTGAGGACAAGCACAGAGTTCTTGCCGCTGTGGTTCTTCAGCTTCTCCATCAGGCGGATTTGCGCTTCCTGCTCGACGGGTTCGTGCGTCGGACCATCCTCGCCAACGCGGAAAGCGTCGTGCGTCCAGATGAACTTCACGGGCACTTGCATCAGGGCAGCCATTCGGACGGCGGGCTTCATGTAATCGGAGAAGACGAAGAAGGTGCCGCAAGCCGTTACCACGCCGCCATGAAGCATCATGCCGATGCAGCAGCAAGCCATCGTCAACTCGGCAACACCAGCCTGCAGGAAGTTTCCGCCGTAGTTGTCGCGAGAGATAACTGTCGCACCACCTTTCAGGAAGCCGTCCGTCTTGTCGGAGTTGCTGAGGTCGGCCGAGCTGACAATCATATTGGGCACCTGCTTTGCGAGGAGCGCGAGGCAAGTGGCTGAGGCATTTCGGGTTGCATCATTCGGCTTTTGCTCGATGCTCTCCCAGGCTATCTTCGGCAGTTTGCCACTGAACCAGTCTTTGAGCTGAGCCGCCTTATCGGCGTTCTGCTTTGCCCAAGCCTCTTCCTCTTCATATCGAGCAGCAGCAATTCCTTCCAGTTCTTTGAGGCGAGCCTCGTAGAGTGCTTTCACTTCGGGGAAGATGACGAAAGGCTCGTCGGGATTGCCGCCGAGGTTTGTGATGGTGTTGCGGAAAGCATCGCCGCCAAGCGGGGCACCATGCGTCTTGCAGTTGCGTTCGTAGCTGCTGCCGTCGTCCTTGAGCGCGCCTTTGCCCATGATGCAATGGCCGATGATGAGCGTCGGCTTGCCCTCCACGGCTTTTGCCTTGTCGAGCGCCCCTCGGATTTGCTCCACGTCGTTGCCGTTGATGTCAATCACTTCCCAGCCAAGCGCACGATATCTCATCGCCACGTCTTCGCAAGTCACCACTTTTGTCTCTGTCGAAAGCTGTATGTCGTTGGAGTCATAGAACATGACAAAGTTGTCGAGCCCTAAGTTGCCGGCAATGCGGGCTGCACCGAGGCTTACTTCTTCCTGAATGCCGCCGTCGCTGATGTAGGCGTAGATGGTCTCCTTCTTGAAGGTCGGGTTGCCTGTCTTCGCATAAAGGAACTTCGCAGCGATGGCAGCGCCGACGGCATAGGCGTGGCCTTGGCCGAGGGGACCGCTGCTGTTCTCTATGCCGCGCTCGTAGCAGACTTCGGGATGGCCCGGAGTAGGGGAACCCCATTGACGAAGCTGCTGTATCTCGTCGAGCGAGAACTTTCCCGTGAGCGTCAGCTCCGCATAGAGCATCGGCGCCATGTGACCGGGGTCGAGGAAGAAGCGGTCGCGACCTTCCCAAGTAGGATTCTTCGGGTCGAACTGCAGGTATTCGCTGTAAAGTACGTTGATGAAGTCGGCACCGCCCATCGCTCCGCCGGGGTGACCACTCTTTGCTTTCTCTACCATCGAAGCTGCCAGTATGCGGATGTTGTTGGCAGCGCGGGTCATAATATCATTAGCCATAAACTTTAACTTTTTATAATTAATATGCCACAAAGGTACGAAAAAAAATGGAAGAATGAAAGAATGAAATCGACGAAAACATAAATTCATGTCCAATTCGTGAGATATTCATGGTATTTCCGTGTTTAAAGTTTTATCTTAAACACAGAATTTCCATGTAAACCCCATGAATTATCATGCAATTGAAGTCTTCGGAAGTATTATAGAACACGGATTTCAAGAATTATACGAATAAAGCACCGTGCTGATAAGATAAGGCAATAATATAGCAGTGGGCACAATGGAAGCCTGAAAGGCTGGAAAGACCACAGACGGGGGTAGAACCCCCGTAACCAGTACGAGCGGTAAACGGAACCCTGAAAGGGTGGAGAGATTTCTGATGTTCTGTCGTGCTTTCAGCACTTAGTTGTTGCGATGTCTTTTTTACGGGGGTTTTACCCCCGCCTATGTTCTTATCAGGCTTTCAGCCTTCATCCTTCCTCAACTGAACTCTTACACTTATCCGAAAAGCGTGCCAACTACTATATCATTGCCTAAGATAATCCCTCAAATCCGTCAGATTCGTTGTCGTTCAATTATGCCATTTACTCTTGTTTCTGAGGCATGCGCAAATCCTTCACGAGGGAAAGTTAATTCCCACAGCAAGGAAAGCCGATTCCTACAGCAAGGAAAAGCGATTCCCACAGCAAGGAAAGCAAATTCCCACAGCAGGGAAAAGCGGTTTCCTCGTGTGGGAATTACTAATCTTTAATCTTGAATCCTTAGTCTCGACATTCCTTAATCTCGTCGCTCGGGAATGCCGACTCCTATTCCTTAATAATAATCACCAATTCTCAATCTAATACCTCTTCTTCTTCAGGTTGCACCTCTGGCAGGAACTTGTGAAGCATGAAACTGCCTATGATGGCGCTGCAAACCGTGCCACACAGGATGCCGAGTTTAGCATCGTTCAGCAAATCTGCATGTTCGGCTGACGAATAGCTCAAAGCAGCCATAAACATACTTACCGTGAAGCCTATGCCGCAAAGCATGCAGACGCTTGCAAACGCCTTCCAGCTTGTGTTTTCGGGCATTTGCATCAGTCCCAGCTTGATGCCGAGCCAAGAGAAGCTCAGCACGCCGCAGAACTTGCCTATCAGCAAGCCCAGGAAGACTGCAAGACCGACGCCCGAGAATAGACTCATCATGCTCATCCCCTCGAGGTTGACACCTGCATTTGCAAAGGCGAAGAGCGGGATGATATGGTAGTTGACGGGCATCTTCAGCACATCCTCCATGTCCTGAAGCGGGCTGACAAGATGGTCGGCAGCGGACTCCACGCCCTTCAGCATAGATATCTCCTCATCGCTCACCATGACAGGCTTGTTGCGGTCTTCGGGGCTGACTTCTGTCTCAGGGAAATGCTCTAACATGTGTCGGATGCGCTCCAAATAGAACTTCGTGCCCCTCGGTACATTGGCAGGGATGCAGAAGGCAAGTATCACGCCAGCCACCGTGGCATGTATGCCGCTGCCCAACATGAAGTACCACAGCAGGATACCCGTGTTGAAGTAGAAGGCTTTTGTGCGGATGCCTCGCCAGTTGCCTATGCAAAGCACGCCCACAATAATTGCTGAGATGAAGAGATACAGGTAGTTGATGTGCTCGGTGTAGCGTATGGCAATGACCAGAATGCCTCCCAAGTCGTCGGCGACGGCAAGGGCAGCAAGGAATATCTTCAAGCCAATGGGACAACGCCTCGAGAAGATGCTCAGACAGCCCAGCGAGAAGGCGATATCCGTAGCCATAGGTATTGCCATGCCTCGCTCCATAACGGGGTTCTTTGGGCAAACCAGGAAGAAGACAATCACGGGCATAATCATGCCGCCGCAAGCCCCAATGACTGGTGCAAGGGCTTTCTTCCAGCTCGACAACTCGCCGACGAGCAGTTCTCGCTTTATCTCGAGGCCGACTGTCAGGAAGAAGATGGCCATGAGGAAGTCGTTGATGAAGGCTCCCAGAGACATGGCATGACCATTGTGACTGAAGAGGTTGAAGCCGCCGAGGCTGAGGCTGACAGGCAACTCCCAGAACTTGCGGTAGAGGTCGCCCATGGGGCTGTTGGCAATGATGAGTGCCGCAATGGTGGCTATAACAAGTAGTACGCTGCTGCTCACATACTTACGTACCATACTAAAAAACGGATAATTGTATTCCATTTTTTCTTTTTTCTTTAAAAACAACCGCAAAGGTACGACATTTATTTTAAAAATCAAAATTAAAAAATAAAAAATAATGAGGAAAAAAGAAATGGAGCGCGGACAAACCAATCAAGTATAGAAGTAAAGCTAAGTTTCCTGATGTCACGTGGATGATTTGCCGATACTTCAGCATGAGATAACAATTTCTTGCAGTTTCGTTTGTGCGAATGGAATAAAAATCGTATCTTTGCTGCACGGAAAGTAAAATAACCCCTGTAAATAGTAAAACAACAGCCTCCCCCAACCCCTCCAAAGGAGGGGAGAATAAATAGTTAAATAGCTAAATCGTAAATAAATCGTAAATCGTAAATCGTCAAATCGTAAATTACATAATGTTGCGTTACACAGAATTAGGCAGAACGGGATTAAAGATTTCCAACCTCAGCTTTGGTGCTTCATCGCTGGGTAGTGTGTTCCACGAAACAAAAGAGACAGAGAGCATTAAGGCCGTCGAGACTGCCATCGAAGGTGGCATCAACTTCATCGACGTGAGCCCTTATTATGGTTACTACAAGGCAGAAACAGTTCTCGGGAAAGCCTTGAAGCAGATTCCTCGGGACAAGTACTTCCTCTCAACAAAGGTAGGCCGGTATGGGAAGGATGGTGTCAACTCTTGGGATTATTCTGCGCGGCGAGCCACAGAGAGTGTGTACCAAAGCATGGAGCGTCTTGGAGTAGATTATATCGACCTCATTAATGTGCACGACATTGAGTTTCAGGCCTCTTTGCCAGGCGGATTGCAAAAGGTAGTGGATGAGACGCTTCCTGCGCTTGTGGAACTGAAGCAGAAGGGCGTGGTAGGGCATGTGGGCATTACTGACTTGCAGCTGGAAAACCTGCAGTGGGTGGTGGAGCATAGCGAGGAAATGGTGGAGAGCATCCTGAACTTCTGCCATTATTGCCTGAACGACGACAAGTTGCTCGACTTCCTTGATTATTTCGAGAGCAAGGGCGTAGGCGTCATCAATGCCTCTCCCCTGAGCATGGGACTGCTCTCTTCCCGAGGAGCACCGGCTTGGCATCCAGCTCCAAAGGCGTTGGCTGAGGCTTGTGCAAAGGCTGCAAAGCATTGTGCAGAAAGAGGCTATCCCATTGAGAAGCTGGCTGTTCAGTATGCCGTTAGTAATCCTCGAATTGCAGGCACCTTGTTCTCTTCGGCCAATCCCGTCAATGTTCAGCACAATATCAATTGGGCAAATGAAGAGCCCGACTGGCAACTCGTGAAAGAGGTGCAAGAGATAATTGGCAATCAAAAGCGCGTCAGTTGGTATAATACTTAAATGTCAATCTTCAATCTATAATTTTCAATGATTATCGATGCTCACAGTCATCTTTGGCTTCGTCAGGACACTATGGTCGATGGCAAGCCAATTCGTTCGCTGAAGAATGGCAGAAGTATCTTTCTTGGCGAGGAGGTGCAGATGCTGTCGCCTTTCATGATAGACGGCGTGAACTCTGCCGAGGTCTTTCTCTCGAATATGGATTATGCGAGGGTAGGGGCTGCGGTTGTGGTACAGGAACTTATCGACGGTAATCAGAACGACTATCTCACGAAGGTTCAACAGCAATATCCCGACCGCTTCTTCTGCATGGGAATGGCTTGGAACTTGGACGAGGCAAGGGCAGTCCATAAGGCAGGGCTGAAGGGTATCGCCTTTCCTGGCCATCGCATGCACGAACCCTTGCAGAGCCTGATGCCTGTCTTCAAGATGATGGAGGCAGAGGGACTTGTCCTCTCGATGTGTCTGGGCGACGATGAACGGCAGATTGCAGAGATGCGAGAGGTGATTCAGGAGTGCCCAAAGCTGAAGGTAGCGATAGGACACTTCGGCATGGTGACGACGCCCTCGTTCAAGAGTCAGGTCATGCTGGCAAGGTGCGGCGAGAATGTGATGATAGAGTCGGGGGGCATCACATGGCTCTACAACTCCGAATTCTATCCCTATCCTTCTGCCATCCGAAGCATCAAGCAAGCTGCCGAGTGGGTTGGCATGGACCGACTGATGTGGGGAAGCGATTACCCTCGCACCATCACAGCAATAACTTACAGAATGTCATACGATTTCGTCATGAAGACAAAAGAATTGGACGAACACGAAAAAGCAATGTTTCTTGGCGAGAATGCCAGACAGTTCTATGGCTTCACCGACCTCCCAAAGTTACCATACATTAAGAATATGTCGGAGTGAAAATGAAGAATGAAGAATGAAGAATGAAGAGTGAAGAATTTGCTGCCGCCCTTAATTATGCTCCGCGACTACAATTGGGCCTCGGTGCTCGAGCATCCGAGAATTATGAACTATGAATTGAATTAACAATTATGAATTATATAAAGGCAATACAGATTACCCACAATCAGGAATACAGAGTGATAGAACTTCCGCGGCCTGCAGTTGGCACGGGGGAAGTGCTTCTGAAGGTACAGTATGTCGGCTTCTGCGGTTCCGACATCAACACCTTCATGGGAAGAAACATGATGGCTTTGAACCCCGTGATACCAGGTCATGAGATTGGCGCTGTGATAGAAGAAGTAGGGGCCGAAGTGCCTGATTACTTGAAGCCTGGGATGGTGGTGACTTGCAATCCCTATACCAATTGCGGGCATTGCTCAAGCTGCAGAAACGGACGCGTGAATGCCTGTCAGTACAACGAGACATTGGGTGTTCAGCGCGATGGAGCCATGCGCGAATACATCGCTTTGCCTTGGCAGAAGATAATTCCTGCTGGCACTCTCCCGGCCAAGACTTGTGCCCTGATAGAGCCCATGAGCGTAGGCTTCCATGCTGTGAGCCGCGGGCAAGTGACGGACAATGATGTTGTGATGGTGATTGGTTGCGGCATGGTGGGACTGGGAGCCATCGTGCGAGCCTCACTTCGAGGTGCCACCGTGATTGCTGCTGACATTGACGACGAGAAACTGGCTCTGGCTAAGCAAATGGGAGCTGCTTACACCGTAAATACAAAACATGACTCTTCACTCTCCACTCTTCGCTCTTCCCTAAAAAATGAGGTTTCTGTCGTCATCGAGGCTGTGGGCTCTGTTCCCACCTATCAGATGGCAATAGAAGAAGTGGCTTTCACGGGTCGCGTGGTCTGCATAGGTTATGCCAAGAGCGAAGTGCTCCTGCAAACCCGTCTGTTTGTGCAAAAGGAACTTGATGTCCGAGGCTCTCGCAATGCCATGCCCGAGGACTTCAGGGCAGTCATCCGTTATCTGGAGCGCGGCACTTGTCCCACAGACAAACTGATAACTCGCATCATCAAGCCCGAAGAAGGCCTTGAAACCCTGAAATGGTGGAGCGAGAACCCGGGCAAGGTGTTCCGCATCCTCATGGAAATGTAGTCACATCTTCTCTCCATTCATCTTAGGGAAAAGACAAAGCGTCGGTAAGAGCTCAGCGACACGTTGCCATACTGCCAGCGACACGTTAATTTGTCCATCGCGACACTTAGCGTCCGCTCGGCTGTGCTCTTTTCCTATATTATATAATAAGGAGAGAAGAATTAAGAGTTAATTTTTCATCGTTCATTTCTCATTTATCATTTTTTGTTGTACCTTTGCCGCGCAAATTGTAAATTATATTATGATATGAGTGACAAATTGTTTATTTTTGACACGACCTTAAGGGACGGCGAACAGGTGCCGGGATGTCAGCTCAATACGGTAGAAAAGATTCAGGTTGCCAAGCAGCTCGAGGCGCTTGGAGTCGATGTCATCGAGGCAGGGTTCCCCATCAGCAGCCCTGGCGACTTCAACAGTGTGATTGAAATCAGCAAGGCTGTGACGTGGCCCACGATTTGTGCCTTGACCCGTGCTGTCGAGAAAGATATCGACTGTGCTGCCGAGGCTCTGCAATATGCCAAGCACAAGCGCATCCATACAGGTATCGGTACGAGCGAGAGCCACATTCGATATAAGTTCAACTCCACACCAGAGGAGATTATCGAGCGCGCTGTGGCTGCCGTGAAGTTCGCTAAAAGGTATGTCGAGGACGTAGAGTTCTATGCCGAAGATGCTGGTCGCACAGACAATGAATACCTGGCTCGCGTCATCGAAGCAGTCACGAAGGCAGGTGCTACCGTTTGCAACATTCCTGATACGACAGGCTTCCGCACACCTTATGAGTACGGAGAGAAGATAAAGTACCTCTACGAGCATGTCGATGCCTTTGCTGCCGGCAAGAGCATCCTCTCAACACATTGTCACAACGACCTCGGCATGGCTACGGCCAACACCGTGGCTGGCATACTGAATGGTGCTCGTCAGGCTGAGGTGACCATTAACGGCATTGGCGAACGAGCCGGCAATACTTCCCTCGAAGAGATAGCCATGATATTCAAGACGCATCCCGACCTCGGCATCGAAACCAACATAAACACGACCAAGATTTATCCCACGAGTCGTATGGTCAGCTCGTTGATGAATATGCCTGTACAGCCAAACAAGGCGATTGTGGGCAGGAACGCGTTCGCTCATAGCAGCGGCATCCATCAGGACGGCGTCCTCAAGAATGCTTCGACCTACGAAATCATGAATCCCAAGGACGTGGGCATCGACGATAATGCTATCGTGCTGACGGCAAGAAGTGGTCGTGCAGCTTTGAAACATCGCCTGAGCGTGAATGGCGTGGATATTGATGGCGAACGCCTCGACAAGGTTTATGAGGAGTTCCTCAAGCTTGCTGACAAGAAGAAGGAAATCACAGACGACGACATCTTGGTTTTGGCTGGAGCCGACCGTTCTGCTTCTCATAATGTCAAGCTTGATTACCTGCAGGTTACGACAGGCAAGGGTGTTCGCAGCGTGGCAAGCATCGGCCTTCTTATTGCCAACGAGAAGTTCGAGAGTGCAGCTTCGGGTAATGGTCCAGTCGATGCGGCCATCAAGGCCTTGAAGACCATCATCAAGCGTCAGATGACACTCCGCGAGTTCACCATCCAAGCCATCTCGAAGGGTTCCGACGACATGGGTAAGGTCCACATGCAAGTGGAATACGACGGCAAGGTCTATTATGGCTTCGGTGCAAATACAGATATCGTAACGGCTTCAGTAGAGGCGTATATTGATTGTATAAATAAGTTCAAGTCTTAATTCACAATTAATTAATTCAAAATTCAATATTAGAGAATGAAGACACTCTTCGATAAAATATGGGATAAGCATGTCGTGCAGAACGTCGAGGACGGCCCGGCACAACTTTATATCGACCGCCTGTATGCTCACGAGGTGACAAGTCCGCAGGCTTTCGACACGCTTCGCGACAAAGGCATCAAGGCTTTCCGCCCCGACCACATCATAGCTATGCCCGACCACAATACACCAAGCGACCAGCAGGAACGCATCGACGACCCTGTCGGAAGCAAGCAGGTGGAGACGCTTGCCGCCAATTGCAAGGAGTTTGGCATCCGCCACTTTGCTATGGGCACGAAGGACAATGGCATCATTCACGTTGTTGGTCCAGAGAAGGCTCTCTCGTTGCCAGGCATGACGATTGTTTGTGGCGACTCACATACCTCCACTCATGGGGCTGTAGGAGCTATCGCGATGGGTATAGGCACGAGCGAAGTGGCTCAGGTGCTCGCTTCCCAATGCATCCTGCAGCAGAAGCCCAAGACCATGCGTATCAATATCGAGGGCGAACTTCAGCCGGGCGTGACAGCCAAGGATGTTGCCCTCTACATCATGGCTCAAATGACAACCAGCGGAGCCACGGGTTATGCTGTGGAATATGCTGGCAGCACCATTCGCAATATGTCGATGGAAGGCCGCCTCACCCTCTCAAACCTCTCTATCGAGATGGGAAGCCGTGCTGGCATTATTGCCCCCGACGAAACAACCTTTGCCTACCTGAAAGGACGCGAATATGCTCCGAAAGGTGAGGCTTGGGACAAGGCTGTCGAGGAGTGGAAGAAGCTCAAGAGCGACGAAGATGCTGTCTTCGATAAGGAAGTAACCTATCGTGCTGAGGACATCAAGCCTCGCATCACTTACGGCACGAATCCGGGTGCAGGAATAGCTATCGATGAATGCATTCCTACGCTCGAAAGCATTCCGGAAGCCGACCGCGCTCAGTTCCTTGCACAGCTCGACTATATGCAGTTCAAGCCTGGGCAAAAGCTTGAGGGAACTCCTGTAGATTATTGTTTCTTAGGCGCTTGTACGAACGGACGTATTGAGGACTTCCGTGCCTTTGCCTCTGTCGTGAAAGGCAAGAAAAAGGCAGCGAATGTGGTGGCTTGGCTTGTGCCAGGAAGTTGGTTGGTACGTCAGCAAATCATAGACGAAGGCATCGACAAGGTGCTTGAAGAAGCAGGCTTCGAGCTTCGTTTGCCCAGCTGCTCCGCTTGCTTGGCGATGAATCCCGATAAAGTGCCTGCAGGTAAGCTTGCTATCTCTACAAGTAACAGAAACTTCGTCGGCCGTCAAGGTCCCGGAGCACGTACAGTTCTTGCTTCCCCGCTTGTGGTGGCGGCAAGTGCAATAACAGGTGTAATTAAAGATCCACGAAAGATGTAAGGCTATGAAACAGAAATTCGACATCATACAGTCAACTTGCATTCCTATCGAGATTGACAACAACAACACGGATAACATCATCCCTGCACGTTATCTTGCCTTCACCACGCGCGACCCCAAGTTCTATGGCGATGCTTTCATGCACGACCTTCGCTATGATGCTGAGGGCAAACCAATACCAGACTTTGTAATGAACAAGCCTGAGTTCTCGGAGGCTCCAAGCAAAGGCATCCACGAAATCATCATAGGCGGGCAGAACTGGGGCTCGGGCTCGAGTCGCGAGCATGCTGCCTGGGCGATTGCAGGCTATGGAGCAAGAGTGGTGATAAGCAGCAGCTTTGCCGACATCCATCGCAACAACCTGCTGAATTGCTTCGTGCTCCCCGTAGTGGTGAGCCGCGAGTTTCAGCAAGAACTATTCCAGACGGTCAAGGAGAATCCGAAAGCCGAAGTGAAGGTGGATGTGCCAAACCAAACTGTAACGAATCTCACGACAGGCCATAGCGAGCAGTTCCCTATCAACAGCTACAAGAAGTACTGCCTGATGAATGCCTACGACGACATCGATTTCCTCCTCTCCAACACGGATAAGATAGAAGAATGGGAAAAGAACGAACCATAGAGATAATGGACACCACGCTGCGCGATGGTGAACAGACCAGCGGCGTCAGCTTCATGCCTCACGAGAAGCTCATGATAGCCCGAGCTTTGCTGCAGGACTTGAATGTTGATAGGATTGAGGTGGCGAGCGCTCGTGTCTCGGAAGGTGAGATGGAAGCCGTGAAGAGCATTTCCCGTTGGGCGAGTCAGAATGGCAAGCTCGATAGGGTAGAGGTGCTCGGTTTCGTGGATGAGACGAAGAGCGTGGACTGGATAGTGGAGTGCGGCTGCAAGTGCATGAACCTCCTTTGCAAAGGGAGTCGTAAGCATTGTGAAGGCCAACTGCACAAAACTCTCGAGGAGCATGTCGCCGATATCCGTCGCACGATTGACTATGCTCAAAAGCAGGGCGTCAGCGTCAATGTCTATCTCGAGGACTGGAGCAACGGCATGAAGGATAGTCCCGATTACGTCTTTGCTTTGATGGACAAGCTTAGCGAGATGCCGATAGAACGCATCATGTTGCCCGACACCCTTGGCATCCTCAATCCAATAGAGCTTTCCGGTTTTATGACTCAAATGGTGGAGCGCTATCCGGCGTGCCGCTTCGACTTCCACGCCCACAATGACTACGACCTCGCCATCAGCAACGTGCTTGCTGCCGTTACTGCCGGTTGCCAAGGCATCCATACAAGTGTCAATGGCTTGGGTGAGAGGGCAGGTAATGCGCCTCTTGCCAGCGTGCAAGCTGTCTTGAAAGACCACCTTCACGTCCTCACTCATATTGACGAAAGTCGTTTGGGCGAGGTGTCTCATCTTGTGGAGAGTTACAGCGGTATTGCCATTCCGCCAAACAAACCCATCACGGGCGAGAGCGTGTTTACGCAAGTTGCTGGTGTTCATGCCGATGGCGACAACAAGGCAGGCCTTTATCAGAATGCCCTTCTTCCTGAGCGTTTCGGCCGAAAGAGGGAGTATGCCCTTGGCAAGAACTCAGGCAAAGCCAACATATTGAAGAACCTTGAGGAGTTGGGACTTGAGCTTTCTCCAGAGCAGACGAAACGTGTCACAGAGCGCATCATCGAGCTGGGCGACAAGAAGGAACTCGTCACGCAGGAAGACCTCCCATATATTGTGAGTGACGTCCTGAAGCATGGAGCCCCTGAGGAGCACGTCAAACTGCTCTCATACGTGGTGACGACGGCTTATGGCCTGAAGCCTTTGGCCAGCGTTCGCTTGGAGATAAACGGCGAGACTTACGAGGAAAGTGCCAAGGGCGATGGTCAGTTCGATGCCTTCGTGCGTGCCATCCGACATATTTATAAAGACCGCCTTGGCCGTAGCTTCCCTTGGCTGACGAACTACACCGTCAGCATTCCACCTGGAGGCCGCACAGATGCCCTTGTGCAGACCGTCATTACATGGAACTGGAACGACCGCATCCTTCGCACCCGTGGCCTTGATGCCGACCAGACAGAAGCGGCCATCAAGTCAACCATCAAGATGCTAAACCTGCTCGAAGACGAAAAGGAACAAGCATAGGAACGCAAAGGATAATATTGGTGCTTTCTTACCCGATAGCAATAATAATCAATGGCAGGTATGAAGCAGGAAAGAGTGAAAAGCCCGCTGAACTACCCAAGTTCCCCCTCTCCCGTGGGAAGGGGAAGGAGAGCTCGGAAAGCTCTGAATACTCTGATTACTCTGAATCCTCTGAATATTCGATGGGATGTAGGAGGTGCAGACGCCTTCTTATCGGATTTGGGTTAGCAGGGAGGCTACTTCTTCGGGGCTTGCTCCGAGGTTGATGGCCTGGCGGCAGTCTTGCTGGGCTTGCTTTTTCTTCTTCATGGCCAGGTTGAGGGTGGCGCGCGAGAGGTAGCATTCGGGGTTGTCTGGCTCCAGCTCGAGGCTCATGGCGATGTCCTTCTTGGCCTTCTCGTACTCCTTCCGCTCGATATAAAGCTGAGCGCGAGCCAGGTAGTGCTTCGCATGATTGGGATAGAACTGCACCAGGGCGTCAAGCTGCTCCAATGCTTCGCGCGGACGACCGTCCTTGCTGTTCAGAAGTGCCAGGCCGAGCCTGCCGTCTTCATGCGTCGGATTCTGCTTCAACAGGCGATTATAGTCTGCCCGGGCTTCCCTGTACTTCCTCTGTCCCGACAGGATGAAGGCGCGGTAGAAAAGGGCCTCCTCGTTGTCCTGCTGAGCCTCGAGCACCTTGTTGTAGTCGAGCAAGGCACGTTCCTGATTGTTCTGCTGAAGGTAGAGCGACGCCCTGTTCAGCAACAAGTCGAGCGAAGTGGGGGAGAGGTCGATGCCCTTTGTGTACGCCTCCAGCGCTTGCTCGCTCTTCCCCTCCTGCTGATAGATGCCGCCCAGGTATTGATACAGTATGGCGTTCGACTTCTTCATCGGGTCGAGTCGAATAGTCTGCTCAATCATCCCTTTGGCCTTCTCCAGAGAATCGACAGCCAACGCCTCCACTATCTGCTTCACCCCGAGTTCGTAAAGGCCTTGAGCCTTTATAGACAACGGACAACAGACAACAGACAACAGAATGATGGATACCGTGGCACGTTGTATCTGGTCGCGAAAACCATAATCTCGACAGGAATACATTATCTTGTAAATGTTATTGGTGAAGATCCTCGGCGCAATGTTAGCCAGCGGAGGTAGTAGCGGAGGTCCGTAGTCTGTAGTCCGTAGTCCGTAGTCTGTAGTCCGTTGTCTGTAGTCCGTTGTCTGTTGTCTGTAGTCTAACGAGTAATCGTTTGTGCACGGTCCGGTCCTACGCTGATGATGGTGATGGGGGTTTCCGTAGCCTTCTCGATGTAGGCGATGTAGTCCTTGAGCTGCTGTGGGAACTGGCTTTCGCTTGTCATCTGCGTGAGGTCGGTCTGCCAGCCGGGCAGTGTCTCATAGACTGCCTGCCAGCCCTCGGTGTCGTATGGCATCTGGTCGGTAACAATGCCGTTCTTTTCATACTTCGTGCAGACCTTTATCTCTTTGAA
This sequence comes from uncultured Prevotellaceae bacterium, assembly GCA_946407485.1. Taxonomy (GTDB): domain Bacteria; phylum Bacteroidota; class Bacteroidia; order Bacteroidales; family Bacteroidaceae; genus Physcousia. The sequence continues at coordinate 23,542 of CAMJOE010000008.1, read as the reverse complement.
ATCGTCGAGCACGTCGCTCTTCATCATGATGAGCTGGGTGACGCCGTTTATCATGATGGCATAACGGAGAGCCACGAGGTCGAGCCAGCCGCAACGGCGGTTCCTGCCTGTCACGGCTCCGTATTCATGACCTATCTCGCGTATCTTGTCGCCTGTCTCGTCGAAGAGCTCTACGGGGAAAGGACCAGAGCCTACACGGGTTGAGTATGCCTTGAAGATGCCAAACACCTCGCCGATGCTGTTGGGCGCTACGCCAAGACCGGTGCAGACGCCGCCGCTCACGGTGTTCGAGGAAGAGACGAAAGGATAGGTGCCGTGGTCGATGTCGAGCATCGTGCCCTGAGCACCTTCGGCCAGCACGGACTTGCCTTCCTGCAGGGCCTTGCCAAGTTCAATCTCCGTGTCAGCGAGCGTGAACTGGCGCATGTAGTCAATGCCTTGCATCCATAGCTTTTCATCCTCTGCGATGTCGTAGTCGGTATAGTTCAGGTCGCTGAGAATCTTCTCGTGCCGAGCCTTCAGGGTGTTGTACTTCTCCATGAAGTTCTCAAGGATGTCACCTACGCGAAGCCCTGTTCTGCTTGCCTTCTCGCTATAAGTGGGGCCGATGCCTTTGCCCGTCGTGCCCACTTTGTTCTTGCCCTTTGCGGCCTCGTAGGCGCGGTCCAGCACTCTGTGGGTGGGCAGTATGAGGTGAGCCCGCTTGCTGATGTGGAGGCGGCTCTTGAGGTCGTAGCCAGCCTCTTCCAGTTCCTTCGCTTCCTGCATGAAGAGGTCGGGAGCAATGACACAGCCGTTGCCGATGATGTTGAGCTTGCCCTCGTCGAAGATGCCGCTTGGGATGGACCTCAAGACGAACTTCTTTCCCTCGAAGATGATGGTGTGGCCGGCATTGGGGCCGCCGGCAAAACGAGCTACGATATCATATCTCGGAGTGAAGACGTCCACTACCTTTCCTTTTCCTTCGTCGCCGAAAACGATGCCCAGTAAGGCATCTACTTTACCTTTTCCGTTATTCATAATTCTTAGAGTGAATGTTCAAAGTTATGGTTTCTTCCCATTCAGGGTGGGGTTCGAGATGGTCATTCTCTTCTTTGCCTCCTGTCGGTTCTTTGCTTGGCACTTTCTGCAGATGCCGTGGATGTAGACTATTTTTTCCTCGATGCCGAAGTAGCGGACATGCAGGTTCTGCAATGCAAGCTTTGCCGTGCTTGTGGAGACTTTCGTTATGGTGTTGCACTGGTGGCAGATGGTGTAAGCCTTTGGGTTGCTGTCAGTTCGCATCTCATAGTGCGCTGCCGTGGCGAGCGAGTGCCTGATGGTCAGTCCGGCATCGCAGAACAGCTCCATCGTGTTGAAGAGCGTAGCCCTGCTCACCTGGAACTTGCCATGTTCCCTCATCATCTGCATGAGTTCGTCGATGGTGAAGATGCCATTGGCAAGACCTGCAACGCGCAGTATTTCATAGCGTTCAGGAGTCTTGCGCATGGTCTTGTCTTCCATGTAGCGAGTCAGACGGTCGCGCAGAGAAGCGAGGGGTGCTTGTTTCTTGTCCATAACCAAGGTGCAAAGGTACAACTAATAATTCAAAATTCAAAATTAATAAATTCAAAATTATTCTTTTAGGGCAGTTGTGAGTGCTTGGATGGCTTTTCTGAGGTGCAGATTCGCTTTGGGAAGCCATCGCTCGCACTCAGCAAAGATTTGTTCTCTCTCATTCAAGTTGATGCCTTGCATCAGCAGATGTCTTAAGCAAAGACAAGCGCATGTGGCTGGAAGAGAACTGTTTCCTCCGAGCCAGGCAAGGCTGATTTCCTTCGCTCGGCTTGTTTTGGAGAGGAGCATCATTGCCAGTACTTGTGCTTCTTCAGCCGTTACCATCCCATCCTTCCAAATGTTTGCGAGCTCAAAGGTGAACTCATCTGGAGGCATTAGCATGATAGCCAGCAGCTTGCATTCGCGTATGTTCTCGCTCCACAGCAGATTTGCAAGGTCTTTGTTGGGCGTGAACTCGTCGGCAATGCTTTGAAGCCTGGGCAGCTCAACACCGAAGATGAGTTTGTAGGGCATTCCAGCCTCCCGCATCCGCGCAGAAAGGATGCCATTCATGCTCGCCCGAAGCTCCTTCTTAATCTCATTAACTAAAAACATCAGGGAATTTACGATTTAGCAATTTATAGACCCTCTCCAACCCTCTACCTCTAGGGCGAGGCTTTCTTCGCCTGTTGTTCTCCTTGCCCCTAAAGGGAGCTGGGAGGCAGAAGGGGGCTTTATAATTACGATTTTACGATTTACTATTTATCTGTTTAGTAATTTATTTTCCTTCCTTTGGAGGGGACGGGGGAGGCCAGTTCCCCTCTCCTCGGAGAGGGGTTAGGGGTGAGGCTGTTATAATGTGCTGTATTCTTGGCTGTAACGAAGCATTTGTTCGCTATAAGCTTCATCGTAGTTGATGAGGACATCTGTGATGTTTCCTTCGCTGTCTCGGACAAGTTCATACTTCGGATTGATGAAGCCTTTGTAGGGTGCGAGGTTCAGGCGTTGGTAGCGTTCGCGTATCTCATGGTGCAGGTCCGCGTCTATCTTGATGCCATATTGCTCAACAAGCTGTCTGGCTGCCTCATAGTCGCCTTCGCTCTTGATGCGTTGAACCTCTCTCAGCAACTTGCCAAAGGCTTTACGGAGTAGGGGATAGTCGTTGATTCTGACATAATGCTTGCCTTCAATCTCCACAATCTGCAGCGCTTCAGGATAGTGCGCGAGTGCCCATCTGCTGATGAGAGCTCGGTTGCGCATGTGGGCTTCCTCTATCTGATGACCTTCCTCGATGCGAACCATCTGTGTCAGCAGTCCATTGAGCAAATAGCTGTAATACTGCGACTTGTAGGCTTCTGCATTCGGTGTCAGTCCTAACTCGACGAGCTTCTGGTCGGCAATATAGTACAGGCCAAAGAGGTCGGCTCTTGCTTCTTCGATGGTACTGCCATAGGAGCGCAGGGCATCGGCATCCACGCCGGGAAGAAGCTGTCCGCTTCCGTGTCCCAGGCACTCGTGAAGGTCGGTGTGAAGGTCGTCGCATACATCTCCATACTTGTCGAGAAGCTCCCTTGTCTCCTCATCATTGACGAACTCCTGTCGCATTCCCGAGCCTTTAGCGGCAAGGTCATAAGCCCGAGTCAGGTTGGAAATTGTGACACTCTTGCTGCCATATTCTGCCCTAATCCAGTCGCTGTTTGGCAAGTTAATGCCGATGGCGCTACTGGGGTAAAGGTCGCCTCCCAGTATCGCGGCATTGATGACTTTTGCACTCACTCCCTTGCAGGCTTTCTTCTTGAATCGCTCATCTACAGGCGAATGATTCTCAAACCATTGTGCATTGTCGCTTAAAGCTTTGGCTCTGCGGGTTGCCTCGTGGTCGATGATGTTGACATAGCCCTCCCAACTTGCTTTCAGTCCAAGTGGGTCACCATAGACTTCAGTAAAGCCATTAGTGAAATCCACTTCGCTTTCTGTCTCTCCAACCCAAAGGATGGCATACTCGTCGAAGGTCTTCAGGTTGCCAGTCCGATAGAACTCCACAAGCTTATCGATGACTGCCCTTTGCTTGTCGTTCTCTGCATAGAGTCGGGCAGTTTCGAGTTTCTCGCAGATGCGGTCGATTGCATTGCCATAAAGACCTCCGCTGTGCCATACATTCTCGTAGAGCGAACCATCGGCAGAGCGTTCCAAGCGACTGTTCAGTCCAATCATGGGCGGCCTCTGCGGGTCAGACTTCTTTTTGAGTTCGGCATAGAAAGCTTCTGCCTCGGCCTGTGTGATGCCTTCTGCGTAGTAATTGCACGCGGAAGTCAGCAGCAAATCCTCGCCATCAGCATGATTCACGCGCTTAGGCATCACCTCAGGATTGAAGATGAGGTTGATAATGGACAACGGACAACTGCCCTTCCGCGACTGTCTTTCACAGAACCACTCTTTGCTGAAGCCTGGCTGAAACTTCATGCAACTGTAGTGGTGATGGATGCCATTGGAGAACCATACCCTCTTCAGATAAACGACAAAAGCCTTCCAGTCGGGACTGTCCTTGTCGCCGTCGTAGCTTGTGTAGATGTCTTCCAAGACTCGCCTCAGCTGCAAGTCAAAGCGGCAATTCTGGTCCCAAAGAATGTCCCTTCCAAGCAACGATGCCTCGGCAAGGTAATAGACAAGCAGTTTCTGGCGAAGTGGCAAGGTCTCAAAGCCTGGCACTTCATAGCGCAACAATTGCAGGTCAGCAAAGCGCTCGCTTAATACACTATTTGACAAACTTAATTAATTTACGATTTGACTATTTACGATTTACTATTTATTTACGATTTGGCTATTTAACTATTTACTTCTCACCTCCTCTGGAGGGGATGGGGGAGGCTATCGGGTTAGGCTGTTGGGGTGAGTCCATTCATCTTACTCACTCTCTTCTTCCTCTTCTTTGCTGCGGGTTTTCTTTTCTTCTTGGGCTTTGCGGGCTTTGGTTCGGGCATGTCGCCATAGGTTTGCCTGTACTCTTTCGGTGTTATGCCGCAGATTTTGTAGAAGGTGGCATAGAAGCTTTGGCGCGTAGTAAAGCCTACATTGATGGCAATGTCCTCCATCTTCATGTTGGCGAAGTTGGAGTCCTGAAGCATATACCTTGCCTCCTGGATTCGCATTTTGCCGACGAGCTCGGAGTAGTTCTGCTGAAAGCGGACATTGATGACGGCGCTGATGTGCCTCATGTTCACGCCGAGGTCTATTGCAAGTTGCTTAGCAGAGTATTTTGGGTCGCGGTATTTCTTCTCAATCATCAGCTTAGTGATAATCTGTCGAGCAATGTCCTCCACCATTTCCGGCGAGACAGAGCTTCTGTAGGCAGAGACGATTTTTTTTTCTTTCCTTGGGGTGATGTTGTACTTAGTCATAAACTATGATTTTAATTTTTAGGACTATAGACAACGGACAACAGACAACGGACTATAGTTCCCATCCTCTATTCTATATTATCAGTTGTCTGTAGTCTGTAGTCTGTTGTCACTTTTGAATAATTTTAATCAGCACTTCCGGGTCATTTGTGGTGATGATGTCGATGCCGGGCATCTTGGCAAAGTGCGTCAGAGCCTCTTCGCCATCCACAGTCCAGACATTCACTTCCAGGCCGAGCTGCTTGGCTTCGAGAGCCCAGTCGGGGTAATTGTCGAAGACCTTCGAGTTGTAGTCAATGCCGGTCCAGCCCAGTTCCTTGACTTCCTTAGGCGAGAGTTCGCCGTTCAGGTAAGCCACCTTAGCCTGCGGAGCCAGTTCGTGGATGCGCTTGCATGCATTCTTGCTGAAGGAGATGTAGTCGGTCCTGTCGGTCAGGCCAAGCATGTTGATGAGTTCGACCGACATCTCGGAGACCCTGTTGTCGCGCTTCTCATTGCGATGAGGCTTTATTTCAAAGATGAGGCGGCACTTGGGCCACCGCTGGGCCTCCATGAGGTATTGCTGCAGGGTAGGGATGAACTCGCCGTTCTTCAGCCTGATGTTCATGAGCGTGGCATAGGTGGTGTCCTCTATGCGGATGCCTTCCACCGTGGCATCGTGAAAGACTACAGGCACTCCGTCGGCAGTCAGCCATACGTCAAACTCGCTGCCCCAGCAGCCCACCTCGGCTGCCTTCTGGAAGGAAGCGATAGAGTTTTGTGCACTGCCCTCAGCCTTCCAGTAGCCACGATGGGCCACCACGTGCGGCTGAGCCAAACAAACAAGCGAAAAGAACGCTAAAAGTGATGAAATGAAATATCTTTGCATCGCAATAGTTGTTAATGTGATGCAAAGATATAAAATTTTATGAAATGTAACGAATCTTGCTCGAAAAAATTACGACATTCTTCGTTTCTTTCGATATAATATGCTTCCAATGGCGAGTAGAATGATGATGAGAGTGAGGATATAGGCCCAAATGTGAGTGACTCGCGAGGTGGCCCTGATGGTGTAGTCTTTCGGGATGAGCCTTTCGCCAGTGAAGGGGTAGAGGATTGAGCCGTCGGCCTGCAGGGTGCCGTTGCCGGCATCAACAACTGTTCCGGGCATCGTGAGCGTGTAGGGCACGTTGAACCAGAAGATGTTCAGTTGTTTGCTCAACTCGTTGTTCAGTCCCTTGCCAAGAGGCGTATCGTCGTCGAAGAAGGCATCATAGGCATCGGAGCGGAAGAATTCCCTGAGCCTCTCCTCAGGCTTGATGTCGAGCAGATCGTCGGCACCAGCCATGATGAACTGGACAAGCGAGTCGTGCAGCTCGATGAAGCGCTCCTTGCTGACTGGTGGGGCAGGGATGGAGTCGTAGTGACTGGCGATGTAGTCGAAGCCCACCTTCAGGAGGTTGTCGTTCAGCCAGCGGTTGATGGCTGGTTCTATCTCGCTGAGTTTCTGCGAGGCCTCTGCCCCGCTCAGCCCTTTCACGAGGTTCGGCTCTCCCGTGAACCAGTAGCTGACGAGGGCTTTGTCGGCATAGAGGGTGTCGGCCAGCTGGAAGGTGTCGCCCACACAATAAAAGGTTTCGCTGAAGACGTAGTTCGTATAGAACCAGCGGAACTGCTTCTTGAGGCTGGCCTTCGAGCGGAGGTGGGTGCCGTTCAGTTGCAGAGGCGTCTCCTCACTCATTTCCTCTATCGATTTGAATGGCATCGAGAAGGTAGTGCTGACGGTATCGTTCTCGCCGATTTCCGTGTGAGTGCTGACGAAGGCGTCTGTATTGAGGCATTCCGGCAAGGGTTGCGACCATTTTATGTTTCTCTTGCCCCACAATGAGTCGCGCATCTGCTGAGGCATCACGTTGCTGTAAGTTATCTCGCGTTCGCAGGGTCGCCAGGGGTTTCTGGTAATGGTGGTGTGCATCACGACATCCGGCTGATAGCAGGAGGCCAGCAGGAGTGTGCCCGCGAGGGCTATTCCGAGGAGTTTACTTGTTTTCATAAATCATGCGTCTAAAGTGAGTGTAACGGAGTTGATTGCTTTTCTTCTGCCCGCGGTGGCTTGTGTACACTTGCTCGAGGGTGCTACTCTTGGGCAGAGATGCTATATTATAATATGTATAGGATTGTTCCGTCTTTGTCGAAGAGGGCAGATGGAGCGTGATGAAGAAAGCGACGAGCAGAACAGCAGCCACGGCAGAAACCCTGCTCACGACCCTCAGCCATGGGCTTGACGGCTGCCTCTCAGCAGCCTTCTCCTCTGCTTCAACACGTTGCATCAATCGTTCAACGAAATCATCAGAAAGTGTTGGTTCCTCGATGGTTCTCATCTTGCGAGCAATCACGGCACGCAGGGCTTTGTCTTTATATTCGTTAGCGTCTTTCATTGTTTACTTCTATCCTCAATTTCCAATTTTCAACATTCAATCATCTTTGCCAGTTTCTTCCTTATCCATTGCAGCCGTGAGCGGAGATAGCCTCCCTCGTGACCGGTTATTTGGGAAATGTCTTTTATCGAGTAGTTGTCGTAGTAGTAGAGGCTGAGCAGCATTTGGTCGTCGGGTTTCAGCTGACAGATGGCTTGTTCGAGCAGGGAGAGGCGGTCGGCAGAAGTGTCGGCCAGCAGCTCATCCACCTCATCGTCGGCGAGGTTCTCCAGCCACTCCTGATTTGTGTCCACAAACTTCAAGTCCTGGGCTTTCGGGGAAGCCTTCGGAGAAGCCTTTCTGTAGTGCTTCAGCGCCATGTGGTAAGCGATGCTGAGGAGCCAGGTCAGCAAGTTCGACTGCTGGCTGTCGAACCGCGACAGGCTTTTGTAGGCTTCCAGAAGTGCGTCCTGCGTCACCTCTTCTGCATCTTCCTTGGCAGGCACCAGCCGGCGAATCATCCCCATCATCCGTCCGACATACCGCTCAGCAAGCAGCCTGAACAGCCCCGTCTGCCCGTCCAAGATGCTTCTGACAAGCACCGAGTCGTCTATATTTGCCTGCTGATAGCCCATCCGCCTTAATTTTGAATTTTGAATTAAGTTGTTTTGAATTCGTAATCCTTCTCTACAAATATATTACCGCAAATTGAGAAAATGTATAATGACACGCAGAAGAATTTAAAACATCACGTTCCTAATCTGCCAGCATCACGTTCCTAATCTGCCAGCATCACGTTCCTAAATTGCCAACTACACGTGTCTAATTCGCCAACTACACGTGTCTGGTTTATAAACCAAACGTGCCACGTTTTTAGGCGTGACACGTTGACCATAATTATTATTATGAAACACAAAAGGTATTGCTTTTTATCCCACGAGGCTGAGCTGTTTCTCGCCGATGAGTTTGCGGAGGTTGATGAGGGCATATCGCATGCGGCCGAGGGCTGTGTTGATGCTTACGCCTGTCTGCTCTGCTATCTCCTTGAAACTGAGGTCGTCGTAGAAACGGAGCAGCACCACTTCCTTCTGGGGCTCGGGCAGGTAGTCGAGCAGGCGGCGGATGCCTTCGCGGTTCTGCTTGTCTATTATCTCATCCTCGCGCGTTGCCTCGCTGAGCTGCAGGTTGTTGAGGGCCTTGGGCTTCACCAGTTCCTCGCGGACGGTGCAGGTGGTCTCGCATTCGCGGCTCCTGTCGATGATGAGGTTATGGGCTATGCGCGTGAGCCAGGCGCTGAACTTGCCGCTTGTCTGGTACTTGTGGGTACGGATGGCAACGATGGCACGCTGGAACGTGTCCTGAAAGAAGTCGTTGGCAACGTCGCTGTCTTTCACCAGAAAGAGTATATAGGAATAGATATACGCCTGATGACGGGCGAGAAGGATATCAAATGCACTGTCGTTGCCTTTTTCGTACAATTGGACCAACTCATGGTCGGTCATTGCAGATAAGTTGTTCATTACGTCTCAAACTATTGGTTTTGGAGTAATGTCTGTCGATAGGCAAGCGGTTTTTAGTGCGTTAATATTGTTTTGACGATGCAAAGTAAAGGAATTTTATCCATTCCTGCAAGCATTTTGGCGTTTTTTTACACTTTGTGCAACGAAAAATAACGATTCGTACTGCGTTTTGCACAAAAAGGCGTAACTTTGTGCAAGAAAAAGAGGAATTGAAAAATTCAAAATTCAAAATTAATGAATTCAAATGTTTCTCCATACAGGGAGAGGTTTTGTGGAGGGTACGAGGAGAAGTTTGGAGTGAGTTTGTAAATAGTAAAATCATTAAATCGTAAATAAATTGTAAATAGTAAATTGTCAAATTGAAAATAAATATGATGCATTCAAGGGAAGAGCAGCTGCAGGCGTTTGGTCGTTTGCTGGATGTGATGGATACGCTGAGAGAGAAGTGTCCGTGGGACCATAAGCAGACGAACGAGAGCTTGCGGCCGAATACAATAGAAGAGACTTTTGAGCTGTGCGATGCCTTGCTCAAGGATGATGTGCCCAATATTGAGAAGGAGCTGGGAGATGTCCTGCTGCATATCGTTTTCTATGCGAAGATAGGAAGCGAGAAGGGGCAGTTCGACATTGCCGATGTCTGCAACAAGCTGTGCGACAAGCTCATCTTCCGGCATCCTCATGTCTATGGCGATGCCGTGGCTAAGACAGCGGGCGATGTGGTGATGGCGTGGGAACAAATCAAGCAGAAGGAGAAGGACGGCAACAAGACTGTGCTGGGTGGCGTGCCCAACTCATTGCCTTCGCTCATCAAAGCCTATCGCATTCAGGACAAGGCCCGCGCTGTCGGCTTCGACTGGGACAAGAAGGAAGATGTCTGGGACAAAGTGAGGGAAGAACTGGGCGAGCTGGAGGCAGAGCTGAAAAAGGAAGACAACATCGAAAAGCAGACAGCAGAATATGGCGACTTTCTCTTCAGCCTCATCAATGCAGCAAGGCTCTACCATATCAATCCCGACAATGCCCTGGAGCATACGAACCAGAAGTTCATCCGCCGCTTCAACTATGTGGAGCAGAAAGCAAAAGAGCAAGGACTCCAACTGAAGGAGATGACCCTTGCTCAAATGGACGAACTCTGGAACGAGGCGAAGAGGGGGGAATAGCCTCCCCCTGCCCCTCCAGGAGGGGGGAAAAATAAATAGTTAAATTACTAAATCGTAAATGACTTAAATCGTCAAATCGTAAATTACTATTGTTTTTTGTTCGCGTAGTTGTAGTAAGCTATGCCGCGCCTGACATTCTCGATGACTGCTTCTGAGGAGACCGTGGCACCTGTCACGACATCAACCTTCTGCTTCTCGGCTGTCTTGACTGGCAGTCCGTTCCACTTTTTCAGCAGTCCCTTCACTACCATATCGAAGTACTTGGGCGTCTCTTCATTCTCGAGAGCCTCCACCTTCAGCACTTTGCCGGCTTTGATATAGACCTTGACGGGAGTGGTGCTGACGTAGCCCTCTATGTCGGTGGCGAGTGTTGTGGTGTTGATGACGGTAACGTCTTTCTGCTTTGTCATGACAGGTTCTTCGGTCGTTTGACTTGTCAGAAAGAGGAATGCTCCGATGAGAGCGAGTGATTTCAATATTGTCTTTTTCATTTCTTTATTCTTTCATTCTTTCATTTATCATGCTTGTTTCTTCCTTGTCATTTCGACGAGTCTGCTCAGATGTGTGGGGATGGGGAGCTGCTGCGGACATTTCGGCAGACACTCTCCGCAATCTTGGCATCTGTTGGCACGGGCCTTGCTGGGAATGGCCTCCTGATAGGCTGTGAGGTAAGCCTGGCGCTTCTCTTCGAAATCGGGAGCTGAGGCATCGGGCAGAGGCAGGCGGCCATCCACAACTGCCTTGTTGTAGAAGGCGAAGTTGCCCGGGATATCGACTCCATGCTTGCAGGGCATGCAGTAGGCACATGTGGTGCAACCGATGGTGGGCATGCCCGACATCTTGTCTGCGATGCGCTCCAGAAGCTCGTTCTCCACATTTGTGCAGGGGTCGAGGGGAGAGAACGTTTCCAAGTTCTCCTTGAGGTGCTCCATGCGATTCATGCCGCTCAATGCAGTCAGCACATTCGGCTTAGAGCCTACCCAACGGAAGCCCCAGCGAGCTGGTGTGTCGTCCTTGCGGGCACGACCAAGCTGTTCGCGGACATCATCCTGCACATTTGCCAGTCCGCCACCTCTGAGCGGCTCCATGATGACTGCCTGGATGCCCAGCTTCTCGAGCCTGCCATAGAGATATTCCGCGTTGGCATCTCCACGCCGACGGCCTCTGCCTCTCTGGGCATGAGTCCAGTCGAGGTAGTTCATCTGTATCTGCACGAAGTCCCAATGGTACTTGTCGTTGTTGTCGAGCAGCCAGTCGAACACCTTCACGTCGCCGTGATAGCTGAATCCGAGGTGACGGATGCGTCCTGCCTTGCGCTCCTCCAGGAGGAAGTCGAGCAGGCCATTGTCGATGAAGCGGGCCTTGAGGTTGTCTATCCCGCCTCCGCCGACGCTGTGCAGCAGGTAGTAGTCGATGTAGTCCACTTGCAGCTTGCGGAAAGAGTTGTCGTACATCTCCTTTGACTTCTCGAAGCTCCACAGACTCTCGTTCTGGTTCGACATCTTCGTAGCCACATAGTATTTGTCGCGAGGATGGCGGCTGAGGGCATTGCCAGTGGCCGTCTCGTTGCTTCCGCCACCATAAATCGGGGCGGTATCGAAGTAGTTGATGCCGTGGGCCAGCGCATAGTCGACCAATTCGTTGACCTGCTCCTGCTCGCGGGGCAGTCGCATCATGCCAAAGCCAAGCAGGGAAATCTTCTCTCCCGTGCCATTCTGGACGCGATAGGTCATTTTGACTTGCTCCGGAGCATCGTTGTCGAGAGCCTTTCCGGCCTTTCTGGGCGAGCCAATCACTTGCAGCGAACCTACTGTAATAAGGGACAAAGCAGTGGCTGAACCAAGTCCCAATCGCTCCAGGAACTGGCGGCGATTCATCTCATTTGTTTCCTTAAAATTCTTTTTCATGACTGTACAGTTTTAATTATTCGACAAGATTTTGCCGAAAAGGTTTAATACATTATATATAATAATATAGCCTTTTCTGTCCTATTTCTCTTTTTTGCACGATTTTTCTCCTTTTGTGCAAAATTAGTTGCGAAATTATTTGCACGATACCATAAAATGCCGTATCTTTGCACAAAATTAATGAAAATGTGCAAATGGATATAACGAAAGTACCTTCATATAACGAGATGATTCGTCAGTCGATTCAGGACCATTGGTTTCTTGACTCGATGTCGGATTATGGCGTCTTTACCTTGCAATACAAAGATGTTGCCCGCATTATCGAGAAGCTTCACATTCTATTTGAGCAGGCAGGCATCAAGCCTGGCGACAAGATTGCTCTTTGCGGACGAAACCTAAGCCGTTGGGGCGCAGCTTTTTTTGGCATTCTCACTTACGGAGCTGTTGCCGTGCCAATTCTGCATGAGTTTCATCCCTCTCAGGTTCACGACATCGTGAACCATTCAGAATCGAAGCTTCTCTTTGTGGGCGACAAGGTATGGCCGGGGCTCAATGCCGACGAAATGCCCGACCTGCTGGGCATCATCTCGTTGGTCGACTACAGTCTGCTTGTCTGCCGCAATGAAGAGCTGGCCTATGCCCGCGAGAACCTCAACCGTCTCTTTGGAGAGAAGTTCCCGAGCCGCTTCCTGCCGGAGCTTCTCAGCTACTACAAGGACCAGCCCAACGAGATGGCTGTGCTGAACTATACCAGCGGAACAACCAGCAACTCGAAGGGAGTGATGATTCCCTACAGGGCACTTTGGAGCAATTGCGACTTCGCCAAGCATGTCCTCGGCAACGAAATCAAGGCAGGCGTCAATGTCCTCTCGATGTTGCCTATGGCACACATGTATGGCATGGCCTTCGAGTTCACCTACGAATTCATGGTGGGAGCCCACGTCAACTTCCTGACCAAGGCTGCCTCGCCCACCATTCTGATGCGGACACTCGCGGAGGTGAAGCCCGTCATCCTCATCGTCGTGCCTCTCATCATTGAGAAAGTGGTGCGGAAGGCTGTGATGCCGAGGATACAAGACCCTGGAGTGAGGATGCTCATGGGCGTGCCCATCATTGGCGACCGCATAAAGAAACGCATCTGCGACGGCTTGACACAAGCCCTCGGCGGCAACTTCTACGAGGTCATCATCGGGGGAGCAGCACTCAATCAGGAGGTGGAGCAGCTCTTGCACGAAATAGGATTCCGCTATACTGTCGGTTATGGAGCCACCGAGTGCGCACCCATCATCACCTACAACGACTGGAAAGACCAGGTGGTGGGCAGTTGCGGCAAGAATGTCATCCATCAGGAACTTCGCGTCGACAGCCCAGACCCGGCGAACATTCCGGGTGAGATCCTGACCCGCGGACTGAATGTCATGCTTGGCTACTACAAGAATGAGGAGGCCACGAAGGCTGCCATCGACAGCGAGGGCTGGTATCATACGGGCGATCTCGGCGTGCTCAGGCAGGGCAACCTCTTCATCAAGGGGCGCTCGAAGAACATGCTGCTTGGCGCGAATGGGCAGAATGTCTATCCCGAAGAGATTGAGGACAAGCTTTCGAACATGACCCTCGTGAGCGAATGTCTTGTGGTGCAGAGGGAAGACAAGCTTGTCGGCCTCGTCTATCCCGACCAGGAACAGGTGAAGAAACTGCGGCTGTCGAAGACCGACATCGAAACCATCATGGAGCAGAACCGCAAGGAAATCAATCCCAACCTGCCTCAGTATGCCCAGCTCTTCAGCATCAAGGTGATGGAGAACGAGTTCGAGAAGACCCCGAAGAAGAGCATCAAACGCTTCCTCTACACGTAGGAACTGCACTTCCCACAGCAAGCGTCGGGCCTTCCCACAGCAAGGAACTGCTCTTCCCACAGCAAGGAACTGCTCTTCCCACAGCAAGGAACTGCTCTTCCCACAGCAAGGAACTGCACTTCCCACCTGAGGGAAATAATCTCACATCACGTTGTCAGAAGTCTCACATCACGTTGTCAGAAGTCTCGCAACACGTTAAAAGGCTTCTCTCGACACGTTAAATAGTCTGACTTGACATGTCTATTTCACCAATTAGACGTGTCAAGTTTATTAGTTATACACCCTCGCGCCGAAGATGAGACTGCCGATGCGGACCATGTTGCTGCCATGCCGGACGGCAATGGGGTAGTCGTCCGACATGCCCCAACTGCGTTCTTTCCATCGACCATTGAGCATCGGGCATCGGGCATTTATCGTCTCAAACAATTGCCTTGCCTGCTCGAACTCTGATGCTATCTGAGCTTCGTCGTCGGTATTCGTTGCCATGCACATGAGGCCTTCTATGCTGACGTTCTCGTACTGCTGCCAGGTGCCGCTCTCCATGAACTTCAATAATTCCTCGGGAAGCCAGCCGAACTTCGTCTCTTCCTTTGCGACATGCACCTGCACGAGCACGGGAATCGTGCGCCCGCACTTCTTTGCCTGCTTGTCAATCTCCTTCAGAAGGTGCTCCGAATCGACGGCATGAATGAGGCTCACAAAGGGTGCAATGTATCTCACCTTATTCGTCTGCAAGTGCCCAATGAAGTGCCATTCGATGTCCCTTGGCAATACCTCGTACTTCTGCACCATCTCCTGCACATGGCTCTCGCCGAAGATGCGCTGCCCGGCATCGTAAGCCTCCTGAATCATCTCGACAGGATGGTACTTGCTGACAGCCACCAACCGTACCCCCTCGGGAAGAACCTGCCTGATACTCTTTATCCTTTCACTTACCATTTGTGACGTTTTATTATTCCCTTACCACGAATTCGCGAATTCCACGAATTATAAAAATCCGTGTAATCCGTTTAATCCGTTGTATTGTTTTGTCGCGTTATTCCTCGTTTGCTTTGAACTTGAATACATCGACAATTGTTGTCTCCGTGATGGAGACGATGACCCACTCGCCGAGTGTGCCCTTCATGCATTCGTCGAGCCTTGCGAGGGCGCGATGGAAGTCGTTTGCCTGCACGAGTGCCGATTGCACGGTGCGCTTCTCAACGGCGGTCTTCTCGTCGATTGAGATGTAGGCAATGCGAGCCTTGAACCATCGGTCGTCGTTCAGGTCGTCGCTGTCGAAGAGGTCCGACAGTCGTGCCCGCTTGATGTCTGTCACGATGAACTCGCCCGTCATGAAAGGCTCAATCTCTTCGATGAATCGCTTCTCGGCCTCCGTGAAGCTGAGTGCGTCAACCAAATATGTCTCTGTGGTCTTCTTGACGAGACCGCTCTCCAAGGTCTTGTCGTAACGGACCTTGCATTCAAACCATTCGCTTTGCATTATCTGTTAATTCAAAATTAATAAATTCAAGATTCAAAATTAATGATGTCAAGATTCAAGATTAATGATGTCAAGTTTTCTTGTACCAGAAGAAGAAACTGTTCTGCTCCTTCTTCTCCTGCGGTGTCTTTGCGCTAAATATCTTCTCCAATGTGTAGGGATGATAGCCTGTGGCCCAACATGTTGTGCTGACGGTGAGGGGTGTGGGCGTGAAGTCCTGCACCTGCTCGAGCTTGAAGTCGAGTTGCTTCGTGATGGCCGCAAGCTCTTGCATGTCGCGGACTGTGCAGCCGGGGTGCGAGCTGATGAAGTAGGGGATGAGCTGCTGCCTCAGTCCTGCCTCTCTGCACGTCCTGTCGAAGATGCTCTTGAACTGCCTGAAGAGGCTGAACGAGGGCTTTCGCATCACGTTCAGCACCGCATCGCTTGTGTGCTCGGGAGCCACCTTGAGGCGTCCGCTGACGTGCTTTGTGATGAGTTCCTTTGTGTATTCTCTGGCGGCTCGGTTGAGGGCTTCGTCTTTCCAGTCGTGAAGCAGCATGTCGTAGCGGACGCCGCTTCCGATGAAGCTTTTCTTGACGCCCGGCAACGCATCGACTGCCCTGTAGATGTCGAGCAAGGGGCGATGGTCGCCATTGAGGTTCGGGCAGACGGCGGGGTGGATACACGATGGGCGTTTGCACTTCTCGCATACTTCCACGCGCTTGCCCCTCATCATGTACATGTTCGCACTCGGCCCGCCAAGGTCGCTCAGATAACCTTTGAAGTCAGGCATCCTGGTGATGGCTTTCACCTCTTTTAATATGCTCTCCTTCGAACGACTTACGATGAACTTGCCTTGGTGGGCGCTGATGGTGCAGAATGCGCAGCCGCCGAAACAGCCGCGATGGAGCGTCACGCTGAACTTAATCATCTCGTAGGCGGGGATGCGTTTGCCTTTGTACTTCGGGTGCGGCAGGCGCGTGTAGGGCAAGTCGAAGCTTCGGTCGAGTTCCTCCGACGTGAGAGGCGGGTAGGGCGGATTGACCACCACCCACATGCATTTGCCACCCACATGCTTCCCGCTTACCATTTGCAGGAGTCGCTGAGCATGAATCTTGTTGCTCTCCTCCTCGATGTGTCGGAAATTCTCGGCATGAAGCTTAGGCTCTCGCAGGCAATCCTCGAAGCTGTGAAGCACGATGTCGTCCTGCCTGATGCCGCCCGGTATCTCTTCTTTCCTGCAGAGCCAAGCCGTTTGCGGCAGTTCTTTTGCCACATCGCGTAGCACTTCCCGTGTGATGCAGGGCTCGCCATTCTCGTCGTAATGGAGCAGGGGATGAAAGTCGTTGATGGCTTCGTTGAGTCGTTGCACGAGTTCCAGCGTCGGCTTCTCGCCCATGCCATACGTTATCAGGTCGGCATCGCAATCACACAGAATGCTTGGGCGAAAGCGCTCTTGCCAATAGTCGTAGTGCATCACGCGCCGAAGGCTTGCTTCTATGCCTCCGAGCACAATGGGAACATCGGGAAAGAGCTTCCTCAAGATGTCGGTATAGACGATGGTGGGGTACTCGGGACGCAGGTCGTGACGCCCATCGGGACTGTACGCGTCCTCACTTCTGAGGCGACGGGCAGCGGTGTATTTGTTGACCATGCTGTCCATACAACCTGGCGAGATGCCGAAGAAGAGCCGAGGCCGGCCCAGCTTCTTGAAGTCGCGAAAGTCGCCGTGCCAGTCGGGTTGCGGCACGATGCAGACACGCAGACCCTCAGCCTCGAGCAAGCGTCCTATGACGGCAGCCCCGAAGGCAGGATGGTCCACGTAGGCATCGGCGCTGAAGAGTATCACGTCAGCACTTTCCCATCCGCGCAAGTCCATCTCTTTGCGTGTCGTGGGAAGCCAGTCTGTCTTTATGGTTGCTCTCTCTTCCAATCGATGTAGAGCAGGATGAGCTGATGCAAGCCAAAGGCTTTCATGTCGTTGTGGAAGAGGATGCGTTCGCAGAAGTCGAGCAACTCGGGGTCAGGCTCGTTGGCAAGCAAAGAGCGGACATTCAGCCGCAGCTTCTCGAGAACACTCTCCTCGACGATACCATTGCTGTCGAGCAAGTCGGAGAAGAGGGAATAGCGGTCGATGGTCATGAGGTGAGAGTCATCGACGGAGAGCTTGCGCGAGCCCTTCATGTTGCATAGTATTGTGTACATCTTAATAATATATTCTATTTGACGATTTACAATTTACCGTTTAAGTCTCCCGTAGTGGAGCGTGGTGGCATGCTTATTTCCCTAACAGGAAGTCGATGCCGATGCCGAGAATGTTTTGCCGCGCTTCGTCGTCCTTGATGCAATCCAGCGGGAAGCCGAAGGCAAGGACACGATAGCCGGGGCCGGGATATGCGACGGCAGCCGAGTGGTTCCCTTTCGAGTAAACCATCGTGCTGAATGCGCCGCCAACGCCCTCGATGATGTCGGTGCTCTTTACCCAATAGTTCTGCTCGTTGGGATTGCTGTAGAGGAGGGCCGTGTTGTTCAAGCCCTGGACAGAGCAGAGGCTGTCGGTCGGGGCAAAGGACACGTAGCGATACTTCAGCTTATCAGCCACGAAGGCATCTTGCTGAGCGTTGTGCATGTCGCTGCCAATGAAGGCGCCGCTCACCATAATCGACGAGTTCTGAAGTGTCAGCTGAGAGATGGCCGTGAGCATCTCGTCCGTAAATGCTTTGCGACGCGTCAGGGAATAGCCGTCGTCCTTCTGCGCGCCGAGGATGAAGTTGGCGATGCGATAGCTGCGAAGGTCAACATGAGGGAGCTGAATGGTGTTGCAGCTGCTGATGTTGCAGTCGGGATGTTTCTTGAGAATGTCAGCGGCATAGCGGGCGCTGTAGTCGTGTGTGTTGCCGGCAAGGAACATGCCTTCCCACTCGTCGCTGCTCACGCCAAAGCCTTCGTCGACCTCTTTGCCGTACTGACTCTTGTCGAAGCTTATCTGACGTCCGCAATAGCCGACTGTCTTCACGTCAATCACGCCTGGGTCGGCGTCGAAGTCGAAGCCTCCTGTCGTTTCGTTGTCAAAGGGCAGAGGACTGGCCAACCGCTGGAAGCCATCGACGAGCAGGATAGTGGGGGCGGCGTCTGTCAGAGCGATTGCGGCACTCACCACGTCGCTCGGCAAGCTCGTACCGCCTTCGTTGTATGCATCCACGCGGAAGTTGTAAAGCTCTCCCGGCTCGGCTTGCATCTGATAGACGCAGTCGTTGCCGCTCACGTAATGTCCATTGTCGAAGTCTTTGCCAGCCTTCTGCGTGTAAACGATGTAGCCGTCAGGTTTTGCCGTAGGTTCAGAGGGGTCGAGCCTCGGCGTCCATCGAACGGTTATCTCGCCCTTTTCCTTGTTGGCCTCGGCACTCAGTCCGGCAACGGGAAGCGGCTGCACCACGACATCCTTGCCGCCATGAATGGTGGCAAGGAACCGCAGGATGCCTTTGTAGATGGCACGCGACATGAGGAACTTGAAGTAGGGGTCGTGGCCGAAGCGCATGTCTGCCCAGTTCTGATGGCTCAGCATCTCGAGCAAGACGGCAGGCATCTGCGCGTCCCGACTCTCGCCGTAGTTCCTGTCGTACAGGTCGCGACGGTTCCAGAAGCCAATCTCGCGCATCAAGTCGTTGTTGATTTGCGTCATCACCATATCGCAGAGGTCACGGCTCACAAGCCTCGAGAGGCCTGTCGCAGTCTTTCCCTCGTAGAAGCCTGTCGTGTAGATGCCGAGCGAGCCGACAAGCGTATTGTCTGCCCTCCAGCCTGCATCGCTATGGACTGCCATGTAGAGTTCGATGGGGACACCAAGTCCGCGCACGGCTTGCCCGTCGAGTACAGGCGGAAGCCCAGAGCCCTCGCTGTCGTTCAGATAGCCGCTTCCTCTGGCCACATAGTTTACTGCGAACGGACGTGTGTTGACGTCGTCCCTGCTGTCATTGTTGCCTCTCTTGGAATAGACGCTGTCCGGCATGCCGTACCATTGAGCGGAGTAGCGGGCAGCTTCGAGGCAACGTGGCAAGTCGCTGCCGATGGGAAGCGCCATCGTGGAGTCGCCGCGAACGATGTTGCCCATGCCGCCACCGAGGCGGACGGCATCTGCTGTCACGACGCCCTTGTAGTTGCTGAAGTTGGTGAGCTTGATGTAGTTGTCGTCCTCATTGCCTTTCGTGAAGCGGAACGTTCCGAGGTACACCCATGTGCCGCCGCCCATCTGCTGATTGACGCGAAACTCCGTGTCGATGCCTGCGTGCCTGACCGTATATGTCGCGTCGGGAATGCTGTTTGGCATGGTCTGATAGGAGACGTAGACGGCATATTCGTCGTCGACGAGTATTTCGGGAACCCAGACGGCATCGCTTGTTGTCCTTCTGTCGCGTGTTGCCTCGGTTATCTGGAAAGTACCTCTCCGGAAGGGGTTCTCGCCGTTCTCGTATCCTTCCTGATTGTGGCCGAAGCCTACGCCGCCATATTGCCAATGGTATTTGCTGACATGTTCCTCGTAGCGACTGCCGTCCCAGATGAAGTCGTTGTCGATGATGACTTCCTGCTTCTGCCAGTCGCGCTCTCTTGGTGTAAAGACGACGGCTCCCGCATTCTGCAGCATCGGTATGATGTAGGGCACCACGAAGGTCTGGGTAAACATGTCCTCGGTCGTGCAGAAGAGTCTCGGGCGCTGCCAGATCCATTCCTGCTTGTCGAAGCTGAAGTACTTGCCGTGGCTGTGGCAGATGCTGAGATGCCGTCCCTGCAGTCCTTTCTTGATGGAGAAGGGCTGGCTCATCGGCGTCACCCATGGGTTGCCTTTGTAGAGCTCACGTTTATAGACGCGCGCCGTGTCGGCCTTGTCGAGCATGCTTGTCGGGATGAGTTGCTCGATGGGGTTTCCTGCGCTGACAATCGAGATGTTGTAGGTATTGTAGGGCATAGGCAGCAGCCGCTTCACCTCCTTGTAGAGGTCGCCCACGATGAGAGGTGTGACGGGCTGTGCGATGAAGTTATCGCTCAGCACGATGGTCACGCGCTTGGCCTGGGCATCCGTCTGAATGTCCTCTACGGTGATTGTCTTGAGGTTCGGGAAATTGGGGTTCGTATATCCTTCGAAGTATTCGCGGAGGTTGTCTATGCCGTTGCCTGCGTTCTGTGCACAGAGAAAGTGAAAAGAGAAAAGAGAAAGCTGAAAGATGAGAAGAACTATAAGGCGTTTCATTATAACGATGTATTATGGACTATTTAACGAAGAATTATGAACTAATTAACTATGAACTATGAATTGTGGACTATATAACTATGAACTATGAATTATGAACTATGAATTAACAAACTGTTCCGGGTGCAGTCCTTTGAAGTCGGAGTAGTATTCTTTTATTTCCTGCATCTGTGCATCGATGTTGCCGTCGGGGATGATTGTCTTTGTGCAGACGATGCGCCTTTCAGCGAAGTCGAGTCCGTAGAGCAGTATGGGTATTTCGGCTTTGAGGGCGATGTAGTAGAAGCCTTTCTTCCAATCGGGCTGGGCCTTGCGTGTCCCTTCGGGAGTGATGCAGAGGCGGAACTTCTTGGCCTGCTTTGCCTGCTGGGCGATGATGTCGGTCGAGTGCATCTGCTTGCTGCGATAGACGGGTATGCCTCCCAGCCTGCGCATCAGGATGCCCATAGGCCAGAAGAACCACTCCTTCTTCATCAGGAAGTCGCAATGAAAGCGTTTCGCCCGGCTGTAGAGGTTGCCCACGATGAAGTCCCAGTTGCTGGTGTGCGGAGCAAGTGCTATGATGCATTTCTCGGGCATAGGTTCCGTCACGGTCTCCTTGAAGTGGCACCAGTCGAACAGAATCTTGTGGCTGATTTTATTGAACATCTTGTGTCATTTACAATTTAGCAATGTACAATTTACTGTTAATCGTACACGAATTGTACGTTGTACGTTGCTAAATTGTATATTGTTTCAGAGGTTTTGTATCTGGTCGATAATCTCGTCGGTACGTTTCTGCATGTCCTCCTTCATCTTTTTGAAGAAGAGCTTTGTGCTGCCGGGCTCGACGTGCGAGAGGCGGCAGATCCAGTCGTCCTGCATCTTCATGATGCTCAGCATCACGTTCTCCACGTCCTGCTTGTTGTCCTTCCCTGAGAAACTTGATGCAGCCATACACTCTGCCAGCAGTTCGCCGCACAGGTAGTTGATGTGCTTTTTTAGGTCTTTGCGTTTCATAAGCCGAATATATTAGTAAGGTATAATACGAAGGTCAAAGTTACATATTTTTTCCGACTCTACAAGAAAAAGCCTGAAAACTTTCTCGCTTTTTTTACATTCTGCCTCCGAGGGCGGCACTTTTAGCATGTAGAATCACGGGCATCACGTTCCTAAGTTGCCAGCATCACGTTCCTAAGTTGCCAACATCACGTTCCTAAATCGCCAGCATCACGTTCCTAAGTTGCCAACATCACGTTCCTAAATCGCCAGCATCACGTTCCTGATTGCCCGACTACATGTGTGTGGTTCGAAAGCCTGACCTTTTCCCGGCAGATGCAAGATTTCTCTCTCTTCTCTTGCGCGTGCGGGAGAATTTTCGTACCTTTGCACCCGAAAACAAAATGTGCGGAAGAAGTAACTACAAGAACAGATACATTATATATATTATATAAACGAACATTAAACAAAAAGAATCATGAAGAAAAGTGCACTACAGGTGGCTCGTGCCGCCTACCAGCCCAAGCTTCCCAAGGCTCTGCAAGGGTCAGTTGTTGCCGTAGAAGGCGCTGCAACGCAAAGCGTCGGCAATCAGGATGAAATCAAAGCGATGTTCCCCAACACCTACGGCATGCCCGTCATTACGTTCGAGAGACAACAGACAACAGACGACGGACAACAGTCTGCTCCGTTCAATGTCGGCATTATCCTCAGCGGCGGTCAGGCTCCTGGCGGTCACAACGTCATCAGCGGACTCTACGACGGCGTGAAGTCCCTCAACAAGCAGAGCAAGCTCTATGGCTTCCTGATGGGCCCCGGCGGACTCGTTGACCACAAGTACGTGGAGTTCACCGACGAGTTTATCGACGAGTATCGCAACACAGGCGGCTTCGACATCATCGGCTCTGGCCGTACGAAGCTCGAGAAGGAAAGCCAGTTCGAGAGCGGCATCGAGATTCTCCGCAAGCTCGGCATCAAGGCTCTCGTCATCATCGGTGGCGACGACAGCAACACCAACGCCTGCGTTCTGGCTGAATACTATGCCCAGAAGAACTATGGCGTGCAGGTCATCGGCTGCCCCAAGACCATCGACGGCGACCTGAAGAACGAGCAGATTGAGACCAGCTTCGGCTTCGACACCGCTTGCAAGACCTACAGCGAGCTGATTGGCAACATCCAGCGCGACTGCAACAGCGCCCGCAAGTACTGGCACTTCATCAAGCTGATGGGCCGCAGCGCCAGCCACATCGCCCTGGAGTGTGCCCTCGAGACGCAGCCCAACGCTTGCCTCATCAGCGAGGAAGTAGAGCAGAAGGCCATGAGCCTCGACGACGTCGTTACCTACATCGCAAAGATTGTGGCCGACCGTGCTGCCGAAGGAAACAACTTCGGTACCGTCCTCATCCCCGAAGGCCTGATTGAGTTCATTCCTGCCATCAAGAAGCTTATCGCAGAGCTTAACGAGGTGCTCACAGACCCCGCAACAGGCGAGAGCCGCGAGTTCGAGAGCAAGGACGCGCAGGTGGCCTTCGTGAAGGGTCACATTGCACCCGAGAACCTTGCCGTCCTTGAGTCTCTGCCCAAGGATGTTGAGCGTCAGCTCTGCCTCGACCGCGACCCACACGGCAACGTGCAGGTCAGCCTTATCGAGACGGAGAAGCTTCTCTCTGCTATGGTTGCCATGAAGCTCGAAGCATGGAAGAAGGAAGGCAAGTACAACGGCAAGTTCTCCGCTCAGCACCACTTCTTCGGCTACGAAGGCCGTTGCGCAGCTCCCAGCAACTACGATGCCGACTACTGCTACAGCCTCGGATACAACGCAAGCCGCCTGATTTCCAACGGCAAGACGGGCTACATGAGCGTCATCAAGAACACCACGGCTCCCGCAAGCGAGTGGATTGCAGGCGGTGTGCCCATCACGATGATGATGAACATGGAGCGCAGGAACGGTGCCATGAAGCCCGTCATCCGCAAAGCCCTCGTCGAACTCGACGGCGCTCCCTTCAAGTTCTTTGCAAGCAAGCGCGAGGAGTGGGCAAAGAACACCTGCTACGTCTATCCCGGTCCCATCCAGTACTGGG
>CAMJOE010000007.1:0-39784 GCA_946407485.1 uncultured Prevotellaceae bacterium | reverse complement strand
TGGCACGCTTTTTGGATAAGTGTAAGAGCTTAGTTGAGGAAGGCTGAAGGCTGAACCGAAGGTCGACGGCCGTCGGCCAAAGGCCGAAGGGAAAGTCAAAGCCTGATAAGAACACAGGCGGGGGTGCAACCCCCGTAAAGAAGACATCGCAACAACTAAGTGCTGAAAGCACGACAGAACATCAGATATCTCTCCACCCTTTCAGGGTTCCGTTTACCGCTCGTACTGGTTACGGGGGTTCTACCCCCGTCTGTGGTCTTTCCAGCCTTTCAGGCTTCCATCATGCCAACTGCTATAATATTCCCTTAAAAATCCACCTCTGCCTAAAAAGGGAATCCTGACACGTCAAAGTGGCCAATTTGACAAGTCAAAATGCTCAATATAGGCAGACGAGAAAATTAAAAATTATTAACCAGGAGTTATGAAGAGAAGTTAAGTATGAAGTATGAAGTATGAGGTATGAAGTATGAAGAGGAGGCCCGTTCTGAAAGGTAAAAAAGCAAAAAGGTGGAAAATTGAAAACTCCTGAACTCCTCCACTCCTTAGACGATATCAACTCTAAGGAGTCAAGGAGTCTGAGGAGCACCAAAGCAAAGGAAGAATGAGTAAAACTCCCTTATCTTTGCAGGTAAGGTAGAATTTCGTTAAGGGGGACAGCAATCCCACCATTCAACCGTAACAAGCGTAACAAACGTAACAAGCGTAACAAGCATTTTCAAGAGATAAGGAAAAGCCCCTTTTCAGTCAGGCAGAGAGCATCTTGACTTTGTCAATCTTTTGGTTTTGGCACTCTAAAGGCAGAGTTGCCCCCACCCTTATCTCCTGTTCCGGCCTTCTTAGGCTGTAACGAATTCTTCTGCAGCTGCGAGGCTGTCGAGCTTGCCGACGTCGAGGATGCGAAGGTCGGGCTGCACGTAACCATATATGGGCTCTTTATCGCATATCTTCAGGTAGAAGTCGATGATGCTGAACTTGTCGTCGAACTGGTCGAAATACTTGAACAAGCTGGGGTTCATGTAGTGAATGCCGGCGAAGGCGTATTTGTGGTAGAGCTTTGAGTCGAGATTGGGATATGGGCTTCTGACTTCGCCTGTTGCGATGTTCGTCCAGCCCACGAGGCGCATGTCGTCGTCGAAAAGCAGGTAGCGCTGTGTCTCACGTTCGCTGACCAACAGGGTTGCAGCCCGAGGTCGCGCCTCACCCTTCTCCAGGAGAGAGGCTGAACGTCCTGCCTCGACAAAGGAACGCAGGTCAACATTGCTCAAAATGTCAACATTATGGATGAGGAAACCATCCAGTGCATCACGCAAGAGGGGGGCTGCATGCTTGATGCCGCCACCGGTCTCGAGCAACTTCTCGCGTTCGTCGGAGAACAGGATGCGAAGCCGCATCGGATGCTGCTGGCACCACTCCTCTATCATGTCGGCAAAATGGTGCACGTTGATGACTATATCCGTGAAGCCTGCCGCCCTGAGCTTCTCAAGCTGATATTCGAGCAGCGGCTTTCCAGCAACGGGGACCAGAGCTTTTGGCAGTGTGTCGGTCAGAGGCTTGAGCCGTGTGCCCAATCCGGCTGCAAATATCATGGCTCTGCCGGGTGTCAGCACCTGCTCGATGCCCTGTTCGCGATGGCAGATGTGCACTTCGACGCCAAACTTCTTATGGAGATGCTCGGCGAGGTGCTGTGCGCTGTAGACGCTGCGATGTTGGCCGCCTGTACAGCCGAAGCTGAACATCAGATTGGTGAAGCCGCGTTGCAGATAACGCGTGACATGAGCATCTGCCAGCTTGTAAACGCTTTCCAAAAATGTCAATATTTCTCCGTCGTCTTCAAGGAAACGGATAACAGGCTCGTCGAGTCCCGTCAGTTGCTTGTAGGGTTCGTATCGGCCGGGGTTGTGTGTGCTTCGGCAGTCGAAGACATAGCCTCCTCCGTTGCCGCTCGTGTCCTCAGGAATGCCTTTCCGATAGGAGAAGCTGAACACGCGAACCACGAGCGGTCCCTGAGCATCGTAACGCGAGAAGGTGGGTGGACCGTCTTGCGGATGCGCCTGATAGGGATTGAGTTCCGTCGTCTTCAAGCCATCTGTTCGCTGGTGCTCCACCTTTGGCTCACTATTAAACTGAGGCATTGACACAAGCTTTGCAAGCACCTCATTCAGATAAGGATATGGGCAACCGCCCTCGGCGAGCAAGTCGCGCAGGTTTTCCATTGCTGGCGGTATGCTCTCGAGGAAATGTTTCTTGCGCTCGAAGTAGCCACGGAAGCCGTAAGCACCCAGCACTTGAAGCAGTCGGAAGAGGACGCAAAGCTGCAGTCCCTGCCTGAACTTCTTCTCGCTGACCTCCTGATATTGTTTGAGGCTTTGCAGATAGACCTTTATGAGTTCTGCCCGCAGCTTCTTCGGATAGCGCGCCGAGGCCTGCCAAAGGAAGCTGGCGACATCATACTGCACAGGGCCCTTGCGACCACCCTGAAAGTCGATGAAGTAGGGATTCTCCTGACTGTCGAGCATCACGTTCCGGGCTTGGAAGTCGCGATACATGAATGCTCCGCCAGGAATGTTGACGATGTCGCGGGCCATCAGCTGGAAGGAAGCCTCGAGCTTCAGTTCGTGGAAGTCGAGCCCTGTGGCCTTGAGGAAACAGTATTTGAAGTAGTTGAGGTCGAAGAGGACATTTGTCTCGTCGAGTGCCTCCTGCGGATAGCATTGGGTGAAGTCGAGGTCGTGGGCTCCCAGTATCTGCATAGCTGGAAGTGCGGCAATGGTTCGCCTGAGCAGTTCCTTCTCATGGGCATTGTATCGGCCTCCAGCCTCTCGCCCACCCTTCAAGGCATCGAAGAGTGAGTGGTTGCCGAGGTCGGTCTGAAGGTATCGCAAGCCATCCTTGCTCTCGGCAATCACCTGAGGCACAGGCAGTCCGGCCTCAGCGAAATGCCTGGCCAAGTAGCAGAAGGCGTGGTTCTCGTCCCTGCTTGTTCCTATGGCACCTATCAGAGTGCTGCCATCCGTCCCCTTCAGGCGATAGTATTTTCGGTTGCTTCCTGCGCCGGGAATGGCTTCGACGTCCAAGGCATCAAGCCCAGTTGCTTCCTTATATAGCTTCTTTAGTTCAATCATTAACTTTTATTATTCCAAATTCTATTGATGCGACGACGGATGATGAGGGCATTCGCGAGACTGATGATGACAAAGAGTGCGACACCAAGCAATAAGGCAGCCCATACACTTCCGGCGGTCATCTGCGGAAAGACTGTATGGAGTCTTTGCAAATACAATGTGCGCAGCCAGCATAGCATGCAAGCCGTGATTAGCAGTACGGCGGCATTCATTCCGATGGTCAGCAGTTGGTAGGGCAAAGCCACTCTTGCCGGGCTATATCCGATGAGCAGGAGGGTGCGCATCTTCTCGGTATTCTTCTCGACAAGAAGGTAAATCGAGAGCATGAGGATGTAGAAGCTGAGCAGGCTGATGAGCAGGCCGACCAGCATCACGATGCCCGAGACAAGCCTCAGGAAGAAGGTCATGCGACCGGCATCGAGCTTGTCGTCCTCCATCTCGTAGCCTTTCCCGTTGATGTAGTTCACGATGGCATCGTCGGCTGGATTGCTGACCTCAAGGATGATGCGGGAAGGCTCGGCTTCGGCTTCCGGCGCATATCTCTCATTGCTCCATCGGATGAAACTCTCGGGGGCGAGGATGGTGTTGAGCCGTGTAGAGAAGCCTATCACGCGACCTTTGATGTATTCGTTTCTTCCGTTGCCTCGCATCGCAATCGTCATCTCCACCATGCCCACGACTCCCTCCGAGAGTTTCGGCAGGTTCTGACTTTGCGCGAAGCCGAAGTTGTAGATGGCGAGGTAGGTCTTTGGCACGATGATGGGCACGAAGTCGTCGCCTTCGCTGAAGTGCCACTTCTTGAGGTCCACATCGACAAAAGCATCGGGCACGCTCTCGAAGAACATCTCGGTGCCGATTTGAGCCACGCCATCGATGCCCATGCTGCAGCTTACCTTGTACTTGCTGGCCGTGAAAGCCCCCACCCTCTTGGCAAAGGGCTGCGACTCAAGCTCGCGTATCTCCCTTTCGGAGAAGGTGTTGACGGAGCCGAGACCGATGGCATTGAGTGCTGAGATGCGTTTGCTGAGGATAAGATAGTCGGGACGGATGAAGCCGTCTTCTTCTGAGAAGATGGGTTTCACATCGCGATAGACCTGCAACGAAAGCAGAACGATGAGCATGCCCAGCAGGTTGGCGAAGAAGAAACCTGCGAACTGCGGCAGACTGATGTGCCGGCGAAGGAGTTTCCAGACGAGTTTCATAGGCACAGAGTCTTATCATAAGGCAAGTCCATGTGCTTGCCGATGCTGGTTGTCACGATGCCTGCCCCTTGCCGATGCGCTTCTTCCATCATGATGGCGGCCATCACGCGGGAGTTCGTTTCGTCGAGATGCGAGATGGGTTCGTCGGCAAGGAGGAAGTCGAAGGGCTGCACGAGGGCCCGAATCATGGCGACCCTCTGCTGCTGGCCGAAGCTGAGAAGGCGGACAGGCGACTGCATCTTGTCGGCTATCCCCAGGGCCTGGAACCACCCCTCTATCTCTTTCCTTGTCTTGAAACCAGTCAGGCTGTTCTTTATCTCTACATTCTCCATTGCCGTCAGCTCGGGAAAGAGCCTCAGTTCCTGGAAGAGCATGCTGATATGGCGCTGGCGAAGCTGTGTCCAGTCGCTTGTGTGGAGCTTGCGGCTGTCTGTTCCATCGAAGAGGATACTGCCGTCGAAGTCCTTCCGGTAGCCTATGATGAAGCTGCAAAGCGAACTCTTGCCGGTGCCGCTGCTTGCTTCCACCAGGTATGTCTTGCCCTTCTCGAGCGTGACTTGCTGCCGCCAGATATCGCTTTTTGTGTCTCCCCTCCCAAGAAAGACATTAGGCAAAGTATTGTCGAGGACTATCGAATTCATTCGTCAGACAGGAGTGTCCAAAGGTTCGAAATGAGGTCTTTGACGGGTTTCTTCGTTTCGAGGCTCAGCTCGAGGCTCTGCTGGGTGTCGGCCGTAAGCGATACGCGTTCGATGGCATCCGTCAGTTCGCGAATCTGAGGAACCGTCCTGAGCAGCAGGGCTATGCCCGGGTATGACTTGATGAGCTGTCCCACATTGATTGAGGCACTCAGGTACTTGCCCTTCGCAGCACTTTGGAAGGCATCTTTCGGCGTTTCCATGAAGGCGTTGTCGGCCAGTCTCTGACTCGATGCGATATAGAGTTTCCCTGCTTGAACGCCGAAGAAGACACCCGCCTGGTCGATGAAGAAGTCAGCATCTCCGCGTTTCGATATCCCGTCCCAATCGTCGGCATTCGCGAGGAAGTCGGTGTTGGTGAGCGTCGCTGTGAAGATGAAGTCGGGATGTTCGAGGTCGAGTTTGGGTATGGACAGCGAGACATCGCCATTGATGGCCTTTATCATCATGTCGGCATCCACATTCATGTTCAGCGCAAGCAGAGCAGTCCTGAGCTCGGGGACATCCCTCAGATACGGCAGAAGCTGTTCGCCATTCATGTTGACACAAAGCCAGATGAAGGGCTCGGCAGGACCAATCCCGGCGAGATTGCCCTTGATGGGCGCCAAAGGCAACTGCAACTTCTCGGGCGTGTCCAGTCTTGCGGTGAGTTTCAGGGCTTTGATCTCCACTTGGAATGCTGTGTTCAGGACGGCATCCTGCAGCCCCTTCAGGTCGGCTGAGCTGTTTATCGAGGGCGAAACGGCATCCAAAAGTTTCAGCGGAGCAGAGAATCTCAGCAGTCCATCCTGCTTGTTAACGTCTGCTAGGGCTTTCACATCCTGGCGGCTCTGCTTCATCAGCTTCACCATCTCGCTGCGAACAGCATCCGTGTCGGCTGAAGAAGGCACATTGCACACCAGCATCTTGTCCGCATCAAGGCAAGCGATGCCGTCGTCTTCCTTCACAATCCATTTCAATCCATCCTGCTCTTCGCTGTCGAAGCCAAAGGCGCTGACGCTATTGACCAGCTTATCGGCATCGAGGATGTTCAGGCTGAAACCGGTCATGCCGCTCTCGGTCGTGAAAGCATAGACTGGTTTCCTGAGGTCGATGGCTTCTTCCAGGCCGCCAAAGACGGAGGCAACCGACTTGATGTCGTCGAGTGTCAGGCCACACCTCTCTGCAAATTCCGCAGGTTCGAACACAGCGACTGCAGCCGCATCCTCAGGCAGGACATCGCGAGCCTTGTCGTTATCACGATGGAAATACCAATAAGCAGCCACGCCGACAAGCAGCAGGCAAATAATACCAATAACAATCTTTTTCATACAATTTAAGGGAGTTATGAGAATTATGGGAATTATGGGAATTATGGGAGTTATGGGCTGACGATTCTGCCATCCTGCATGCAAATCTTCCGGTCGGCAAGGTCGGCAAGCTGCTCATCATGTGTGACGATGACGAATGTCTGCCCCATTTGGTCGCGGAGGTCAAAGAAAAGGCGATGCAGCTCCTGTTTGTTCTGAGTGTCAAGGCTGCCGCTTGGCTCGTCGGCAAAGACCACATCGGGCTTGTTGACGAGAGCCCGGGCTACTGCAACCCTTTGCTTCTCGCCGCCGGAAAGTTCGCTGGGCTTATGCGAGGCTCGTTCGGAAAGCCCCATGAAGGCAAGGAGTTCTTCGGCCCGACGCTTTGCCTCCCGCCTTGAAGTGCCTCCGATGAGGGCAGGCATCATGATGTTCTCGAGGGCAGTAAACTCTGGGAGAAGCTGATGGAACTGGAAGACGAAGCCCATGTGCTTGTTTCGGAAGGCTGAGCGACGGGCATCGCTGAGCTTCATGACATCTGTGCTGACCTCTCCCTTGCTTTCTCCGGGGGAGATGGAAAATATCACGCTGCCGCTATCGGGCTTGTCGAGCGTGCCTATTATCTGCAAGAGGGTCGTTTTGCCTGCCCCGCTTGCGCCTACGATACTGACTATCTCGCCTCTCTTTATGTCAAGGTCGATGCCTTTGAGCACTTCAAGGCTGCCAAAACTCTTCTTTATGTCGCGTATTTGAATCACTTTGATATGTTACGTTTTGAAAGTTCATGATTTACCACTTCACTATTTTCCTCCCCCCGACAATATTGATGCCTTTCTGCGGTTTAGCAAGCCGCTGACCTGCGAGATTGTAAATCTCACCATCGTTTGTCTGTTTCCCATTGAATATTTCTTCAATTCCATCAGGCTTGGAGAGCAGGTATTCCAGTCCGGCTTCCGCGTCAATCTCGCCATAGCCATAATCATTATTGGGGTAAGTCAGCGAGGGGTCGTGGTGATGGCTAGAGGCTGCGAAGGTTTCGATGACTTGTTCGCGCGTCAAGGTCGGCACAGCTTCCATCCATTGTGCTATGATGCCTGCCACGATGGGACAGGACATGCTGGTTCCTCTTTGCGAAGACCAGGTATATTCGCGCCCCCTGAAAGTGGAGCGGGCAATGTCGTATTCGAGCAAGTAGTCCGTAGGATTCGCTTCCCGATAATAGCTGTTGAAGGCAGCCACAATATTTGAGCCAGGAGCGAGCACTTCGGGCTTGATGTCGCCTTGCAGCGTCGGCCCTCGGCTGCTATAGTCCGACACGACGCCTCCCTCGCCCAAATTGTAGCTTTTCCAAAGGCCGTCGAGGTTCGTGAAACCAGTCCTGTAGGATGTTGCTCCCACAGAAATGATGCTCGGGTCGGAGGCTGGCCAGTTGACATTATGTGTCGCCTCGCCATCCATATAGTTGGGATAGTTGGCCCATCCCCGCAGATATCCAATCTGGCTAAACACCTCGACCTCACCCTCTTCGCCTGTGATGCCGATTGCCATCTGCACAGAGGTGAGGACGCCTTTGCCTATCTTCTTTATGACGACATCGGTGACGAGCTGGCTCTCATCGTAGCAGCAGGGATAGGAACCGAATGTCAGCGCGTAAGTAAGGTTTCCCGCGGTTACGGTATCCACGAGGAGGCTGTCCTCGGTGGCAAGGATGTCGTCGATTGGGACCTCGTAGTTGAGATAAGTTTCCGAGGGAGAAGCCATGAAGTCAAGTTGGATATTGAAACTGCCGCGACTGCGAAGCATCATATAGGTCGTGACGCTCGAGGGCAGGATAAGTGCTGCGGAACGTTCTTTGCCCACAGGTTTCTGCATATAGGTCTGATAGTTGCTCTCGTTTCCTGCTGAAGCACAGATGAGCCGCCCAGGTCGGACAAGGCTGTCGAGCACGATGCTGAAGAGCTGCGCCTCGCCATAAAGGTCCTCGTGAGAGCCTTCGCTGAAGCTGATGACACAGGGCCTGTTCACGTCGTCGGCATAGCGGAAGATGTATTCAAAGCCCAAGAGGTCGGCCACAGGACCATAGAACTCCCAAAGCGAATCGGGAACAAGCTCCTTGTCGCTCGTGACGGCATTGTTGACAAGACATATTTCCGCATCGGGAGCCATGCCGATATAGGGCGTGTCATAGCCGGTGCCGGCTGCCGTGCTTGCAGTATGCGTGCCATGATACTGCAGATGGCTGTCGGTGGAACAAGTCTTTTTGCGTACACTTATACTTGAAGTATAGGCTTTCCCGACTGGAAGCTCCATGCCGTAAGCAATAGTCGGCTGTCCGTTGTCCGCTGTCTGTTGTCCGTCGTCTATAGTCTGTTGTCCAAAATCCAGCATATCCCAGAAGGAGCGGACACGATAGGAGCCGAGGTCGCGACTGTAGAAAGAAGGGTTGGACAGGTCGAAGCCGATATCCATCACACCCACGATGACGCCTCTTCCGGTATAAGCCGAGCGATGAGCTGTAGGGGTGCGGAGGAGGTCGGAGCGTGTTATGATGGCCGAGGTGTCTGTATGCGCCTCGCAGGTTCTGCCGCATTCGATGCGCATCACTTCAGGTCGAAGCGACAGGGCAGCAAGTTCCGACTTGGGAACCGACGCGGCATAAATGTTTCCCCAATGAGCGTAACTGCGACACCCATGCTGACTGAGGACCTCTTCGCTATCGGCTTGAACGAGCGCAAGCATGCACTCTCCGCGCTCCGCCTTTTGGGAAGCGCTCTTCTGCCGGGTGTCCCTGAATGTTGTATTTTGAGTTCCGAAGTCATTCAGGACGGCATATCTCACCATCGGCGACATTTTGTCGAACCTCGGCCTCTGTGCCGCACTTACAGTTGAAACGTTGAAAAGGTGAAAAAGTGAAAAGAGCAAGAACAGGACGACTGCTGAGCGCCGGGCCGTGAAGAACAGCCTGCGCAGCAAAGCTCCAATGGAGCGAGGCTGGCGCTGAACAGCTGTGCCGTTAGGCGTAAAGACGGAGATGCTCTCCTGCGGTTCGCCCCACTGGTCTGGGAAAAGCAGCATGACGCTTGTATGGCTGAAGTAGCGATGGATGAGCAACGGCATTTCCTCAAAGTTGTTCTGATATGAGATGAAGCCCGGCCTTGCAGTAACGGCCACGAGCATGTCGCCAAGCCCCATATCGTGCCTGAAGTTGAGGAACTGCATCCAACGGTTCATCTCGAAATAATGCGAGCGGACGTGGCTGTGTTTCTGTTCCATATATCCTTTTATATAAGGTAATGTGTCGGCATGTGCATGGTATTCCAAGTGGCAGTCGAGTTCTTCGCCGATGCGGCAGATGTGCTCAAGCCACTTGTAAAAGCCGACTTCGTATTCGGCCTTCTGTGGTACGGCAATCACGACTCGACGGATAGTGCCTGGAGGCACGCTGCTGCGGACGGCCATCACCTCTCTGTGGCTGCCGCTCACCACATTGTCTATCACCGCTCCCAGCGAGGACTTCGATTCTCCGCTCGCTTTGTCGCTGAGGCACATGATGACCTCACCGCAGTCGTATTCCGTCATGGTATGTAGGATGCCGCCTGCTATGTTGGTGCTCATCCTGTTGAGTATGGCCATCGGCACGTCGGCTGCGGCGGCTATCATCTGTGCCTTCTCGAGCAGCCGTCGACTCTTTTGGTGGCTCTTGTCCATTGTCCATTCGCCGTTGTCCAGCGACACGGAGAGTCCCATCAAACTGTCGGGGATGAACGGGTTGCGGATAAGGATGGCCAGTTGCGTCATCACATCGACGTCGTCTTCCTGAGTATAATTGATGAGACACTTGCCGTGGTAGGAGCCTCGGTTGTCCTCGAGGGAGGTATCGCTCAGGGCAAGTCCCTTGGCTCCCTTGCTTGTGGCGAATCCGCTGATGAGACAACTGAACAGTATCAGCATGACTGTGCCGCCCAGCGCCTCATTGTTCATGAGCTGGACGCTGGGAGCTGTGCCTATCGTCACAATGGCGAGAGCGCCGGCGGCATGTGCGTTGGTGAGGCCGAACATCAGCAGAAGGCTGTGCTTCCCTTCGCCCATCGACCAAGCCATAAAGGCCGAGGCGATGAATTTGGAGAGTGTACCCGTCACCACCATCACGACGACAAGCCAAATGGTCTCCGGATGGCGGACGAGGATGCCGAGGTCGATAATCATGCCTACGCCGATGAGGAAGTAGGGAATAAACAACGCGTTGCCCACAAATTCAAGTCGCGACATCAGAGGGCTCGTCTTGGGAATGAGGCGGTTAACTATCAAGCCTGCAAGGAAAGCTCCAAGCAAGCCCTCAAGCCCCACGACCTTTGCCAGGGAGGCACTAATGAAGACGAGCGTCAGGATGAATATAAACTGCATCACTCCATCGTCGAAGCGACGCAGGAACCAGCGTCCCACTCTTGGAAAGACAAGTATGGCGAAGACGACATACAGGGCGCAGCACAGGAGCCATACTGCCAAATGACCCAACGACCAGTCAGGATCTTGACCGTTCACCACGACGGCAAGGACGAGCAGGGCTGCAAAGAGGGCTATCGCTGTAGCGACAACGCTCACCACGACTGCTCTGTGGCGGTTCAGGCCATAACGGCCCACAATCGGATAGGTCACGAGGGTATGGCTCGCATAAATGCAGGCAAGCAAAAGGCTGGTTGGCAAGCTGAAGCCCAACAGCCAGACACTCGTCACGACACCCAACACGAAGGGTATCGTAAAGGTCAGGATGCCGAAGTTCAGGCCTAACTTGCCGTACTGCTCGACGCTGCCCACCTCAAGCTCCAAGCCTGCAAGAAACATGATGTAGTAAATGCCGACCTGACCGAACAGTTCAAACGAACTGTCGTGGGCAAGCAGGTTGAAGCCATAAGGCCCCACGAGGATGCCGGCCAGGATAAGGCCGATGACCGGCGGCACACGAAGACTCCTCAGCAGCAACGGCGCGAAGAGAATAATGCCGAGCACTACCGAGAATATCCATGTAGGGTCAGTAATGAGAGCCTTGTCCATTTACCAATTCATGCTCAAAAGTGAGTATTTGGGTGCAAATATACAAAAAATCTATGAACTATTAACTATAAAACGCCAACTTTTTCTGCATTCTTTGCTTCGCTCAACATTTCGGGCGACTCAAGGCATGCAGTCAGCTTGCCCCACTCATCACTTCAAATAGTTTGCAAGTACATGAACTTGCAATTGCATGTACATGAACTTGCAATTGAATGGTCGCGATGAAGCAAGCCACGCAACACGTTAAGTCCGGCAACCCGACACGACAACTTCGGCAACTTGACATTTGACACAAGTCAAAAACTCGTGTCGAAGGAAATAATTATGAATTATGAATTATGAATTATGAATTAACGACTTTGTCGGCCTGACATTTGACATACGTCAAAAACT
This sequence comes from uncultured Prevotellaceae bacterium, assembly GCA_946407485.1. Classification (GTDB taxonomy): domain Bacteria; phylum Bacteroidota; class Bacteroidia; order Bacteroidales; family Bacteroidaceae; genus Physcousia. The sequence continues at coordinate 28,028 of CAMJOE010000007.1, read as the reverse complement.
CGCGTCGAAGGAAATAATTATGAATTATGAATTATGAATTATGAATTATTCTTTGTACCTTTGCACCGCGAAATAATATAGATTTCTTAATTTAGCTATTTTGAATTAGACAATGAGAGTTGCAATTGTTGGCGCGAGTGGAGCCGTCGGACAAGAGTTCCTGCGGGTCCTTGACGAGAGAAACTTCCCTATCGACGAACTGTTACTGTTTGGCAGTCAGCGTAGTGCAGGGCGTAAATACACATTCCGAGGCAAGGAGATCGAAGTGAAGCTCCTGCAGCATAACGACGACTTCAAGGGCGTGGATATTGCCTTCACAAGTGCCGGAGGCGGCACGAGCAAGGAGTTTGCTGAGACCATCACGAAGCACGGAGCAGTAATGATCGACAACTCCAGCGCTTTCCGAATGGACGAGGATGTGCCTCTCGTGGTGCCCGAATGCAATGCCGAGGACGCCCTCAACCGCCCACGAGGCATCATCGCTAACCCCAACTGCACCACCATCATGATGGTCGTCGCACTCCAGGCACTCGAGAACATCTCCCACATCAGGCGAGTACACGTCGCCAGCTACCAGGCAGCAAGCGGAGCAGGCGCAGCTGCAATGGCCGAGCTATACGAACAATACCGCCAAGTCCTTGCAGGCGAGAAGCCTACCGTCGAGAAGTTCGCCTACCAGCTTGCTTTCAACGTCATCCCTCAGATTGATGTCTTCTGCGACAATGGCTACACGAAAGAGGAAATGAAAATGTACAACGAGACCAAGAAGATAATGCACACCGACTGCGAAGTAAGCGCGATGTGCGTCCGCGTCCCCAGTCTCCGTTGTCACAGCGAAAGCGTGTGGGCCGAGACAGAACGCCCCGTCAGCGTCGAAGAGTTTCAACAGGCTGTCAGAAACGGCAAGGGGCTCCAGCTCGAAGACAGAATAGCCTCCCCTGCCCCCTCCAAAGGAGGTGAGAAATGCGACGAGGCCCCCTCTCCTTGGGAAAGAGTTGGAGAGAGGCTTTACCCCATGCCCCTCTTCCACGAGAACTGCGACGATGTCTTCGTGGGACGTGTCCGCAAAGACCTCGCAAACCCAAACGGCATCACTTTCTGGCTGGTAAGCGACCAGATAAAAAAGGGTGCAGCCCTCAATGCAGTACAGATTGCAGAGTACCTCCTCAGCGTAGGCAATATAAAATAAGGTATAATAATACAAACTGTCACGCCTCTTTGCACATTTTTCATGCTGCAAAGGGGCTTTTTCTTATCTGTTAACATTAATTTAACAAGGTAAGAGAAAATAAATGCCGAAATGCTTGCGGAAATATAAAAAAATGTATAACTTTGGGGCAAAATATGTATAATTAACCCAATTATTAACTAAATTCTACAAGTATGAAGAAACATTTATTAATTCTCGCTTCGCTTGTGCTTGGCATCGGTCAGCTATTCGCCGACAATGTCACATTTAGTGTGAGCGAACTGAAGTCGACTCTGCCGAGTAGCAACACTAACATCGCTACTCCTTATGCGTGGAAGGTTTCGCCTTATCATGTGACAGCGACCATCGCTAAACAAGATGGATCTGAAGGTACGCTCGGTGTCAGCACTGTAATCGCGCTAACAAATGCGTATGAAGTTACAGTTTCTGTAGCCGGTACAGGCACTCTGAACAGCGTTAAGTTCACTACTAATCCCGCCAGCCAAGCTGGTAATGCAACTGCCAGCACAGGTTCTTATGCCAGCGGCACATGGACACCCGACGAAAGCACAAATTCCGTAAAGTTCACCTGCACTAGCAACTTCCGCCTGACTAAAATCGAGGTGGACTACACGCCCGACAGCGGTTACAATCCCGACGACCCAACCGTCGAAGACGGACCAATTGAGGCAACTCCGATTGATAACCTTGCAACCTACACTGGCAACGATCCCTTTGTCTATGACCAAAAGACAGTGAAGTACTATGCCCTCAATAGCCTCGGCGAATATGAGGAGTATGGCGTCTACACGGAAGTGAGCGCGCTGAAAGTTGCAGGCGATGCAGTTTCTGAGATTGAGTATATCAAGAGCACCAACAATGCTTACATCAACCTCAACTACATTCCTAAAGCAAACTCTAAGGCTGTATGTACTTTGATTGCTGAAGAAGGTGGCGACTGGAAGGCTGCTTATGGCTGCGGCTACTATGACAATGGATGGAAGGACCGCTTCTGCTTCTTCACGACCAACGCCACTATCAACCTCGGCGGCGAAACTGGCAACAGAGAAGCTATGCGGTACGACCAGAAGATTGTGACTGTTCTTGACGCAGTTGCCGGCAAGATGGACATCTTCCAAGAGGACGGCACAACTCTGATCGGCACTATTAACGACTCTCCAAAGACTGCTGACTGCAAGACTCCTCTTTATGTCTTCGCACAGAACAAAGACAATCCAAACGCAGGTACCACACAGACTGACTGCTACAACCCCCTCATGAAGCTTTACAGCCTTGCTCTTTATGAAGGCGAGACTCTCGTTATGGACCTCGTTCCCGCAGTCAACGGCGAAGGCAAGGGCGGTTTGAAGGACAAGCTGACTGGCACATTCTACGGCTCTGCCAACGGCAGCGAGTTCGAACTGAGCCCTGACGGTCAGGCAATGGCAGGCGAAGCTGGCGTTCCCGTTTACGAAGGCAAGATGGTTATCTACAACGGACATCAGTACGAATATACTGGCGGCAGCTTTGTCGACAGAGGCGAATTGACGTATGCAAATGTTCCTGAGATTGGCATAGATTATCGCAATCTCTCCAATTGGACTTATCCCGGTTCTGCATACGATGCCACATTCGGCGTGAACGTTTACGACGAAGCAACTGGCAGCAACAAACTTGACCCTTACGAAGGCAAGGGCGGATGGGAACCCCTCACGTTCAAGCTGACTGGCCTGACAAAGGGCGACACCTATCGCGCATCATTCGTTTACTCAGGCACAGCTTGGACCTCTTGGAGCACTTACACCGTGCTTCCTTTCTTCGTGCTTGACAGAGAAACCATTGCCGACAATGCATTCAACAATCCTGGCGAAGCACTCGGTTACATTCCTCTGCCCAACACAGAGACAGTCGAGCAGCCTTATTCTACCACATTCATGCCCAATCATAACTATGCACTGCTCTGCATCCAGTTTGGCGTATGCGCTGATGGCTCCCATGACCCAGCATTTGCATTCAGCTTCAACGACATCAAGGTTCAGAAGCAAGTATATCCCGTAGCTTATCGCGAGATTACATGGGCTGACCCCATTAAGTACACAGAGCTGGCTTACATCGAAAGCACTGGAGCAACTAGAGAGAATGCATACACGTTGCCTTACCTCCCAATTACTCCTACGCAGATTGAAGCTAAGTTCAACGTTTATGACACATCTACTGGCTGGAGCGGTATCTTCAGCGCACGTAACACCTACGCCGGCACAGGTATAAGCCTTTATATGAACGGCAACGACAGAGCTCACTTCGGTTACTTCACAGGCGGCACGACAGGCGCTGGCGACAACTTCGCTCCCTTCAGCCTCAATACCGATTATGAGGTCATCGCAGACGTGACGAAACTTGTTGTCAATGGAGAAACTTACGAGACAGGCAACACCGTTACCAATCCAACGACACGCAACCTGTCACTCTTCGCTAACCCCGAATGGGACAATCCGATGCGCGGTCGCTTCTACTACTGCAACATCAGCGAAGGTGGCGAATACATCTACAAGTTCGTTCCCGTAATGCGTCATGACGGCGTATTCGGCTTCTACGACAAGACATCAAGAGTCTTCGTTATGCCCGCACAAGGCAAGCTCGACGGCTATGGCTACAAGAAGCTTGACGACAAAGCATACATCACATTCGACAACGAGCTCCGTCTCGTCATGGTTGGTTCTACAGCTCAGTACATCCCCGATATCCAGAACATCGCAAGCGCAATGTTCTCATGGAAATCTGCCGACGAGAGCATTGCAACTGTTGCTCCTGACGGTACCGTTACAGGTGTTTCTGCCGGCAAGACGACCATCACGGTTACTACGACTGCCGACGGCGGCTGGACAGCAAGCTATGAGCTGACTGTATCAGAGCCTGAATACAAGCGCTTCGACGTGAACAATGTCGGTTATGCTATCGTAACTGGTGGCAACGGCTGGGGCGACTCTCCTGTTGCAGGTCTCATTGACAATGACACAGAAACGAAGTTCGGTTGCGGTGGCACAGGTGATGCTTGGGCTATCATCATTGCCAGCGAGCCCACTACCGTTCAGCAGTATTCTCTCGTAACTGGTGCCGACACATACAACTATCCCAGCCGCAATCCTGTAAGCTGGAAGCTCGAAGGTTCTAACGACAACCAGACATGGACACTCATCGACGAGAAAGTTCAGACTTATCAGCTCAAGAGTTTCAACAAGTATGAGAATGTTGTTGAAGTTGGTGGCACGGAAGAGGCTTACAAGTACTTCAAGTTCTCTGTTACTCAGATTGCTGACGGCTTCCAGCTCAGCGAACTTTGGATTAACGAGCAGGCACACCAATGGGGCCTCACCACAACTCCTTCCACTTGCACAGTAGCTGGCCAGAATGTCCTGGTATGCTCTCTCTGCGGTGCAAACAAAGTTGAGCTCCTGCCTCTTGCTGACCACGAATATGCTAACGGCGTCTGCACGGTATGCGGTGCCAAGGCTTCTGAGGTTGTTCTTCTGCCGACCCGCGGCAACGATAACACGCCTTACCTCGTTAAGTACCGTCATGCTAACGAAGTGGTTGACGGCGAATATGCTGACATCGCAGAAGGTTGGGCAGATGCAGACTTCGACGACTCTGATTGGGATGAGCTGCTCATGCCTCTCGGCTCATTTGGTCCTTACCATACACGCTGGTTCGGCGACTACAACACATTCTGGTTCCGTCGCAGCTTCAACGTAAGCAATCCTGCTGAGGTTGTTAAGCTGACCCTCAAAGCTACTCACGATGACGACTACGCAGTATTCCTCAATGGCACAATGATTACTCAGGAGTACAATTGGACAGGCGGCGAGAACGACTGGAGAATCATCGAAGTTGATCCTTCACTGCTTGTTCCCGGCAAGAACGTTCTGGCTATGTATATCGAACAGAACTGGGGCGGTGCTTACTGCGACTTCGGTCTCGAGGCTACGCTTGGTGCTAATGTTGAGGTAACTGATGCTCTGTACGCTACCTTCGTTGCTCCGTGCGACCTTGACTTCACGGATGTAGAAGCTACTGCTAATGCAGCTACTATCAGCGGTGATTATGTTAAGCTCACTCCTGTCACGACAATTCCTGCAGGTACTGCTGTCATCGTGAAGGCTGAGGCAGAGGGCACATTCTTTGCTCCCAAGACGACTGATGCAGTTCTCGGTGCCGACAACGTTCTCGTGGCTGCAACTGCCGACGTAGTTGCCGACGGCTCACAGTTCATCCTTGCAAACGACAGCGAGGGCGTAGGCTTCTATCGTGCAACAGAAGGCACTACCATCAAGCAGGGCAAGGGTTACCTGGTACTCTCCGACGAGGGTGTCAAGGGCTTCTATGGCTTCGAGCTTGGGAACGGCACTGGCATCAACAATGTTGAGATGGCTGGCGAGAACGCTCCTATCTACAATGTTGCAGGTCAGCGCATGAGCAAGGTGCATAAGGGCATCAACATTGTAGCAGGCAAGAAAGTGCTTAAGTAAACAGTTTCGGGCTTCCTCCTCTCCGGAGGGGGAAGCTATATATTAATAATGTATTTAATATAAACTTAAACATTTGATGATTATGAAATATATAGCTCCTGCGATGCAGATAGAAGAGGCTATGGCAGCACAGATGATTGCCGACAGCCTGAAGGTTAACAAGGACAGTGACAAGACTGTCGACGGCGACAAGACTATGACCAAGGAAGATGCCGCTTGGGACATCTGGGGCAATGATTAAAGAACCTGCTCTACAATAAGCAATCCCCGAGATGCACACGCACCTCGGGGATTTTTATTGGCAATGATATAGCAGATGGGACGATGGAAGCCTGAAAGGCTGGAAAGACTACAGGCGGGGGTGCAACCCCCGTAACAAGTGCGAGGGGTAAACGGAACCCTGAAAGGGTGGAGAGATTTCTGATGTTCTGTCGTGCTTTCAGCACTTAGTTGTTGCGATGTCTTTTTTACGGGGGTTTTACCCCCGCCTATGTTCTTATCAGGCTTTCAGCCTTCATCCTCACCCGTCATAGCTCTTTAACCCATCCGAAAAACGTGCCAACTTCTATATCATTACATTTTAATTTCTCAAGCGGAGAAACGCTACAAGTGGGAAAGAAAAACGCTACACGTGGGAAAGGCCGACGCTTGCTGTGGGAAAGGACGACGCTTGCTGTGGGAAAGACTGACGCTTGCTGTGGGAAAGGACGACGCTTGCTGTGGGAAAGGACGACGCCACGTGAAGGAAGAGCGAACGCTTCGTGAGGGATGTTCAAACATCACGTTGCAAGACTGCCAACATCACGTTGCCAGACAGCCAGCATCACGTTGCCAGACTGCCAGCGTCACGTTGCTAAATTGCCAGCATCACGTTGCTAAATTGCCAGCATCACGTTGCTAAATTGCCAGCATCACGTTGCTGTTTGAGCTTAGACTCTGGGATTGCTGAACGTTATCTTGTCGTAGATTTCGCCTCGAACAAGGTTGTGGACGGAGATGACAAGTTTTCCGTCCTTGACCTCGCCGTCGATGACCGTGGCGAAATGCACGCTGTCCTGGCCTTTCATATGCGGACCGCCGCCCACTATCTGATACCACTTGTGCTTCTCATTCGGCATGTCCAGGCGATAGCGATGCTGGTGAGCAGTAATCAGCATGTGGCAACCTGCCTCCTCGAGCAGCGGCCCCCAGAGGTTGGCACTTGTCCGCTGCCACTCCGCGAAGTCTCCCTCGTAGTTCGGAGCAATGTCAGCTGGGAACAGGTCACCCGGGTTGACGTTCTCTCTCGGGTCGAAGAGAGGAATATGACAGAAGGCGACGAGATAGGGAGCACTTGCTATCTCAGGCCGTTTCAGCGCATCCTTCAGCCATCGCTTCTGGGCGATTCGGTAAGGCCCACTTTGAAAGAGGTTCGCAAAAATGGGATTCGAGTCGAGTTTATCCTCAGCAGTATCGAGGCCGATAAGTGCGATGTCGCCCATCCGGACAGCAAAATTGCGCCCCAAGTCCCAGTCGAAAGGCCGGCGTTCTTCTGGCTGACGATACATCCAGACGCGTTCCAGGTGGCGGTTTGCCAAGCCGCGGACGTCGTGGTTACCTGGGCAGAAGAGGTACGGGATATTGGCAGCATAGTCCTTTCGTTCTATTTCGGGCTTGAAGAAGATGCGTTTCTGGTCCGAAATCGTCTCTTCGCAATTGGTGGCGTCTCCGTTCCAGATGACGCAACTGGGCTGCAGCTCCATGATTTTATTTATGGCAGGATTGATGGCTTCCCACTTCGCGTGTGTGTCGTTGATGACGCAGAAGTGCGACTTTGCGCCCTCGCCGGCGGTCCGGAAACTGTAGGTTTGGGGCTTTTCCTCGTTTCCGATGATGTGCATGCTGTAGCCGCCTTTGTAATCGATGCGGTCGGCTCCTATCTTATAATAATATAATGTAGAGGGTTTCAGCCCAGTCAGACGGACGCGCATGATTTCGTTCTCCATGTCCGTCACACGATAGCCGCCGCACCACACCCTTTTGCCGTCGCTCAGGTCGGGCTTTTCGCCGTAGATGACATAGCCATTCGCCCAGTCCGTCACGCTGAAGGCGATGCCCATGCTCGTTGCTGCATAGTTCTGCAGGACAGGTTCGCTGTCGATGAGAGAAGCCTCGCCCTTCCCCTCCAAAGGAGGGGTGACAATAGGCGCAGCTCCCTCTGCCTTGGCGAGAGCCGGGGTGATGTTGCCGATTCCACTCGTTGCAGCCACGATGGCAGCATTTCTGATAAACTCACGTCTTTTCATAGTGTTAGTCGTTTGGCAACGGTACACAGACTGCGATACATAATCTCAATTCCGTTGTCTGCTGTCCGTCATCTGTTGTCTTTCCAATGCAAAGGTAGCATTATTTGTTGAAAAATCCCTCTTTTACGTCATCATTTTGCACTAATAAAGTGTAAAAGCGCCCCTTTTAAGCAAAAATAATACCACTTAAAACAAGTTTTGAGCAAAATTTTTGCATGATAAAATTATTTTCTCTAACTTTGTAGGCAGATTTAACAATGCATTATGAACTATGGACTATGAACTCAAATCAGGCAAGATGACCAATTATCGTTGGCTCATCTGCGGCATGCTCTTCCTTGCCACGACTATTAACTACATGGACCGCCAGGTGTTGTCCCTCACCTGGAAAGACTTTATCGCACCCGAATTCCACTGGTCGGATGCCGACTACGGACGCATCACGGCCATCTTCTCCATTGTTTATGCCATCGGCAACCTCTTCAGCGGACGCTTCATGGATTGGATTGGCACGAAGAAAGGCTACATTTGGGCCATCGGCATCTGGTCGTTGGGAGCCTGCATGCATGCTTTCTGCGGCGTGGCAACCGAGCAATGGCTGGGGCTCGATGGCAAGGCGGACCTCATCAACGCAGTAGGTACCACCACGGCCGTCATTGCTTCCGTCAGCGCATGGTTCTTCATCATCAGCCGCATCGTACTCGGTCTGGGCGAGAGCGGCAACTTTCCCTGCGCCATCAAGGTAACGGCGGAGTACTTCCCCAAAAAGGACAGAGCCTTCCCCACCAGCATTTTCAACAGCGGCAGCACCATCGGAGCACTCATCGCGCCTATCTGCATCCCGCTGATTGCCAAGTACTATGGATGGGAGATGGCCTTCATCATCATCGGTGCCCTTGGCTTTGTCTGGATCGGTCTCTGGGTGTTCGTCTATAAGAAGCCTGAGGAGTGCAAGGGCGTGAACAAGGCAGAACTGGCCTACATCCAGCAGGACAGCCCCCTCTCCCAACCTCTCCCCCGAGGAGGAGAGGAGAAAGGGAGCAGCCAACTTAATGAAGGAAGCCTCCCTTCTCGGGGGGAGGATGGAGGGGAGCCGTCTATTCCCTTCATCAAGTTCATTACTTTCCCGCAGACTTGGGGCATCTTTTTCGCAAAGTTCTTTACCGATGGCGTGTGGTGGTTCTTCCTTTTCTGGACGCCGGCCTACATCAGCGACGTCTATGGCCTGAAGAGCGATAACCCCACTGCCATGCTGCTCATCTTCGTGCTCTACGCCATCACGATGCTTTCCATTTATGGCGGCAAGCTGCCCACCATTATTGTCGAGAAGACAGGGCTGCACCCCTACGACGCCCGCCTCAAGGCAATGTTCATTTTCGCTCTGTTCCCGCTGCTCACGCTCTTTGCCCAGCCTCTCGGCGCCTACAGCTATTGGTTCCCCATCATACTCATCGGCCTGGCTGGTGCAGCACATCAAAGCTGGTCGGCCAACCTGTTCTCCGTCGGCAGCGACCTCTTCCCGAAGAACGCCGTCGGCACTATGACAGGCATCAACGGCTTGGCGGGCGGCATCTGTTCATTCCTCATCAACTGGATCAGCGGTAATCTCTTCGACTATGCCGACAAGACACAGATGCACTTCCTCGGCTTCCAAGGCAAGCCCGCAGGCTATTTCATCATCTTCTGCTACTGCGCCATCGCCTATCTGCTCGGCTGGATCATGCTCAAGGCATTTGTACCTAAATATAAAGGAGTTTCATATAAATAACTTCGCCATAACGTCATATCGTCATAACGTCATAAAGAAAAAACAGAATCACAAATGAAGAACTTATTTGACATCAAAGGAAAGGTTGTCGTGCTGACTGGCGGCTGCGGCATCCTCGGCAAGAACATCGCTCACTATCTCGTCGAACAGGGAGCCAAGGTGGTTGTACTCGACCGCATAGAAGACCAGGGAAAGGAGTTGGAAGCTGAGCTGAACAAGAAGGGCGAGGCACTATTCCTCGTGACTGACGTGCTGAAGAAGGAGGTCCTGGAGCAGAACAGGGACGACATCGTGGCTCGCTTCGGCACCATCGACGTCCTGCTGAATGCCGCAGGAGGCAACATGGCAGGAGCCACCATCGCTCCCGACAAGACCTTCCTCGACCTTGACCTCGACGCCTTCAAGAAGGTTGTGGAGCTCAATCTCTTCGGCACCGTCATCCCCACTCAAGTGTTCGTGCCCGTCATGGCAAAGAATGAAAAGGGCGCCATCGTTAATTTCTGTTCCGAGACAGCACTTCGTCCGCTCACTCGCGTCGTGGGTTATGGGGCAGCAAAGGCAGCCATCGCAAACTACACGAAGTATATGGCCACCGAACTCGCCCAGAAGTTCAGCCCGAACCTGCGTGTCAACGCCATCGTGCCAGGCTTCCTCCTGACCAATCAGAACAGGTCATTACTGACGAACGAAGACGGCTCGTTGACCGACAGAGCCAAGACCATCATCGCCCACACCCCCGCAGGTCGCTTCGCAGAGCCCGAGGAACTCTTCGGCACAATACACTACCTCATCAGCGACGCCAGCAGTTTCGTGACGGGAGTACTCTCCGTAGTGGACGGCGGCTTTGATGCCTTCTCCATCTAAAACTCATTAAACCCATTAACACCATTAAGCCCATTAATAATCCCATGATACTTTGCGAACAAAGTTTCCGTTGGTATGGCCCCAACGACCCTGTAAGCCTGCAGGACATCAGGCAGGCTGGTGCCACTGGCATCGTCACCGCGTTGCATCACATCCCTAATGGCGAAGTCTGGACGAAAGAGGAGATTCTCAAGCGCAAGCAAGTGATAGAGGATGCCGGAATGCGTTGGGCAGCCGTGGAGAGCGTGCCTGTCCACGAACACATAAAGACGCAGACGGGCGACTTCCAACGCTACATCGACAACTACAAGCAGAGCCTCTTGAACCTCGGCGAGTGCGGCGTGGACGTCGTGACCTATAACTTCATGCCTGTCCTCGACTGGACGCGCACCAACCTGGCCTATGAGATGCCCGACGGCAGCCGTGCCCTTCGCTTCGAGCGGGCAGCGTTCGTGGCCTTCGACCTCTTTATCCTGAAAAGGCCCGGCGCGGAGAAAGACTACTCTGATGCAGAGAAAGCGAAGGCGAAGGCGCGTTACGAACAGATGGACGACGCGGAGAAGCAGCTCATCACTCGCAACATGATAGCCGGCCTGCCCGGTTCTGAGGAGAGCTTCACGCTGGAGCAATTCCAGAAGGAACTTGACCGCTACAAGGACATCACGCCGGAGAAGCTACGCGCGAACCTTATATATTTTTTAAAGGAGGTGTGTCCCGCTGCCGAGAAAGCCGGCGTACGACTCGTCATTCATCCCGACGACCCACCTATGTCGATACTTGGACTGCCCCGCATCCTCAGCACAGCCGAGGACTTCCAGGCTCTCATCGACGCCGTGCCAAGCCCTGCTAACGGCCTCTGCCTCTGCACGGGTTCGTTTGGCGTGAGTGCAAAGAACGACCTACCCGCCATGATGCGTCGCTTCTGGGACCGCATCGACTTCGTGCATCTCCGCAGTACTCAGCGCGATGCAGAAGGCAACTTCCACGAGGCGAACCACCTCGAGGGCGACGTCCCGATGTATGAAGTGATGAAGGCCTTCCTGGAGATTCAGCAGAAGCGACACAAGAGCATCGTCATGCGACCAGACCACGGACACCAGATGTGCGATGACCTGAAGAAGAAGACAAATCCCGGCTACAGCTGCATCGGCAGGCTCCGTGGCCTGGCAGAACTGCGAGGACTGGAGATGGGCATCGCCATGAGCCTAAACCCATAACCCCCATTAACCCCATTAAGCCTATAAGACCAATTACTATGAAAGCATTCATGGACAAAGACTTCCTGTTGCAGTCGCCGACGGCACAGGCTCTCTATCACAATCACGCAGCCCGTCTGCCCATCATCGACTACCATTGTCACCTCAATCCAAAGGAGGTGGCAGAGGACCATCGCTTTTCCAGCATCACGGAACTATGGCTCGGAGGCGACCACTACAAATGGCGTGCGATGCGGAGCAACGGGGTCGAGGAGAAATACATTACTGGCGACGCGAGCGATTGGGAGAAATTCCAGAAGTGGGCTGAAACGATGCCCTACTGCATGCGAAACCCTCTGTACCACTGGACGCACCTTGAACTCCGCACAGCCTTCGGCATCAACAAGCTCCTGAATGCTGCCACGGCCCGCGAGATATATGATGAATGCAACGAGAAACTGCAGTCGCCCGAGTTCTCGGCACGTGGCTTGATGCGCAGGTACAACGTTGAGGTGGTCTGCACAACCGACGACCCTGCGGATACTTTGGAGCATCATATTGCCACTCGTCGCAGCGGTTTCGAGGTGAAGGTCCTGCCCACCTGGCGCCCCGACAAGGCAATGGCCATCGACAACCCCACGACCTATCGGGCTTACATCGAGGCTCTGGGAGCTGCCGCAAAGCAGGACATCCGCTCCTATACCGACCTGCTCGACGCCCTTCAAAAGCGTCACGACTTCTTCGCTTCAGTCGGTTGCCGCCTCTCCGACCATGGTGTCAACGAGTTTTATGCCGACGACTTTACCGAGGCGGAGTTGAACAGCATCTTCCGCAAAGTGATGGACGGCAAGCAGCCTACTGTCGAGGAGGTCAACAAGTTCCGCTCCGCCCTCATGCTCGAAGGCGGTCGCATGGACGCGAAAGCTGGTTGGGCGCAGCAGTTCCACTATGGCCCGATGCGAAACAACAACTCGCGCATGTTCAAGCGACTCGGGCCGGATACGGGTTACGACAGTATCGGCACCTGGAACACCAGCGAGAGCCTCTCCCGTTTCCTCGACAAGCTGGACTGCGAAGGCAACCTCGCCAAGACCATCCTCTACCCTATCAACCCCTCGGACAACGAGATGATTGCCACCATGATAGGCAACTTCCAGGAAGGTCCCACGCCAGGCAAGCTGCAGTTCGGCAGCGGATGGTGGTTCAACGACCAGCTCGACGGCATGGAACGCCAGATGAATGCCCTCTCGGTACTCGGCTTGCTGAGTCGTTTCGTAGGTATGCTGACCGACAGCCGCTCGTTCCTCTCCTACCCTCGCCACGAGTACTTCCGCCGCTGCCTCTGCAACCTCATCGGTCAGGACGTGGAAGACGGCAAGCTGCCCGCCGAGGAAATGCCGTTCATCGCACAGATGGTGGAGGACATCAGCTACTATAACGCAAAGAGATATTTCGATTTCTGAGCCGGGACGACACGTCGAAAAACTCATCTCCTCGAGTTTAGTTACTCAACACGACACGTTAAAGAGTTTGCAAGTTCATGTAGTTGCAATTGAAAGTACATGAACTTGCAATTGCATATTCATGTACTTGCAAGCAATCAGACGTGTTGCGTTGAGCAGCGAGACATGTTAACTTGAGCGAATTGGCGTGACAGGTTGAGCGAGTTAAAGTGACAGGTTGAGCAAGTTGGGCAGTCAAGTTAGCTTTTTTTGACAGCTCAACTTGTTTTTTATGCCTGTTCGTTTGGCAGATTAGAAAAGAAAGCGTACCTTTGCACAAACTATGGCCTATGAAGCTTCAGCTTGACGTTAGCCAACAATAATCTATTAACTCAATAAAAAACTCACTATGAAAAGGAATTTCTTTATGGTTATGCTGGCCGCTATCTGCTTAGTGGCTTGCGCCGAGACAAAGACAGAGATTAAGGTGAAAGGCGACCTCGGAGACCCTCAGCCCACGTTCCTCTACAGTATGTTCGACGGTAAGACCTTCGACGAAGGACAGCTTGCCGACGGCGTTATCACGTTCAATGTGGACACGGTAGAGCCCGTCGTTGCCGTGATAGGCCGTAGTGCCGACAGACGCAACCCGCTATGTACCGTCATCATAGACGGCAGTCCCATCGAGGTAACAATCAAGGATGGCGAAGCTACCATCACAAAAGGCTCTGAGAGCAACATGGCACTCACTGATGCAATGGAGCGTGTGAAGATAGCAAGCAGCCCGATGGAGCAGCTCATGAAGGAGTATAGCGAGGCTCACGAAAAGTACAACGGCGCTATTCCACAGGATATGATGGATGGTTTCGACAAGCGCTACGAGGAAATATCTGAGGAAATCATCGCCACACAAAAGCAGATTATCATGGAGAACAAGGATAACATGGCTCCTCTTTACCTTCTGCGTACCGGTGGCGACTCGTATGGAGTGGAATTCATCGAAAGCTTCCTGAAGGACTACAAGTATAAGGACTGCAAGGCACTTGAGCCTGTCGTAGCCTCAATCAGCGGCGAGAAGAACAAGCAGCCCGGCGCTGAAGTGGTTGATTTCGTAGGAAAAGACCTCAACGACAAGGAGTGCCACCTCACCGACTACGTGGGAAAAGGCAAGTATGTCCTCGTCGATTTCTGGGCTTCATGGTGCGGTCCCTGCCGCGCTGAAATGCCGAATGTGAAGGCGAACTACGAGAAGTACAAGGACAAAGGCTTCGAAGTGGTCGGCATCTCCTTTGACAACGACAAGGCAGCATGGGAGAAGGGCGTCAAGGACCTTGGCATCACCTGGCCTCAAATCAGCGACCTGAAGGGTTGGGAGTGCGCAGCAAGCGACCTCTACAACATCAAAGGCATCCCTGCAACCATCTTCTACGGCCCCGACGGAAAGGTCATCAAGGCCAACCTTCGCGGCGAAGAACTCGGCAAGACACTGGCTGAATACCTTGATAAGTAAAAAGACCCTCTCTAACTCCCCCTTAAAGAGGGAGGAAACAAAGCCCCAAGTCTCCCCTTTAAGGGGAGATTTAGTAGGGTCTGTCGTTGCTGCCGCCCTCTCCGGCGGCAGCGATTATGCCGATATCTTCATTGAAAACACGCGCATCAGCAGCATGGTGCTGCAGGACAGCGCGGTGAGTCAGGCCCAGCAAGTCTGCCTTTATGGCGCCGGCATACGTGCCGTCCAAGGCGCCGAGACGGGCTATGCCTACACGATGGACCTGAGTGAAGAGGCTTTGATGAAGGCAGCGAGGAGCCTCACCCCGGCAGTCTCCCCCGCCCCCTCCAAGGGAGGGAGGTTGCAAGACCCTGCGAAAGTCAACGGCGGAACAGCCTTATCGTGGCAGTTCACCTCTCCTTTGGAGGGGACTGGAGAGGCTATCCAGTCCCTTCCGCCTGCCCAAGTCCGCCAACTCCTCCTGCAAGTCGAGGAGAAAGCACACGCCCTGGATGCCTCCGTCATAAAGGTAAAGGCCTACGTTTCCCAGCGAATGCAGGAAGTGCAGTTCGCCGGCAGCGACGGCACGGCGTTTCACGACTTCCGCCCTCGCACGTCTCTCTCCGTGAGTATCGTGATGGAACGAGGCGGGCAGACGCAGATGGGCTATGCCACACGCATGATGCAGATGGGCGCGGAGTTCTTTACGGACGCGCTTATGGAAGAGGTTGTCAGCGAAGCCATCCAGCGAACCGACTTCCTTTTCACGGCCTCGCAGATCGAGGGAGGCGAGATGCCCGTCGTGATGGCCGCGGGAAGCAGCGGCATCCTGCTGCACGAAGCCATCGGGCATGCCTTTGAAGCCGACTTCATCCGCACGGGTGACAGCATCTTCACAGGGCAGTTGGGCAAGCAGATATGCAACCCCAGCATCAGCATCGTCGATGATGGGACGCTCCCGAACGACGCTGGAATGCTTCGCTTCGACGATGAAGGCATCCCGGGACAAAGGACAGTTCTCGTGGAGAACGGCAGGCTGAACAGCTTTCTCTACGACCGCATCAGCGCCAAGCACTTTGGTGTCGAGCCGACGGGAAACGGCAGACGAGAGAGTTTCCGCTGCACGCCCATCCCACGCATGCGGTCAACCTACATGCTGCCGGGCGAAGCAAAGGAGGAAGACATCATCCGAAGCGTTAAGCGCGGCATTTATGCGCAGTCCTTCACCAACGGCCAAGTACAGATCGGCGCAGGCGACTTCACCTTCTTCATGAAGACAGGCTACCTCATCGAGGACGGCAAACTGACCCGACCTCTGCGCGACCTCAACATCATCGGCAACGGACCGGAGGCACTTCGGCGCATCAGCATGGTCGGCGACAATCTCCGCATCGACCACAGCGCCAGCATGTGCGGCAAGGAAGGACAGAAGGTGGCGGTCAGCCAAGGCTTGCCTACGGTGCTGATTGACAAGCTAATCGTGGGATAGAAGCAATTCATAATTCACAATTCATAATTCATAATTTGCTACCGCCCCTAATGGTCAATGTTCAATGGTCAATGGTCAATCAATAATATATCACGCCGAGCAGGAAATCCTGAAGTTGCCTGCGAAGCTCGACTACAAGCTTGTCTTGCTGGAGAACCATGAGGACAACATCATCCTCCGCGACGGAAAGGTGGAGAAGATGCTGCGAGCCACGTCGCTTTCGCTCGCCATCAACCTCTATCTCGACGGTCGCGACGGCTTCTTCTACACGAATGATTTGCGGCCGGAAAGCGTCAGCACGTTCATCAGGGAAGCCTTCGAGACCACACGACTGCTGGAGCCCGACGAGACGCGGACGCTTGCCGACCCCGACCGCTACTACAAAGGCGGCGGCCCAGACCTGCAGAACTTCGACGCTTCGCTCTCTGAAATCGCTCCCAAGGAAAAGATACAGTTGCTGCAGGAAACGGCGTCGGAGGTGGAGGGGACAGACAAACGCATCATCAGCATGCAGACGCGCTATGCCGATCGCCAGCATCAAGCGCATTACCTCATCAGCAATGGCTTCGACGGACACGAGCAAAGCAGCTACTGCACGCTGACGAGCATCATCTCCGTGGAAGGCGAAGGCGGCCAGCACCCCATGGATGGCTGGGGCGAATCGCGCCTCTTCTTCCATCAGATGCCACGTCGGGGTGTCGCTCCCACCGCACTAAAACGCACGCTTCAAAAGATAGGACAAAGGCCTGCACTCAGCGGCCGATACCGCATGATACTGGAGTCGCCATGTGCCGGAAACTTCCTGCAGCCCCTCCTCGCCGCGATGAACGGGCAGGCTTTGCAGCAACGGACGTCGTTCCTCGCAGGCAAACTCGGCCAGCAGGTCGTGTCGCCCATCGTCAACATCCTCGACGACCCGCTCATCCCAGGCACTCGCGGCGCCTCTCTTTTCGATTATGACGGCGTGGCAACACAGCGGAGAGAACTCTTTACGGAAGGTCGTCTGATGACTTATTTCATTGATACACCGATGAGTAAGAAGCTTGGCATGGCGCCCACGACACAAGGTACGCACCACCTCATCATGGAGCAAGGGGCAAAGAGCAAGGAGGAATTGATGGCCGACTCGAGCCGCGCCATCCTCGTTACCGACTTCAACGGGGGCAACTGCGACCCCGTGACGGGCAACTTCTCATACGGCATCGAGGGCTTCCTCATCGAAAACGGCATCATCACTCAGCCCGTCAGCGGCATGAACATTACAGGAAACATGCTCGACGTATGGCAAAGACTGAGCCAGACATGCAACGATGCCGACCCCTGGGAGACGGAACTCATCCCTACCCTCGCTTTCGAGGACGTCGCTTTCAGCGGTTGCTGAAGGCAGGAGACAAGGGTCAACGCATATCTTCGTCGACAAAACAGAGCGGCAGCAAAGGCTTGATGCCTTCGCTCACAAGGACACCTTCCGTGCCGTAAAGCAGGATGCGGATGGGCACGCCGTATCGTTCCTCCACACCCGAAATGACCTGACGGCAAGCGCCACAAGGCGAGATGGGACGCGCCATGAACTGTCTGCCCTTCCGAGCCGCGACGGCAAGAGCCACGACGGGTTGGTCGGGATGCTGAGCCCCAGCAGCGAAGAGGGCTGTCCGCTCGGCACAAAGCCCAGAGGGATAGGCCGCATTCTCCTGGTTGGCACCTGTCACGATGGTTCCGTCCTGCAGACGAGCCGCCGCACCTACAAGGAACTTGCTGTAGGGAGCATAACTGCCATTCGTCGCCATCATGGCTGCTTCGACCAGTTCACGTTCTTCTTCACTCAGTTCAGCCAGTTCATAGATGCGAACGACTGTCTCTATCTTGTACTCTTTCATGCCAAAATCATTGTACGTTGAACATTGTACGTTGAACTTTTTCGTCAAATACTGCGCAAATGTACAAAATAAATATGAATTATGAATTATGAATTATGAATTATTTTGTACCTTTGCGCCCGTATTATGCAAAAACACATTCTCACTTTCCTTCTTTTGTGCGTTTGCCTCTTCACGAGGGGGCAAAGAACGAATCAAGCTTTCTGGTCGTACATCGACAAATATAAGGACTGGGCCGTCGAGCAGATGCACCAGTATCACATCCCTGCGAGCATCACTTTGGCACAGGGTCTCCTGGAGAGCAACGCAGGAAGAAGCAGATTGGCAACCCAAGCGAACAATCACTTCGGCATCAAGGTGGGCGGCTCATGGACGGGCCCCTACATCGTGCAAAGCGACGACAGGCCCGACGACCGCTTTCGCAAGTACAAGAGCGCAAGGGACAGCTACATCGACCATTCAAAGTTCCTGCAAGGCAAGCGCTATCAAGGGCTCTACAAACTCGGCAGAACAGACTACAAGGGATGGGCCAGAGGACTGAAGGCGGCAGGTTACGCCACCAGTCCCACCTATGCGGACGCCCTGATTCGGGTCATCGAGATGTACAACCTGCATCAGTTCGATACCGGCAAGTACCGCTCAGCAAAGACCTCGACAAGTGCCTCCCAGACAAAGACGGTGGATGAATTCTGGCAGCGTCACGTCATCTACAAGAACAACAAGAACTACTTCATCATCGTCGAGATAGGCGACGACATGGCCACCATCAGCAAGAAGACGGGCCTGAGCCTGCACAAACTATACAAGTACAACGACCTGCCACGCGACTACGCCCCGACGGAAGGCGACCTCATCTACTTCTCGAAGAAACGCAAGTGCGCATCCAAGGAGTTCAAGAAAACGCCAATCCACATCGTGGAGCCCAATCAAAGCCTCTTCGACATCGCCCAACTATACGGCATCAGACTGGATGCACTCTGCAAACTCAACAAGTGGGACGAGCCTCATGCAGTCGAGGTTGGAGAGATACTTAGGATAAGGTAAAAAACATAACACGTCAAGTTGCTCCACTTAACACGTCAAAAAAAAAATTTAACACGTTAAAATGTTCAACGAGACACGTCTAAATTAAAACCATAACAAGACAACTCAAAAGAATAAGCATAAATAGAAGATGATTACACTCTCCAACATCGCCGTTCAATTCGGCAAACGTGTCCTCTACAAGGACGTCAACATGAAGTTCACAAATGGCAACATCTATGGTGTTATCGGCGCAAATGGGGCTGGCAAATCAACCTTGTTGAAGGCCATCAGCGGTGAACTTGAGCCGAGCAAAGGCACAGTCGAACTCGGTCCGGGCGAAAGATTGAGTGTCCTCTCGCAGGACCACTTCCAGTACGACCAGGAGACTGTGCTCAACACCGTCTTGATGGGACACACCACGATGTGGGACGTGATGAAGGAACGCGAGGCACTCTACTCAAAAGAGGAGTTTACAGACGAGGATGGCATACGCGTGGCTGAGCTTGAAGAGAAGTTTGCCGAGATGGGAGGCTACGAGGCAGAGAGCGATGCAGCTGCCCTACTCTCTGGTCTCGGCATCAAGGAAGCCAAGCATTATCAGCTGATGGGCGAGCTTTCAGGTAAGGAAAAGGTGCGTGTCATGCTGGCAAAAGCACTCTTCGGGAACCCCGACAACCTGCTTCTCGACGAGCCTACAAACGACCTCGACCTTGATACTGTGCAATGGTTGGAGCAATACTTGAGTGAGTTCGAACATACTGTGCTCGTCGTCAGCCACGACCGTCACTTCCTCGACTGCGTCTGCACACACACCATTGACATCGACTTTGGCAAGATTACCATGTTTGCAGGCAACTACAGCTTCTGGTATCAGAGCTCACAACTTGCTCTGCGCCAGGCTCAGAACCAGAAGGCAAAGGCCGAGGAAAAGAAGAAAGAGCTCGAGGAGTTTATCCGTCGCTTCTCTGCCAACGTGGCAAAGAGCAAGCAGACCACAAGCCGCAAGAAGATGCTGGAGAAGCTCAACATCGAGGAAATCAAGCCATCGACACGCAAATACCCCGGCATCATCTTCCAGATGGACCGCGAGCCAGGCAACCAAATCCTTGAGGTGGAGGGCCTGAAGGCTGTCAGTGAGGATGGTACGGTACTCTTCGACAATGTCAGCTTCACGGTCGAGAAGGGTGACAAGGTGGTCTTCCTGAGTCGCGACCCAAGGGCCATGACCGCTCTCTTCGAGATAATCAACGGCAACAGAGAGGCCCAGGCAGGCACTTTCAACTGGGGCATCACCATCACAACCGCTTATCTGCCCCTCGACAACACAGAGTTCTTCAAGAGTGAACTCAACCTCGTGGATTGGTTAAGCCAGTTTGGAGAGGGAAACGAAGTGTACTTCAAGGCGTTCCTGGGCAGGATGCTGTTCTCTGGCGAAGAGGTCCTGAAGAAAGTTAACGTGCTCTCTGGAGGTGAGAAGATGCGTTGCATGATTGCCCGCATGCAGCTGAAGAACGCTAACTGCCTGATTCTCGACACCCCGACGAACCATCTCGACCTCGAAAGCATACAGGCCTTCAACAACAACCTCAAGCTCTTCAAGGGAAACATCCTCTTCGCCAGCCATGACCACGAGTTCATCGAAACAGTTGCCACACGTATCATCGAACTCACTCCAACAGGCACAATCGATAAACTTATGGAGTATGACGAATACATCAGCAACGAAGGCATCAAGGAACTAAAAGAGAAAATGTATGGCACAACCAACTGACAAAGCGTCGATTGGCACGTTTCTTGTATGCATTAAAGCAGAACATCAAACCATATTATAATAATGAAAGAGGAAAAGAAAGAAGAAGAATTGAAGGAAACACAGCAGGAGACGGTCGAGGAGACTGCCTCTGAGACCGAACAGGACGTTCAGGAGGAAGAGAAGGAACAGACCGTAGAGGAACAGCTCGAGGCAGCTAATGCTGAGATTGCAAGCCTCAAAGACCAACTGCTGCGAAAGATAGCTGAGTTCGACAACTACCGCAAGCGTACCATCAAAGAGAAGACGGACCTCATCCTCAATGGTGGTGAGAAAACCATCATTACCATACTGCCTGTCATCGACGATATGGAACGTGCTCTCAAGAACATGAAGAGTGCCGACGACGTTAATGCTGTGCTTGAAGGTGTCGAGCTTATCTATAAGAAGTTCATGGATATACTTGGCAAGCAAGGCGTCAGTGTGATTGAGACAAAAGAGGCTGACTTCGATGTTGACCTGCATGAAGCTGTGGCGCAGCTGCCTGCCCCCACTCCCGAGTTGAAAGGCAAGGTGATGGATTGCACACTGACTGGCTACAAGCTCAACGAGAAGGTCATCCGTCATGCACAAGTTGTGGTGGGAGTTTAAGTTAATGCATAATTCACAATTCATGATTCACTTTATCAATTCATAATTCTCAATTCATAATTCATAATTCTCTCCTTCACATGACTTAGGGCGTAGTCTGATTTTGAATTATGAATTAATAATTATGAATTAAAAACTATGGAAAAGAGAGATTATTACGAAGTCCTTGGTGTCAGCAAGAATGCAACGGATGCCGAGATAAAGGCAGCTTACAAGAAGATGGCGATCAAGTATCACCCTGATCGCAATCCCGGCAACAAAGAGGCTGAGGAGAAGTTCAAGGAGGCTGCCGAGGCTTATGATGTGCTGCGTGACCCAGAGAAGCGTCAGCGTTATGACCAGTTTGGCTTTGCTGGCATGAATGGTCAAGGTGGCTTCGGAGGTGGTGCAGGCATGTCTATGGACGACATCTTCAGCATGATGAATGAAGTCTTCGGAGGTGGATTCGGTGGAGGCTTTGGTGGCTTCAGTGGCTTTGGAGGCTTCGGTGGAGGAGGCAGAGGTGGTAAGCACGTCGAGAAAGGCTCTGACCTTAGGCTCAAAGTGCGTGTCAACTTGAAAGAGATTGCATCGGGTGTCACCAAGAAGTTCAAGATAAACAAGTACGTCACCTGTCCGCATTGTAATGGAAGTGGCAGCGAGGATGGCAAGAAGGAAACATGCTCGAAGTGCAATGGCTCGGGTGTCACCTATCGCACCATGAACACCATGTTCGGTCACATGCAGACACAGACACAATGCGATGCTTGTGGTGGCACAGGTTCTGTCATTCGAAACAAGTGTAAGCATTGTGGAGGACAAGGCATCGTCAAGGGTGAAGAGATTGTTGAAATCAAGATTCCTGCTGGTGTTCAAGAGGGCATGGTGGTCAACGAAAGAGGCAAAGGCAATGCAGCTCGCTGGAATGGTGTGCCTGGTGACATACAGGTTTACATCGAGGAAGAGCCACATCCCGAACTGCTTCGTGATGGACAGAACCTGCAATACCAGCTACTGCTCGATGTTCCCACTGCAATACTTGGAGGCTCTGCTGAGGTTCCCACCATCGACGGCAAGGTGAAGATAAAGATTGAGCCAGGCACTCAGCCCGGCAAGATAATGCGTCTGAGGGGCAAAGGACTGCCTGTCGTGCAAGGTTACGGCTATGGCACAGGTGACCTCATCGTGCAGATTGGTGTCTATATCCCAGAGAACTTGTCTCGAGATGAGAAGGAAACCTTTGAGAAACTCCGCACAAGTGACAACATGAAGCCAGGTGCAACGGCAAAGAACAACTTCTTCAACAGATTCAAGAAAATGTTTGAATGACCTACGAGAAAGCTATAAAATACCTGTTCGACTCTGCCCCGATGTTCCAAAATGTTGGGGCAGCGGCGTATAAAGAGGGGCTTGGAGGCACGCTTCTCCTTGATGAACACTTCGGCCATCCACATTGCAGCTACAGGACAATTCATGTGGGGGGCACGAATGGCAAAGGCTCTGTGACCCATACACTTGCAGCCATCCTTCAGGCACAAGGCTATCGCGTAGGGCTCTACACCAGTCCACATCTTGTAGACTTCAGAGAGAGGATTCGTGTGAATGGCAAGATGATAAGCAAGAAGAGAGTGGTTGACTTCGTCAAAGACCTGAAAGCCTCTCCTTTAAAGGAGGAGGACTCCCTCCCTTTAAGGGAGGGTTGGGGTGGGTCTTTTTCCTTCTTCGAACTTGCCACAGCCCTGGCTTTCAAGTATTTCGAGGAGCAGAAGGTGGACTTTGCCGTGATTGAAGTGGGTTTGGGAGGCAGGCTGGACTGCACAAACATCATCACGCCTGTCCTTTCTGTCATTACCAACATCAGTTTCGACCATGTTCAGTTCCTTGGTGACACGCTCCCTAAGATAGCCAGTGAGAAGGCAGGCATCATCAAGGCAGGCATCCCCGTCTGCATTGGAGAGAACATCAACGAAGAGGTGAAGGCTGTCTTTGAGAACAAGGCAAAGGAAGTGGGGGCTCCCATCACTTTTGCCGAAGACAGACCCTCTAAATCTCCCTTAAAGGGAGACTTCATTTCCTCCCCTTTTAAGAGGGAGTTAGAGAGGGTCTTTGCGTTGAAAGGTCTTTGCCAGGAGAAGAACCAGCAGACCATTCTCACCTCAATCCGTTTGCTTCGTGAACAGGGCATCGAGATTAGTGACGAGGCCATCAAGAAAGGTTTTGCTGAGGTTTGTACGATGACAGGCCTTATGGGACGTTGGCAGATACTGAAAGAGAAGCCCCTCTGCATCTGTGACACAGGACACAACGTCGGCGGCATGCAGTACATTGTCAAGCAACTGCAGCAGACTCCGCACAAGCGTCTTCACATCGTGATTGGCATGGTGAGCGACAAGGATGTCAGCACCGTGCTTTCCATGCTGCCCAAGGATGCCAGCTATTACTTCACCCAAGCCTCTGTTCATCGAGCCATGCCTGCTGAAAGGTTATCGGAAATTGCCCTTTCAATTTTCAATTTTAAATGTTCAATTTATAATGATGTCCCCTCGGCCTATCAGGCTGCTAAAGTGAACGCTTCTGAGGATGACCTCATCTTCATCGGAGGCAGTACCTTCGTGGTGGCAGACTTGCTCAGAAGCATGCAAACGAAGCAGGTAAACAAAAAACATTAAGTCGGCTAACTTGACAAGCATCGAAATCCGACATTTCAAAACATAATTCATACGAGTAAAGTAAACTCGGCAAGGCAATGATATGCTCTAAAACATATCAGCGGCTAAAATTCCTTCGTTTCCTTTGAAGCGAAGGTTTTTTTTGCTATATTTGCAAGGAAAAAGGCCTTTTTGAGGCGAATAAACAGTAATTATATATAAATAGTCAAATATAGTAAATTATCATTACGCCTATGGACAAAGAACTTATTTCCGGTCTCAAGAGAGAGAACTTCCAAGCAGTGATTCAGGGTAAGGAAACTGACCTCTATACCCTCACGAACTCCGACGGCATGGAAGTCTGCATCACAAATTACGGTGGTGCTATAATGGCCATCATGGTTCCCGACAAGGAAGGCAAGATGGCCAATGTCATTCAGGGACATGACTCCATCCAGAACATGGTGAACAGCCCCGAACCCTTCCTATCAACCCTTGTTGGGCGCTATGGCAATCGCATTGCAAAAGGTCATTTCGTGATGAATGGCAAAGACTACAGCCTTGCCATCAACAATGGACCTAACCACCTGCACGGTGGACCGACTGGTTTCCATGCACGTGTCTGGGATGCTGAACAAATCAATGAACACGAGCTTGTACTCCGTTACATCTCAGCTTATTATGAGGAAGGCTTCCCTGGAGAACTCCACATGAACGTGAAGTACAGCCTCACAGAAGACAATGAGCTCATCATCGATTATCGTGGCACAACAAACAAGAAGACACCCGTCAACATGACAAGCCACGGCTTCTTCTCCCTCGCTGGTATTGCCAACCCAACACCTGAGGCACTCAACAACATCCTCACCATCAATGCGGACTTTTTCATTCCCATCGACGAGACATCCATCCCGACAGGTGAAATCCTGAAGGTGGAAGGCACACCATTCGACTTCCGCACACCTCATGCTGTAGGTGAACGCATAGGTGACACAAGTTGTCAGCAGATTGTCAACGGCACAGGCTATGACCACTGCTTCGTCTTGAACAAGAGAGAGCCAGGTGAACTGTCGTATGCTGTGAAGTGCGTCGAACCCAATAGTGGCCGAAAGATGGAGATGTGGACCACAGAGCCTGGTGTGCAGTTCTACTCAAGCAACTGGCACAGCGGCTTCACAGGCAACCAAGGGGCAACCTATCCCAAGTACTCTGCCCTCTGCTTCGAAGCTCAGCACTTCCCCGACTCACCAAACCGTCCCTACTTCCCCAGCACCATTCTCAAGGCTGGCGAGATATACAGGCAGAAGACAATCTACAAATTCGGAATAGAATAAAATAAACAAATTAATAAATTCAAAACTAAACATTATGTCACAAACAAAATCGAATAGCAATCTTGTTGCTATTATCACAATGTGTTTCATCTTCGCGATGATTTCATTCGTAACTAACATGGCCGCTCCATTCGGAACCATTTGGAAGAACCAGTATGAATGGGCAGGCATGACCGGTAACCTCATGAACTTCCTGGCTTATCTGTTCATGGGTATTCCCGCAGGCAAGATGCTCCTTAAGATTGGTTACAAGAAGACCACTCTCGCTGCCCTTGCAGTCGGTTTCATTGGCATCTGCATCCAGTACCTCAGCAGCTTCGAGTTCCTGCAGGGTTCTGCCATTTACGTTTATCTGCTGGGGGCATTCGTTTGCGGCTTCTGTGTATGTATGCTCAACACCGTTGTAAACCCCATGCTGAACATGCTTGGCGGTGGTGGCAACAAGGGTAACCAGCTCATCCAGACCGGTGGCACACTGAACTCCCTGACCGGCACATTGACTCCTCTGCTGGTAGGTGCCCTCGTTGGTACTGTTACCGACAAGACTGCTATGTCCGACGTATCTCCCCTGCTCTTCATCGCAATGGGTGTCTTCGGCCTTGCATTCATCATCATTGCCAGCCTCACCATTCCTGAACCCGCTCAGGAACGTAACACGAAGGTTTATGAGCACAGTGCTTGGAACTTCCGTCACTTCGTGCTTGGTGCCATAGCCATCTTCTTCTATGTAGGTATCGAGATTGGCATCCCCGCACAGGTTATCTTCTATCTCTCTGATGCTACCGAGAAGGGTGCTGGCATCACGGTGAATGGTGCAGCCATCGGTGGTGCCATTGCTGCCATTTACTGGTTGCTTATGATGGTAGGCCGCTTCAGCAGCACTTTGGTTTCTGGCAAGGTGAGCAGCCGTGCACAGATGATTACCATGAGCAGCATTGCTATCATCTTGATTCTCATCGCCATCTCTATTCCCAAGACAACCACCATCAGCATGCCCGGCTACAGTGCAGCCGACGGTTTCGCTATGTTCCAGGTTCCCTTGAGCTGTCTGTTCCTCGTGCTTTGCGGTATGTGCACCAGCATCATGTGGGGTTGCATCTTCAACATGGCAGTAGAAGGACTTGGCAAGTACACTGAGCAGGCTTCTGGTATCTTCATGATGCTCGTTGTCGGTGGCGGTGTGATGCCTTGGATTCAGGAAAAGATTGCAGAAGGCGCTGGCTACATGAACAGCTACTGGCTGGTTATCGCCATGCTCGTTTACATGCTTTACTATAGCTTGATTGGCTGCAAGAACGTCAACAAGGACATCAAAGTAGATTAAATCACACATTATTTATAATTAAACTGCCATACCCCTGCATGCAGTTCCCTCCCCTATCCGAGGAGGGTTAGGGAGAGGGGCTGATAACATTATGAAACTTACTATCGACGACGTAAGAAGTCGTTTCATCAAACACTTCGACGGCACAACAGGCAACGTATATGCTTCCCCTGGCCGCATCAACCTTATTGGCGAACATACCGACTACAACAATGGTTTCGTATTCCCCGGAGCCGTAGAGCAGGGCATCATTGCTGAAATCAAGCCCAATGGCACTCGCAACGTTCGTGCTTACTCCATCGACCTCAAGGACTACACAGAGTTCTGCCTGGACGACGAGAAGGGCCCCTCTGCCACATGGGCTCGCTACATCTTCGGCGTTTGCCGTGAGATGATGGCTCTTGGTGTTCCCGTAGAGGGCTTCAACACAGCCTTTGCCGGTGATGTTCCCCTTGGTGCAGGCATGAGTTCAAGTGCTGCCCTCGAGAGCACATACGCTTTCGGCATCAACGACCTCTGGGGCGAGAACAAGATTGAGCGTATGGAACTTGCTAAGGTTGGCCAGCGCACAGAACACAAGTATGTTGGCGTGAACTGCGGCATCATGGACCAGGCCATCAGCTGCCTCGGCAAGAAGGGTGCTTTGCTGCGTCTCGACTGCCGTAGCGGTGAGTACGAGTACTTCCCCTGGAATCCCAAGGGCTATCAGCTCATCCTCGTCAACAGCTGTGTTAAGCACGAGCTGAAGGGCTCTCCCTACAACGAACGCCGACTCCAGTGCGAACACGTTGCTGAGGTTATCGGCAAGATTCACCCCGAGGTGAAGAGCCTTCGCGATGCCAACTACGATATGCTGGAGGAAGTGAAGAGCCAAATCACTGAGGACGAGTACAAGCGCGCTCGCTACGTCATTGGTGAAGTGGTTCGCGTGCTCACTGTCTGCGATGCCCTCAAGAAGGACGACTACGAGACTGTAGGCAAGATGATGTACGAAACCCACTATGGCCTTTCCAAGGAGTACGAAGTAAGCTGCGAAGAGCTTGACTTCCTCAACGAAGTTGCCAAGGAAGAAGGCGTTACCGGCAGTCGCATCATGGGTGGCGGCTTCGGCGGTTGCACCATCAACCTTGTTGCCGACGAGTTGGCTCCCAACTTCAAGAAGGTTGTCGTAGAGAAGTTCGAGAAGAAGTA